>JAVHPS010000051.1:0-2970 GCA_036170715.1 Rhodoferax sp. | reverse complement strand
GGCCAGCCCGACTGGGGCAGTGTGCAGATCAGCTACTTTGGGCCGCAGATCGACCAGGCCGGGCTGTTGCGCTACATCGTCAGTTTTCGCCAGCACCAGGGTTTTCATGAAGACTGCGTCGAGCGCATGTTCACCGACATCATGGCGCGCTGCCAGCCGCACCGGCTGGCCGTGTATGCCCGCTACACGCGCCGGGGTGGTCTGGACATCAACCCGTTTCGCACCAGTTGGCCGCAGGCCTTGCCGCTTAACAACCGCAATGCGCGCCAGTAATTGCTATATTTAATATAGCTGCATACCGTTTAAATAAAAGGGCTAGAGGCCTGTTTTTCTTAAATGTGCCGGCAGCTCGTTGGCCGCCATCGGGCGGGCAAAGTAATAGCCCTGGAAGGCATCGCAGTCCATGCTGACCAGCAAGTCGCGCTGCTGGGCAGTTTCAACCCCTTCAGCAATCACCCGCATGCCCAGGCTGTGCCCCAGGCCGATGATGGTGCGGGCAATGATGGCATCGTTGGGGTCGGTGAGCAGGTCGCGCACAAACGACTGGTCAATCTTGAGCTGTGCCAGCGGCAGCAGTTTCAGGTACGACAGCGACGAGTAACCGGTACCAAAGTCGTCCAGCGAAAAACTCACCCCGAGCGCTTTGATGGCGTTCATTTTGACGATGACGGCCTCCACGTTTTTCACCAGCATGCTCTCGGTCAGCTCCAGCTTCAGGCGTTGCGGGTTGGCTCCGGTTTTTTGCAGTGCCAAGAGCACGTTGTCAACAAAATCGGCTTGTGCAAACTGGCGTGCGCTCACGTTCACCGCCACCGTCCAGTGCGCGGTGGTCGGTTGGCGAGCCCACTGCACCAGCTGCCCGCAGGCGGACTCCAGCACATATTGACCCAGCGGCAAAATCATGCCGTTTTCTTCCGCCAACGAGATAAATTCGAGCGGCGACACCATGCCACGCTTGGCACTGCGCCAGCGCACCAGCGCTTCGGCTCCGGTGGGGTTGCTCAGGGTATCGACCTGCAACTGGTAAAACAGCATGAACTCGTGCTGTTCAAACCCCTGACGCATGTCTTGTTCAAACTCGGCACGCGCCACTGCTTGCGCCTGCATCGCAGGGTCGAAAAAGCGCACCGTGTTGCGCCCGGCGGCTTTGGCCTGGTACATGGCCGCATCGGCGTGTTTGACCACATCGTCACGGTCTTGCATGCCCGGCATGAACACCATGGCACCCAGGCTGGTGCTGCTGGTGTAACTTTTTCCCTGCAGCAGGTAGGGCTCGGCCAACTGTGTCAGAATTTTTTGCGCCACGGTTTCGGTGTACTGGGCTGCATGTGCGGCGCTGTCGGCAGCGGTGTCCAGCAGCACCATGAATTCGTCACCTCCGACGCGGCCGATGCTGTCGCTCTTGCGCACGCAGGCCTGTAAGCGCTGTGCCGCTTGTTGCAGCAGGGCATCGCCCATGTGGTGACCGTGCAGGTCGTTGAGCTGTTTGAAGTGGTCCAGGTCGAGCATCAACAGCGCACCATAGAGCTGCTTGCGTTCCGAACTGGCCAGCGTCTGTTGCAGACGGTCCAGCATCAAGCGGCGGTTGGGCAGGCCGGTGAGTTCGTCAAAAAACGCCAGATGGTGAATGGTTTCTTTGTCTTCATGGCGTCTGGATAAATCGTGTGCCACCACATACACCGCCGGCGCACTGTCGTAAACAATCGCTGTGCTTTGAATTTCCACCGCCACGGTGCTGCCATCGAGTCGCACCAGGCGCTCTTCAATCATGGGGGCTGGTAGGCCTGTTTCCATGGCTTGCTTGGCACGCGCCAAACCGCGTTCCCGATCCTCGGGGTGTAGCAAATTGGCAATGTGTTGGCCCAGCAAGTCAGCCTCGGAGCTGGCCCGCAGCAGTTGGACGCAGGCGCTGTTGACATAGCTGATCACGCCCGCATGGTGCACCGCCACGGCCTCGGGCGACCATTCCACCAGGGTGCGGTAACGGGCTTCGCTCTCGCGCAGCGCGGTTTCCTGCGCCGCCAGTGTGCGCCTGATCTGGTGGTGTTCAATCACCAGCCCGAGCAAGTAGGCGCTGCGCTTGAGAGCCTGCAGCTCGTTGGCCTGTGGGCTGCGGGGTTGCAAGTGGTAGTTGGCAAAAGTGCCCAGCACCGCGCCTTGCGTAGACAAAATGGGCACGGACCAACAAGCGCGCAAGCCATGTGCCAGAGCCAGGTCTTTGTAGTCTTGCCACAGCGGGTCGTGCGCAATGTCGCTGACGATCACCGTCTGGCGGGCATAGGCGGCGGTGCCGCAAGAGCCGACCTCTGCCCCAATGGCCACGCCATCAATGGCTTCACAGTAGGCGTGCGGCAGGCTGGGCGCGGCTCCGTGGCGCAGGTGCACGCCATCGGGATCCAGCAGCAGCACGGAGCAGATCACGTCGGGAAAAATGGACTCAAAACTGTGCGTGTAGGCTTCCAGCAAATCCGGCAGTGGGGTTTGGGTGGCCAGCATTTCAAGCAGTTGCAATTCGCTGCTGGTTTGGGCTTCCAAGTGCTTTTGCTCTGTGACATCCAGCGTGAGCGCAATGAAAAACTCAGCTTGCCCCTGGGCATCAAAGACCGGGCTTTTGGTGGTGATGGTGCGCACATAACGTTCGCGCACTGCATCCCACAAGGTGGCTTCAAAGCGCATGGTCTGGCCTTGCGCGAGCACCTGTGCATCTTGTTGGGCAATGCGCGCCAGTTGGTCGGCATCGAGCCAGGTTGACAAGGGCTTGCCACGCATGGCTTGCACCGTGCTGCCCATCATCTGGGCCCCAGCTTGGTTCATCAGCACCATCTCATTTTGGGTGTTTTTGATGAAACAGCGCACCGGCAGCGCGTCCATGAAACGCTGCAGCAGCGCCAGGTTGCTGGTGAGCAACTGGTTCAAGGGCGCAGAGGTGTCAGAAACCGGGGTCATGGTGCGGATATTACGGCCGTTAAG
>JAVHPS010000050.1:0-2998 GCA_036170715.1 Rhodoferax sp. | reverse complement strand
GACATCTTTCACGCCAACGCCGGCCTGTATGTGGGCGGCGACCTGGTCGATGCCAGCGACGCAGCCATTGACCGCATGCTCAACCTGAACATCAACGTGGTGATGAAAAACGTGCGCGGCGTGCTGGCGCACATGATCGCACGCGGCACGGGCGACATCATCGTCACCAGCTCACTGGCGGCGCACTTTCCCACGCCGTGGGAGCCGGTGTATGCCTCCAGCAAATGGGCCATCGACTGCTTTGTGCAGACGGTGCGCCGCCAGGTGTTCAAGCACGGTATTCGCGTTGGAGCGATCTCGCCAGGGCCGGTGATCACCGCGCTGCTGGCCGACTGGCCAGCCGAAAAACTGGCCGAGGCCAAGGCCAACGGCAGCTTGCTGGACGCGGCTGAAGTGGCCAACGTGGTGCTGTTCATGCTGACGCGCCCGCGCGGCATGACGATTCGCGACGTGGTGATGCTGCCCACACAGTTCGACCTTTAAGCCCCAACGTCATAGCGCTTTTTTTGACATTCGCATTTTTCAAAGGAACCCTTCATGTACACGATCCTGCATCTGGGTCTGGGCTCATTCCACCGCGCCCACCAGGCCGTTTACCTGCACCAGCTGCAGCAAAGTGGTGACCACCGCTGGGCGCTGGCGGGCGGCAACATCCGCCCCGACATGGCCGACACCATCGATGCGCTCATCGCTCAAAGCGGCGCTTACACGCTGGAGACCGTGACCCCGCACAACGAGCGCACGTACACCCGCATCACGTCGATCCAGACCGTGGTGCCGTTTGATGCCGAGCTCAGCGGACTGGTGCGCATCGGCAGCGATGCCAACACCCGCATCCTCTCGTTCACCGTGACCGAAGCCGGGTATTACCTGGATGCCCACGACCAGTTAGATCTGAACTTTGCCGACCTGCGTGCCGACCTAGCCGCGCTCAAGGCGGGCGCGCCGGTGTGCACCATTTACGGCGCGCTCACCGTCATCCTGCGCGCACGCCAAGCCGCCAACGCCGGGCCGGTGACACTGCTGAACTGCGACAACCTGCGCCACAACGGCGCGCGCTCGCGTGGCGGCCTGCTGCAGTTCATTGAACTGCTGGGCGACCGCGCCCTGCGGGACTGGGTCAACGCCAACACCACCAGCCCCAACGCCATGGTGGACCGCATCACACCACGCCCCACGCCGCAGGTGCGTGCGCGTGTGCTGGCCGCCACCGGTGTGGACGACCCCGCCGCGCTGATGGGCGAGAGCTTCATCCAGTGGGTGATTGAAGACAACTTCATTGCCGGGCGGCCCGCGTGGGAACAGGTCGGGGCCCAGCTGGTGGATTCGGTACAGGCTTATGAAGAGGCCAAGATTCGCCTGCTCAACTCCACCCACAGCTGCATTGCATGGGCTGGGACGCTGGTGGGCTACACCTATATCCATGAGGGCACGCTCGACCCGGTGATCCGCCAACTGGCCTTTGATTACGTCACCGACGACACCATTCCCGTGCTGCTGCCATGCCCCATCGACCTTGAAAAGTACCGCGACGTGGTGCTGGATCGGTTTGGCAACCCGGCCATTGCGGACACCAACCAGCGCGTGGCCATGGATGCGTTCTCCAAGATTCCCGCCATGATCGTGCCGACCATCCGCGACCGGCTGGCACGCGGCGAGCCGATTGCCAGCGTGGCCATGCTGCCGGCGCTGTTTCTGGCCTACCTGCAGCGTTGGCACGCCGGGCAGCTGGCCTACACCTACCAGGACCAGGCCATGGATCCCGCCGCGGCCCACGCCATTTGCGAAGCCGCCGACCCGGTGGCCGCGTACGCTGCCAACCCCGTGCTGTGGGGCCCGCTGGCCAATGACCAGCGCCTGGTACAAGCCCTGCGCGCGGCGTTCAACCGTGTCACACTGTTCGTCCAGAACCATCAATCATGAGCCTAACCCGGCTCATGCGTTGATTTTTTTAGCCCCTTTTCAAGCACCCCATTGCCATGGCCAGCCTGCCGCGTCAACTCAAACCCGAACTGGAGCACGACTACCTGCGCTCGCCCGACCTGGGCTACGAAACCCCCGACGAGTCCGGCTTTATCCGCTGCCTGTCACACGGTTTTCCAACCCCACTGGCGCGCTGGCATCACCACGAAGAGTACGAACTGCACCTGATCACCGCCACCTCGGGCAAGGTGTTTGTAGGCGACTGGATCGGGCACTTTCAGCCGGGGCAGCTGATCCTGACCGGGCCCCGGCTGCCCCACAACTGGGTCAGCACCGACGTGCCCGCGGGCGGTGTCGCCGCGCGCGACCTGGTGATCCAGTTTTTGCATGGCCCGATCGAAACCGGCAGCCAACACATACCGGAATTGCGCGAGGTGCTGCCCCTTTTGGAGCGCGCCAAACACGGTATCGAATTTTTTGGTCTCTACCCGCAAGCCCAGGCGCATTGGCAACGGGTCAAAGCCAGCCACGGACTGGCGCGTTTTGGGGCGTTTTGCAATTTTTTGAGTGACCTGGTGCAGTGCACCGATTACCGGCTGCTGTCGAACGCACAAATCCAGAGCGCCGACAACGACGCGCAGCTGGACCAGATCAACGCCATCGTCAGCCGCATCAGCGACAACCTCACCGCCCCGGTGTCGGCCACCGATCTGGCACGCGAGCTGGCCATGACCGAGAGCGGGTTTTCGCGCTTTTTCCGCCGCGCCACCGGCAACACGTTCACCGACTTTGTCAACCATGTGCGCGTCAGCCGCGCCTGCCAGTTGCTGATGGAGTCAGACCTGCTGATCACCCACATTGGCTACCAGGTTGGCTTCAACAACATTGCCAACTTCAACCGGCGCTTTCTGGACATCAAGGGCATGACTCCCAGCGACTACCGCCGCCAGGCGGCCAGCCGCTTTGCCGGCAAAGCCTGATGCGCCTGAACCACTTGACCCGCACACACCATGTATCTTGGCATTGACCTGGGCACGTCCGGCCTGAAACTGCTGCTGCTGGATGCGCAGCACCA
>JAVHPS010000049.1:0-2998 GCA_036170715.1 Rhodoferax sp. | reverse complement strand
GGAAAGCCCGGCAAATCGCCATGCTGACTGAACTGGGCTGGACTTGCCTGCCCAGTGATGCCAATTTTTTCTGCGCCCGGCCTGCGCCTGAACTTGAGAACTTGGCAGCGGGCTGGACGGCAGCACTGGCGCATCTGCGCGGGCAGGGCATCAAGCTGCGCGACACCACGTCGTTCAGCCTACCAGGCCATGCCCGCCTGGGTGTGCTGCCCCCGCCAGCGCAAGAGGCTTTGCAGATCGCCTTGAAGAACCGGGCAGGCTGACAGGGGACAATTGGCCCCTGTCAACCCGAGAGCAAGCATGACCTACAGCGTCAAGGAAATTTTTTACACCCTGCAAGGTGAAGGCCACCACGCCGGTCGGGCGGCGGTGTTTTGCCGCTTTGCCGGCTGCAACCTGTGGACGGGTACCGAGGCCCGGCGTGCCAGCGCCATCTGCCAGTTTTGTGACACCGACTTTGTAGGCACAGACGGCGAGGGCGGCGGCAAGTTCAAAACCGCACGCAGCCTGGCCGAGCGCATCAACGCCCTGTGGCCTGGTGCCTACCCGGCGCGCAAATTCGTGGTGTGCACCGGCGGCGAGCCACTGCTGCAGCTGGACGCGCCGCTGATCGAAGCCCTGCACGGCGCAGGCTTTGAAGTGGCCATTGAGACCAATGGCACGCTGCCCGTGCCCGCAGGCGTGGACTGGGTCTGCGTCAGCCCCAAAATGGGAGCCAGGCTGGTGGTGCTGGAGGGCGACGAGATCAAGGTCGTCATCCCCCAGCCCGGTCAGCCGCTGGACGTGTACGCCGCGCTGGACTTTGAGCACTACTACGTGCAGGCCATGGACGGCCCGCTGCAAGCCGACAACCAGCGGCTGGCCATTGACTATTGCAAAGCGCATCCGCAGTGGAAGCTCAGCCTGCAAACCCACAAACTTCTTCAAATCCCTTAATTATTCTGATCAGGCAAGCCCATGCTCACCATCACCCGCAAAATGGAATTCGATGCCGGCCACCGCATTCCCGACCACAACAGCCAGTGCCGCAACCTGCACGGCCACCGCTACACCCTGCTCATCACCCTGACCGGCGACGTGGTGCAGCAAGACGGCCAGTCTGACAACGGCATGATCATGGACTTTGGCGACATCAAAGCCCTTGCCCAGGAACACCTGGTCAAACTCTGGGATCACGCCTTCATCGTTTTTGAGAAAGACACCGCCGTGCGTAATTTTCTGGACAGCATGCCGGATCACAAAACTGTGGTGATTGACCGCGTGCCCACGGTGGAAAACCTGGCCCAAATTGCCTTTGACCTCTTGAAGCAGGTCTACCACGGCCGCTACGGTCACCAGCTCTCGCTGGCCAAGGTGACGTTGTATGAAACGCCGAATTGCTGGGCGGAGGTGGAGGGGTGAGGTATTTTGCGAGCGTTGAAAAACTTGGTTTGGAATTGCGCAAACTGAACCACTGACATGGGGTACACAGCGCTACGAGGTGCGTTATAGGTGTCATCGTGTGTCAATTTGACGTACAATTTTTCTTTTCAGGAGAAGCCCCATGCCCGCTGCCGCCACCTCATGCGAATCTGCCCGCATCAACTTGCGCACCAGCCCACAGGCCAAAGCCTTGATTGAACGCGCGGCCGCCCTGACGGGTGCCACCGTATCGAGCTTCATCTCGCAAACCATGTTCGAGGCATCGAGTCGCATCGTGAATCAAGCTGAGACGATCACGTTGTCGCAAGAGGCGTTTGAAGCTTTTATTGATTCCTGTGAGAACCCACCAGAGCCTACGCCAGCACTGATCAAACTCATGACCCGCGTCAAATGACCGTTCGTGTCGAGCGCTTGGCTGACCGTCATCAGCGCGCTGGTTTTGACTGTGGCGAGCCAGATTTGAATGATTTTTTGCAACGCCAAGCCAACCAGTTAAACCGAAAAGGGTATGGGAAAACCTACGTGGCTTTGGCTGACGATGGCAACACGGTGACAGGGTTTGTCACCGTAAGTGCGGGGCAGGTTCAAGCAACGCAGTTTCCCACACACCTCAAATTGCCACGTTATCCCGTCCCTGTGTTGCGGGTCGGACGCTTGGCGGTGGCCACAGGCGAACAGGGGCGCGGCATCGGTCAGCAGTTAATGGCTTTTGCATTGCAGTTAGCGTTTGAGTTCTCACAACAAGTCGGTCTGTATGCCGTCATCGTCGATGCAAAACACAACAAAGCCCGGTTGTTTTATGAGGCGCTGGGATTCACCTCCACGCTGGATGACCCGCTGTGCTTGTTTCTTCCAATCTCGACCTTAAAAAAATCAATTTCTAAATAGATCGAAGCTTTATCAATGATCACTCAAAACCATTGACATGCATTTGCGCCAAACACAAAAGTGAACCTCGACTACGCCACCCTCGACCTGCAGCGCCGCCAGCACCCGGCCTGGCGCTTGCTGGCGGCGGACTCTGCGCCGCTGGTGGCGAGCTTTTTGCACCGCGTGTTTGTCGTGCCCAATGTGCGCGTCATGGCGCAGTCCAACTTGGCTGAGGCGCTGGAGGACACGCTCTACGGCCTGCGCGAGCAGTTGGGCGAGAGCAAAGGTATCAAGGCCTTTCCCAAATCGGCACAAGAGTATCTGAACGACTGGGCCGCCAACGACAAGGGTTGGTTGCGCAAGTTTTACCCGGCAGGATCGGACGAGCCGCACTTTGACCTGACCCCGCCCACCGAGCGTGCCCTGGCCTGGCTGGGCAGCTTGTCAGACCGGTCTTTTGTCGGCACTGAATCACGCCTGCTGACGCTGTTTGGCCTGCTCAAACAGATGAGCGATGGCAGCGAGACCAATCCGCAGGCGCGCATCAATGAGCTGCACAAACAGCGTGATGCCATCGATGCCGAAATCGCCCGCGTGGTGGAGGGCAACATGGCGGTGCTGGACGACACCGCCCTGAAAGACCGCTTTCAACAGTTCACCGGCCTGGCGCGTGAGCTGCTGGCGGATTTTCGGGAGGTGGAGCACA
>JAVHPS010000048.1:0-3011 GCA_036170715.1 Rhodoferax sp. | reverse complement strand
ATCAAGCCCCAGCGGTGCGACAACTGCTTCGCCAAGCTGGTTTTGCGCACGTGCAGTCGCGCCGGGATTTGGCAAGCATTGAGCGCTGCAGTGGCGGGCAGTGGTTGGCCACAGACAAACCCATGACACACCTCAAATCTTCATTGAGATGAGCTGCATCAAGACGCAATGAAACTTATGACCGATCAAATTGAAACACGCCTGACCGAGTTGGAGATCAAGGCCAGCTTTACCGAAGACTTGCTTGACAAGCTCGACCAGATCGTCACCCAACAGCAAGATCAAATCGACCGGCTGACGCGCGAAGTGCATTTTTTACGCCAGCAAACCCCTGAAGAAGGGGGGATGCCACAACGCAATTTACGGGATGAATTACCTCCGCACTACTAATGCAAGTAGTGGTGTGACTCTGTCTGGTTTTGCTCAAAGTGAGCCAGCCAAGGCTCGGCCAAGTAGCGAATCTGCGCATCGTTGTTCAAAATGCGCTGCATGATGCGGGTTTTTTCAGCCCGGTGCTCTGGCTGCAGTTGCTCTTGCACTGCACGGTCGCGCAGCTGCTCAATCAGCACCGCGCAAGCCCCTTCAAAACGCATCACTTTGTCCCAATCTTCAGACTTGGCAGCGTCAAGCATTTGAGCGCTGCTGTTTTCGATGGCTTTGTAATAGTCGATAAGAATGTGTGACATTTTTATACTCCTGCAAATGATGGGTTGCCGTAGGCAGCCAAACTTGAAAAAGCTTTGAAGTGCTGTTGCATAGACCCCGAGCGGCTAGTCACCACAGTGGGTTCTATCGAGTTTTGAGTGGTATTCCTCACCCAGTTTTGTTTCCAAGCTTCAGCTACGGGCTCAATCAAGCCATGCACTTCAAGCAACATGGCCACATCATTCTTGATATTCGCCTCGAGCAACCGCATAGAGCAATAGTGATACAAAGCATCCAGGTTCTGTGCCAGTTCGCCACCGGCTTTGAGGTCAAGGTGGGTTCGTAAGCCTTCAGACAAAATTTCAATGGCTTTGCCAAAATGCCGCACCTTGGCGCTGACATCGCCCACTTCAATGGCCAGCTTGGCCAACTGAAGACGCTCTAAAAAACCTTCAAACAACAAAGTCACCAACTCATGCCCAGAGCTGGATGAAACCCTGGATTCAAGACCAACGTTGCGGTAGGCAGAAGCTGCTTTGGAAAAGGTTGAGGTCATGTTGTTCACCATCTTTTGTTTCGTTCTGATGATTTATTTATCGGCCTTTGAGGGTGAAACTTAAGCATCCAAAGTTGATTTCAAAATCATGAAAAATTGATCTCGCAAAAAAAACGCTGAACAAGTCAGCATTTTCTTACATGTAACGATTGAATCAAGAAATCCAAAATCACAACGAACATCTACCTGAGACAGAGCGGGAGTAAGCTGGATGTGATCTGTTTCCCCATGGCATACAAAAGTAAGGGCTGTTTCAGTCCTTACGGCCAACCAACACATATTGCAACGGCAAACATTGCTCTCGAAGTTGTTGATGGTCTACACCCAACAAACTCGCTAAACCGGCAAGCTGGTCCACCACCGCCTTGCCCCTGTCGGCATCAAAAACCCGTCCAACAGCGTTTTCGATGGTGAGACCCACGTTATTCAACAGGTTCACCATGTCACGGAACGCAAACCACCTGATGTGGGTTCGGTCAAATATTCCTGAATCCATCTGAGGCCAAGACCCCAACACCAAATTGGCAAACACAGTCCAGTGCTGGACATTGGGTATGCACGCAATCACAACACCACCAGGTTTGACTTTGGTCACCGCTTGGCGCAACACGTTTTCTGGTTCACGTAAATGCTCCAAAACATCACCAAAAATCACGCAATCAAAATAGTTGTTGGGCAACGCCTGGGAAATGACTTCGTTTGCATCCCACGATGGGATGAAATCAAGGTTGCATTGGATAGCCAAATCCAAAAAAGGTTTGGCTCGCGAAATCGCATCCTCGTCTATTTCCACGCCAACATAATGTATAGAAGCAGGATTTTTGGCCCTGATGGCAGCAGCCAAAGCTCCGCCCCCGCACCCAAATTCACATATTTTCAACATGGACGGCTGCACCAGCTCAAGGATGGTGGGGTTCACATTGTCAAAGTAATTGCTGGGTTTATCGACGAGTTTTTCATTTGCGGCAGACACCGAGTCGGTCACAGTTCTTGCATTGATCTGCATGTCAATCCTTCCATTTATCAATGTAGGTCAGGTAGGCTGATCTCCATGACTCCGTGTTGAAGTTACCTTCGCTTTCATGAATAACTGAAAGGGGTATAGTGCCAAGCTTCAAATTTTTGGCGCGCGCCTGGCGGCAAAAGTCCAAGTCGTAAAAATCGAATGTGAACCGCTCATCAAAGCCCAACCCATGCTGTTGCATCGTGTTCATGGTCACAGCCAGAAACAAGCCATCCAACAGTTCAACCTCCTGGTTGGGAGAGCCATACACGCTGAGCTTCTCAGGCACCAAGTTTTTGCCGTGCGCCACAATGCCACTCAGGCAAGACACTTCAAACGAGGTGAATGTCAGATCATCAAACAACCACGACGGCTGCATTTTCAATCGCCTTCGGTTACCGGCAAGCCCGACCACATCAAACAATCTCAATCCAGATATCAAGTGATCAATCCAGTAAAAATCAAGAATACCAATATCATCATGGCAAAACACCAAAACATCTTCAGGTTGCGCGCTGATATGGTTCACCGCGTGGTTATAGACAGCAGGCAAACCGGACGTATTACTGTCGTAGAGCTCAATGACGATGCCGTCAGAGTCAAACAACTTGAGCGATCTAGCCAACGGCGAATGCAACACAAAGGCTTCTTTGGTTAACCGTGTGGCCACAACAAAAATGATTTTCATGATTCACTCAAAAATAGATTGATACCAAAGTTTTGAATTGACTTCAAGACGATATCTTGACATCACCCACTGGTGCAGTGCCTCGGCATGGGAATGGCGTAATTTGTTGTCGTACAGTG
>JAVHPS010000047.1:0-3017 GCA_036170715.1 Rhodoferax sp. | reverse complement strand
AGCCGGTGGCCTGACCCTGCGCACCGGCGGCCAAACAGCCAAAGCGGCGGGGTGAATGCACCCGGAAGTTCGCTCCTTCCCTCTTTGGGGGAAGGCAGGGATGGGGGCATGGGCAGACGAGAGCAAGCCCTTGTCAGCCCCACACATCCAGCGGTGGGTCGGTCACCACAGCGCGCAAGATGTCTGAGCGCGACACAAACCCGGTGACATGGCCTTGTGCATCCACCACCGGCAGACCTGGCAAGCCGGTGTCCAGCAGCACCTGCGCCACGCGGCGCAAGTCAGCCTCGGGTTCCACGCTGGGCACAGGCGTCCACATCAGCGCGGTAATGGGTTGGCGCATCAAGGCTTGCCACGCCAAGGCGTTTTGCTCGAGGTGGGGCAAGCGCTCGGGGCTGAGCAATTCGGCACGGGTGAGCAGCCCCACCAGTTGCCCCGTCAGGTTGACCACCGGCGCTTGGCCAATGCTTTTTTGAGCCAACAGCTGCCAGCCTTCCAACACGCTGGCGGTCGCGGGCAGGGTGATGGCTTGGCGGCTCATGACATCGGCCACTGTGGTCAAGGGACGGCGCAGGTGGGTGCCCTGCTGCGCTTGGGTGTAGGCCGCCACCGGGGCAGGGCGCGGGCTGGCCGCGTCTTTGGAACCCATGCCTGAAACAGCCGCAAACGCAGAGCCAGGTTGCTCGGTCTCGTCGCGCCCATCTCGCCCCACGGCGGCAGTGCGCCGCGCCCGCGCCAGCGAACCCACCCCATGAATTTGCCGCAGCTGCTCCATGCTGCCATGGAAAACTTGGCCAGAAGTTCCGTACACAAAAAACATGGGGGTGCACTCCTTGGGTTGCCGTGAGGTTCAACCACTATAGCGATGTCGTGAGCAAAATCAAAGGCTTGGCTTCTCACACTTTTTCCGCATCGTCAGTAACAAAAAAGGCTGCCCAAAGCAGCCTTTCTGATTGAACCTTAACCCGCATTGAAAGTGGCGCCTAAGGAAGTGAATTTTCCAATGTCAATTGGCATAATTTACCCAAATGCCTCGACCCTGAGGGTCACTGGTTTCCAAGTGAACACTGCGGATTTTGGCATTGGTGCCATAAGATGAATCACAAACAGCTTGCGTGCTGCCATTTGCCACACACGAAGCGTTGGCCTTGGCTACGCTGACCGCACCGCCCAGGGCACCCACTTGGTTCCAACCCCAGCCAGAATATCCCGTGGCAATCGTGCCCCCGTTCGAATCTAGCGTGACCGTGTTGATTTGAACATCGCTGGGTGAACCCGCAAACCGCACACTGTTGGTACCCATATCTGCTGCTGTCACACTGGCTGCGTAGTTGCTCAAAGCAGCTGCACCTGTGACAGTTGTGTAATTCAGCTTGGATGAGCGTGCTTCGTACACGACAGGTGTGCCGGTGTAGTCAACATTTGGATACGCGGTTATTTTGAACTTGCGTTGCCCTGCCAAGGTGGCTTGGTTGTTGGCTTGAGCTGCGACATCAGCAATGGTCATGAAATTGCTGCAGTTGTAGGCATCATTTGGGTTATTGGGATTGACCAAAGGCAAATAGCCACCTTGGCAATTGGCCTTTTCCGCAAACTGCACGCCTGCCGACCATGTGCTGCCATTGTCACTGCTGGTTTGCAACAGTGCGCTCTTGTACAGGCGTGTCGTAGAGCTTTGCCCCTTGCCGGGGAACCACATGTTGAAACCGGTTTGTACAGAGCCCGACAATGCGGCAACACCATTGGTGACGAAGTAGTCGGCCGTGACCACAGGTTTCAGATCAAAGTCGAATGGACTGCGGTCACCATAGACACGCCATTTGCCGTCTGCCCCCTGAATCACCTGTGAGCGCATTTGCTTGATGCTGCCATTGGCATACTTCAACGTGATCTCACTCAGGCAAGTTTTGGCGGTGCTGTCACAACCTTGCAGCACGTAGTCCAAAAGTTGGAACCCGACAGCGGTTGCAGCGATATCGGCCAGTTCTGTGGTCCGATCCGAACCTGTACTGAGGTAGTTGACATCAAAAAGATCAAGCATGGCAGCAGATTGAACGCCTGCCAAAGTTTTGGCTTGCACATTAATGGCATCGATCAGCGCCTTGATACCTGATGTATTCAGCGCCAAGTCTGTTGTAGTGGGCGCAACCACCTTGCCGACGTTGGCAACCGTGGTGGCAGGCGCAATCGCAACGGTTGCACCCGTATTTTTGTTGGTGATGTACACGTCTTGGTTGCCTGCGCCGTCATCAGAGGCTTGGAACTGAATGGTGTCAAGCAACTTATCCAGCCCCGTGCCGTCGGCTGCAAACTTTGCCTCAAACAAATCAACAGTGGGTTTTTGACCTAAAGCCGCAAGTACATTAGCCAAGGCAGCAACCAGTTTGGCTTTGGCATCAGCCAATTTTTGAGGGTTAACGGCTTTGATTTGTGCGCCTGCATCTACAGCTTCAAACACAGTTGCGGGTGCTTTGCCCAAAGCTTGCGCAACGGCGCTCTCCGTGGCGGGGGTCACGTTGAGCACGCCACTCACGCCAGCGGCTGGCACGGTGGTCAACACACTGTGAAACTTGTAAGTTTTGCCACCCACAGTACCGGTGGCCTGCACCATCAAAGGCGCAACCATGCCAGTAACGTCAGCAAATTTATAAGCACCATCAGCCCCTGCAAACATGGTCTGCTGTTTGCCAGTGCTGTCTTTCAGGGTCACGGATGCGTTGGGCAGGGCTGCACCCACCGCAGCCACACCTTCCAGCGATGCAACAGCTGTATTGCCACCTGTGTTACTGCTACTACCGCCACCACACGCAGCCAAAGCAGCAGTAGCAATCACTGACAAAGCTATCGATTTAAATTGAACCATCACAATCACTCCTTATTAATCCCTTCTAACGCACAAGCCCCGTTGGTTTGTAACCTTATCAAGGATTTTCAGTATAAATCTAACCTTCATCGCATCAGATGGCAGCATTGACCGGCGCGAGGCGGCGCACACGCTCACGCGTTTGAGGGCAAAA
>JAVHPS010000046.1:0-3031 GCA_036170715.1 Rhodoferax sp. | reverse complement strand
CCCACCAGCACACTGGTCAGCGGCAGGCCGCTGGCACAACCGGCCAGATGGCGCAACCACAGGTTCACCAGCACATGGCCACGCGCCTGTGCTGCGCCCTTCTTGCCTTGCCACACCGCACCGGGGCGCTCACACAGCTGCAGACACGGCGTTGCTGGCGTGTGAACCTGAGCACATTCAGGTTGTGCCCCATCGCTTTGATGACTGACATTTGGGTGGCGCAAACCGTCCAGCGTGCCACTCAGACAGAAGCCGCCTTCAAATTCGAGCGCCACCGGCTGCGCGTCCAGCACCAGCGGGTAACGCGCCTGCCATGGTTCGCGGCGTGCGCGCACTTCAGCTGCTACGTCAAGCAGGCTGTGCGCGCTGCGTGCACCAAAGGCGGCCAAGGGCAACTGCCCCGAGCCTTGCAACTGCGCCAGGGCTTGCACACGATCTGCGCACTGCAGCACCTGCCCCGCCAGCTGGTGCGCTTGCAAGGCGTTCAGGGCAAAGGGCTCATCGGGCTCAGTTTGATCCTCGGGCTGGTCCAGCGTGATGTGCAGCCGGTTCCTGAAAAACACCTCCGCCGGGGCACGCAGCAGGCGCTGCATATCTTCCAGCGTGAGCGCAAGCGGTGCTTCAGACGGTTCGCCATTTACTATATTTTTAATAGCTGAATGATCAGGTTCTACATGGGATGTAGCCCAATCTTTATCAAATGTTTGAAAACCGGAACCGGCTTCAAAATAAACCCGTGAAAAGGCTTGCAGCGGCTGCACCTGCACCGGGTGCGGCGGGCTCCACAGGGCATTGATGTGGTCCAGCAGCTGCGCCACCAACACCGACGGCGGACGCGGCGAGTTGTCGCTGACGCTGTGGCCTTGCCAGCTCAGGTAGAGCTTTTGCCGCGCCGACAGCATGGCTTCCAGAAACAGGTAGCGGTCGTCTTCGCGGCGTGACCGGTCCCCAGCGCGCCAGCTGCTGGCCATCAAATCGAAGTCGTGCGCGGCTTGCACACGCGGGTAAGCGCCGTCGTTCATGCCCAGCAAAGCAATGACCGCAAACGGGATGGAGCGCATCGGCATCAGGGTGCCAAACTGCACGCCACCACCAAAAAAGCGCTGCTGCAGGTTGCCCACGTCCATTTGCCCCAGCCAATGTTCACGCACCACCTCCAGCGGCAGCGGGGTGTCCAGCTGCGCCGCTTCACAGGCCGAAAGCCAGCTTTGCAGCGGCTCCAGCACCCGTGCCAGGGCACGTTCATCGGCCTCATCCGACGGGGCAAAAAAGCGCTGCACCAGCGCCGTCAAGGTGCTGACCCAGGCGCTGGGGCTGTGGTCTTGTGACAGCGCCGCCAGCGTGTCAGCGGTGGCTTGCAGCCAGTCCAGCAGCGCACTCGTCAAAGGCGCGCTCAGGCCACTCAGAGCCGGCTGCGCCAGGATGCCTTGCCACAAACCGCTAGCACCGCTGGCATAACCCAGCAGCAGGCGCTGCAGGCCAAAGGCCCAGGTGTTTTGTGTCAGCCCGGTGGTGTCAGCGGGCCAGCCCCAGCGCTGGCGGTGCGTACCGTCCAGCCCCCAGCGCACGCCGGCATGGGTGAGCCAGTCTTGCAGCAGCTGCACATCAGCCACAGACACGTTAAAGCGCTGGCGCACCGCCGCCACTTCAAACAGGCTGGCCCAGTCTTGCAGCGTCAGACGTGCGGTGGGCAAGCTCAACAGTTGCTCCAACGCCTGCACCAGCGGCGAGCTGCGCGCCGTGGTGTCGGCCACGGCATACGGAATGAAGCCAGCCTGCCCCGGCGCAAAGCGGCCAAACACGGCCTGAATGTGGGGTGCAAAGGCTTCCATATCAGGCACCATCACCATCACGTCACGCGGCAGCAGAGCCGGGTCAGCCTCGAACCAGGCCAGCAAGCGGTCGTGCAGCACCTCCAGTTCACGCTGGGCGCTGTGGGCACTGACAAATTCAAGCGAGGCATCGTCCGCACAGGGCTGCGGCGCATCGGGCTCGGGGGTCAGGTTGAGGATGTGGGACTGCAACTGCGCCAACTGGCTGGCCGGGTGCTCGGGGTTGGCCGCCGCCGGATCCACAAACACGTCCACCTTGAAGCCGCTCTGGCGGTAGTGCTCGGGGGCATCAAAGCCGTCAAGCAAATGCAAATAGTCGCGCCCCTGTTTACCCCACGATGCCAGCAACGGATGCCCCGTCTGACCCTGCGCCGCGGCCTGCAGCACAGCGGGCTTAAGGGGCTGACGGCGGCGCACCTGGGTGCGCAAGGCGGCATGGTGTGGCTCCAGGTCGCCCCAAAAATACTGACACGGGTTTTGTACCAGCAGCAGCACCTGGTTGACTTGCCCCAACGCAGCCAGCGCCTGCACCAGCTGCATCGGCAAAGAAGACACGCCAAACACCACCAGACGCCGCGGCAAGCCTGCCGGGCGCTGACCGGTGGCGGCAAAACGCTGCGCCACGGGCTGCATGGCGGCGATGAAGCGTTCGTGCACGCTGGCGCGCGAGCTGTCGGCCAGAGCCGGCCCCACATCGGCGCGCAGGTCGCGCCACAGTTGCGTTTGCCAAGCGTGTTCTGGCGGCAAAACCGCTGCGCCTGGTGTGTCTGCAACAGCGTGAGCAGTGCCATCCAGCACACGGCTGATGGCGTTCGCACCGGTGAGCACATCATGCCCATCAGCCCAGTCGGCCAGCCAGTCGGCGCGGTAGCTTTGGTAGCCGTCCAGCACATCGGCCAACTGCAATGCCAGCTGGTACAACTTGCGCGGCTGCAGCGGGTTCCCCAGGTAGCGTTTCAGCGGTGCGTACACCGGGTTGTGGGTGCACACCGCAGGCAGCAGGCGCACCAGCCGCCAGACCAGGTTGGCCTTGTCAAACGGCATGGCAACGGGCACCACGGCAGAGCCCAGCACGGCGCGGTACACCTGCCAAAGGTAAGCCGCAGGCAGCTCCATCCGGGTGGCGGCGCAAATGCCCAGCGCGTCGTCGCTGCACAGCGCGATCTCCAGCCAGTGCTTCATGCCGTTGCTTTGCAGCA
>JAVHPS010000045.1:0-3035 GCA_036170715.1 Rhodoferax sp. | reverse complement strand
GCGAGTGGAAGATCGTCACCAAAATCCTGTTCCCCTCGGTGCTGCCCTACATGCTGACCGGCGTGCGCCTGGCCGTGGGCACGGCCTGGCTGGTGATTGTGGCTGCCGAGATGCTGACCGGTGGCGTGGGCATTGGCTTCTGGGTCTGGGACGAGTGGAACAACCTGAACGTCAAAAACATCATCATCGCCATCTTTGTGATTGGCATCGTCGGCTTGATTCTGGAATATGCACTGGTCAAGGTGGCTACAGCCTTTACTTTCGAGGAAGTTAAATCATGAACGCCAACCAAACCACCAAGTTCATCGACATTGTGGGTGTCGAGCAAACCTTCAAAACCAAAAAAGGCCCGTTTTGCGCGCTGCAAGACATCAACCTGACGGTAGCCAAAGGCGAGTTTGTGGCGCTCATCGGCCACTCGGGTTGCGGCAAATCCACCCTGCTGAACCTGATTGCCGGGCTGACCACGCCGACCCAAGGGCATCTGCTGTGCGACAACCGCGAAATTGCCGGTCCCGGCCCAGACCGCGCCGTGGTGTTTCAAAACCACTCGCTCTTACCCTGGCTGACGTGTTTTGAGAACGTCTTCCTGGGCGTGGAGCGTGTTTTTGGTGCCGCCAACCGCTCCACCGGTGCACCCTCAGAGTCGAAAGCGCAGCTGATGGCGCGCACCGATGCGGCACTGGCGCTGGTGGGCCTGACCCCGGCGGCACACAAGCGCCCCGGCGAAATCTCGGGCGGCATGAAACAACGCGTGGGCATTGCCCGCGCCTTGGCGATGGAGCCCAAAGTGCTGCTGATGGACGAGCCCTTTGGGGCGCTGGATGCGTTGACCCGCGCCAAGCTGCAAGACGAGTTGCTAGAGATCGTGGCGCGTACCCACAGCACGGTGGTGATGGTGACGCACGACGTGGACGAAGCCGTACTCTTGAGCGACAAGATCGTGATGCTGACCAACGGCCCGGCCGCCACCCTCGGCGAGGTGCTGGCGGTGGATTTGCCGCGCCCGCGCAGCCGGGTTGAGCTGGCCGACAGCGCCCAGTACCTGCACTACCGCAAAGCGGTGATCGACTTTTTGTACACCCGACAAGCCCACGTAGAAAAGGCAGCCTGAGTTGTCCAAGTAGGACTGAATTTGTAGGGCCGATTTCAGTCGGCCTGCCAGGTACAAGCTGGCCCTACAAGTAACTGTCAATCGCCACCCAAAACCTGAAAGCACATCATGGACATGCGCGTAGAACCCAAACCCAAACTGAAACTCGTGATGGTCGGCAACGGCATGGCTGGCGTGCGCACGCTCGAAGAGCTGCTCAAAATCGCCCCTGACCTGTATGACATCACCGTCTTTGGTGCCGAGCCGCACCCCAACTACAACCGCATTTTGCTCAGCCCGGTACTGGCGGGCGAGCAAACACTGGATCAAATCGTGCTCAACGACTGGTCTTGGTACACCGACCACCACATCACCCTGCATGCGGGCTGGCGCGTGACCTCGGTAGACCGTATCAAACGCCAAGTGCATGCCCAGAATGCCGCGGGTGAAACCATCAGCACCGGCTACGACCGCCTACTGCTGTGCACCGGCTCCAACCCGTTCATGTTGCCGATTCCGGGCAAAGACTTGGCTGGCGTGATTGCCTACCGCGACATTGCCGACACCAACGCCATGATTGACGCTGCCACACACTACAAGCACGCCGTAGTCATTGGCGGTGGCCTGCTGGGGCTGGAAGCGGCCAACGGCCTGATGCTGCGCGGCATGAAGGTGAGTGTGGTGCATGTGCAACCCACTTTGATGGAGCGCCAGCTTGACGAAGTGGCTGGCCAACTGCTGCAAAAGTCGCTGGAACAACGCGGCCTGAACTTTTTGATGGGGGCACAAACCCAAGCGTTGCTCAAGCCCGCCGATCTAGGGGACTGGGTGGCGGAGCGTTTTGCGCAGGTCAAGGAGGAGCCCGCGCAGCGGGCGGGGGACACGGAGCAAAACGCTCCGCCGCCCAGTCCCCAGCCCGATGTAGCAAACCAGGCAACCACCGCGCTTGCACAAAATTTACAAGAAAAATTAGCCTCTAGCCCAGATAGAGTCTGCGCTGTGCGCTTCAAAGATGGTAGCGTGGTAGCGGCCGATCTGGTGGTCATGGCGGTGGGCATTCGGCCCAACACCGAGCTGGCGCAAGCCATGCGCCTGCACTGCGACAAAGGCATTGTGGTCAGCGACACGCTGCAAACCGTGACCGATGCGCGCATCTACAGCGTGGGCGAATGCGCGGCCCACCGGGGCACGGCCTACGGGCTGGTCGCGCCCTTGTTTGAGCAGGCCAAAGTGGCGGCCAACCACCTGGCGCAGTTTGGCATTGGGCGCTATGTGGGCTCGCTCACCTCCACCAAACTCAAGGTCACCGGCATTGATTTGTTCAGCGCGGGCAACTTTGCCGGTGGCGAAGGCACAGAAGAAATCATCATGAGCGACCCCAAGGGCGGGGTCTACAAAAAGCTGGTGCTGCAAGACGACAAGCTGGTCGGGGCCTGCCTGTATGGCGACACCGTGGACGGCAGCTGGTACTTCAAGCTGCTGCGCGACGGCCGCCCGGTGGCCGACATCCGCGACAAGCTGATGTTTGGCGAAGGCAACATGGGCGATGGCGGCCACCAAGGTCAAAACAAAGCCTTGGCCATGAAAGACAGCGACGAAGTGTGTGGTTGCAATGGGGTCACCAAGGGCACCATCTGCAAGGCCATCAAGGAAAAAGGCCTGCTGACCCTGGACGAGGTGCGCAAACACACCAAAGCCAGCGCATCGTGCGGCTCCTGCACCGGGCTGGTGGAGCAACTGCTGATCTTCACCGCCGGGGCCGACTACTCCGCCACCCCCAAGCTCAAGCCCCTGTGTGCCTGCACCGAGCACGGCCACCAGGCGGTGCGCGATGCCATTCGTGCCAACCGGCTCACCACCCTGTCCGCTGTGTACAACTTCATGGAATGGAAAACCCCCAACGGCTGTGCCAGTTGCCGCCCGGCGGTGAACTATTACCTGA
>JAVHPS010000044.1:0-3040 GCA_036170715.1 Rhodoferax sp. | reverse complement strand
CGGTGGCGGTGTGGCCGTGGCTGCTGGCGATGCTGGGCTTCTTGATGCTGGTGACCTACTACCCGCCCTTGAGCCTGTGGTTCCCGAAAATGCTGGGGATGATGTAGCGGTTGCGACCGGGCTCTTGATGCCTGGTTTGCCCCCTGTTTGAGCCACTTCACCCCAGGCTTTGCCAAACGCTTGCGACCCCGTTACCCAAAATTTACATCGCTTTCCTAAACTGATCAGGGTAAACACTGATAGGTAAGCGATGACACACATCAAACGGTATTTCTGGTTGTATTTGCTGGCCCTGAGTGGCTTGTGGGCCGTGACCGACCCGACCGACTGGGCCGGGTTGCCCCATTTTTTTGCCTGGCGCGCTGTGCTAACGCAATACAGTGGCGTGCTGGGCATCGGGGTGATGAGTGCGGCCATGTTGCTGGCCGTGCGGCCGGTCTGGTTTGAACCTTATATGGGTGGTTTGGACAAGATGTACCGGTTGCACAAATGGCTCGGCATCGTGGGTCTGGTGTTGTCGCTGAGTCACTGGTTGCTGGCGGTGGGGCCCAAATGGGCGATAGGTTGGGGCTGGCTGGAGCGCCCGGTGCGTGGGCCACGGCCCGTCTTGCCAGAGGGCGCGGTGATGCAGGCCTTTTTTGCCGCACAGCGCGGTTGGGCGGAACACATCGGCGAATGGGCTTTTTATGCCGCCGCCGCGCTGATGCTGCTGGCGCTGGTTAAGCGCTTTCCGTACCGATACTTTTTCAAGACCCACCACCTGCTGGCAGTGGCCTACCTGGCGCTGGTGTGGCATTCAATGGTGCTGTTGAAGTTTGCGGACTGGAGCGGCCCGTTGGGCCTGGTGCTGGGGCTGTTGATGGCCGTCGGCAGTGTGGCCGCTGTGCTGGTGCTGTTGGGTCGTGTGGCGGCCAAGCGTCAAGTGGCGGGCGAGGTGGTGGCGGTGCGGCATCAGGCCGAGCTGGACGTGGTGCAAGTGGAGATTGCCTTGCAAGGGCACTGGGCTGGGCACGCACCGGGGCAGTTTGCGTTTGTCACGCTGCATGAGGGCGAGGGCGCTCACCCGTACACCATCTCCAGCGCCTGGGCCGGTGATGGCAGACTCAGCTTCCTCATCAAAGCCTTGGGCGACTACACCCGCACCCTGGCGCAGCAGGTCAAGCTCAACGACGTAGTGAAGGTTGAAGGCCCCTATGGGTGCTTCAATTTTCAGAGCAACAAAACACGTCAAATCTGGGTAGGCGGGGGCATTGGTATCACGCCATTCATTGCACGCATGCAGGCTCTGGCGCACTCGCCTGACAGCAAACCGGTGGACTTGTTTCACACCACGGCGGTGTACAACCCGCAGGCAATTGACATGCTGGAACAAGATGCCCAGGCCGCCCGGGTGCGTTCACATGTGCTGTGGGGTGCGCGTGATGGGCGCTTGAATGCGGCCGGCATCGCCAAACAAGTGCCCGACTGGCATCAGGCCGACATCTGGTTCTGTGGCCCGGCCAGTTTTGGCCGTGCCCTCAAAGCCGAGTTTGTCGCCATGGGGCTGAGCGCAGGCAACTTTCACCAAGAGCTGTTTGAAATGCGCTGAAATTCTGGTTTGCCTGACTGCATGTAAAGTAGGCTTACAGCCATTTAAATAAAAGGGCTTCAAGCTATCATTTAGATAGCGGTTTAAGCAACTCCTGCAGATCGTTTTCACTGAACAGCGGTTGTTTGCGCCCCACAGCACCGCTGTACATGCTTTCGGCCAGGGCGGCTTTGCGCTCTTGCAGCGCCAAAATGCGCTCCTCAATCGTGCCTTGTGCCACCAGCTTGACCACCCACACGCTTTGCGTCTGGCCAATGCGGTGGGCGCGGTCGGTGGCCTGGGCTTCTACCGCCGGGTTCCACCAGGGGTCGTAGTGGATCACGGTGTCGGCTTGCGGCAGGTTCAAGCCCGTGCCACCGGCTTTCAGGCTGATCAAAAACAAGGGCACTTGGCCGCTGGTGAATTGCTCAATGAGTTCGTCGCGCTTCTGGCTCTGGCCGGTGAGTTTGACCCATTTGAGGTCACGCTTTTTCAGCTCGGCCTCAATCAACGTCAGCATGCTGGTGAACTGCGAAAACAGCAAGATGCGCCGTCCCTCGCCTAGCATTTCGGGCAGCAGCTCCATCAGTTGGTCAAGCTTGGCCGATGCCTTGACCTTTTGCGCCGCTGCCAGCTTGAGCAGATGCGGGTCGCAGCACACCTGGCGCAGCTTCAAGAGCGCGTCCAGAATCGTGATTTGCGACTTGGCCAGGCCACGGGTGTTGAGCGCCTCGCGCACGGTTTTTTCCATCCCTAAGCGAATGGTTTCGTACAGGTCGGCCTGCTTGCCCGACAGCTCCACGCGCATCACGGTTTCTACCTTGGGCGGCAGCTCATGGGCCACCACGGCTTTGGTTCGGCGCAGCATGAACGGCGTGACACGTGCGCGCAGTTGTTGCGTGGCCTCGGGGTCGCCTTGTTTTTCAATTGGCTTGCGAAACAGCTCGGTAAAGCGCTTCTGGCTACCCAGAAAGCCCGGCATCAAAAAGTGAAACAGGCTCCACAGCTCGCCCAGGTTGTTTTCCATCGGCGTCCCCGACAGGCACAGGCGGTGGCGCGTGTTGAGCTGGCCCACCACCTCGGCGGCATGGGTGTTGGCGTTTTTGATGTTTTGCGCCTCGTCCAGCACCACCAGATGCCACTGGCCTTGCAGCCAGCCTTCGCGGTCGCGCGGCAGCAGCGAATAGGGCGCGATGACCAGGTCGTGTTCGTGCGTGCTGCCGCTCACTTCATGCCGGTCTGCGCCGTGGATGACCAGGGTGCGCAGCTCGGGGCAAAAACGCTCAGCCTCGCGTCGCCAGTTGCCCATCAGGCTCACCGGGGCAATGATCAGAGCCGGCAGGGTCAGGCGGCCCGCGTCTTTTTCGATCTGGATGTGGGCCAGTGTTTGCAGCGTTTTGCCCAGGCCCATGTCGTCGGCCAGAATGCCGGCCAGGCCGTATTCGCGCAAAAACTGCAGCCAGTTCACGCCTT
>JAVHPS010000043.1:0-3052 GCA_036170715.1 Rhodoferax sp. | reverse complement strand
CTGGTAGGTGGGGCAGGTGGCGGTGCAAAAACCGCAGTGCACGCATTTGCGCAGAATGGCCTCGGCTTCGATGCCGTCCGGCGTGCCAAGGTATTGGGGGGCGAGTTGGGTTTGCATGGGTTCAGAGACCTTGGTACAGGCGGGCGCGGTTGAAGATGCCGACCGGATCAAATTCGGCCTTGAGCCGTTGGTGGATCTTGGTGATGGTTGGTTTTAATGCATCAAATTTGCCTGTAGCCCCTGAATTTAATGAATTTGAAGCTACGAAAATAGTAGCACTTCCGCTAGCATCTGCGGCCAGCTGGCGCAATTGTGCGTGGGCTGATTCAGGGGCCCAGAGCCAGCGTTGGCCACCATGCCACTCCACCAACTGTGCCCACGGCAGCTGCAGGGCTGGGGTGGTTGGTGGCAGGCTCAAACGCCACAGCGCCAAAGGCTCTGCAGCCTTTGGTGGCGGGGTAAAAAAGGGCAGGGTCTGATCCCGGCAGGCCGACCAGTCGGTGCTGGCCTGTGCGTTGTCCATGCGGCTGCCGTGGGTTGTAGCCAGCATCTGGTCGCAGGCGGACTCGACGGCGGCGCGTGCGCCGCGCAGGCGCACAAACAGCAGCTCCGGGCGATGCGCGGCGGTGTCGTCACAGACCCAGCAGCTGGCGTTCAAGGGCAGCGGTTGTGCGCCCCAGCGGTGCAGTTGCGCCAGGGCGCTGGCTTGGTCCAGCGGGAACACCAGAGTGGCATCAGCCGGGGCAATCGGCAGCACTTTGAGCGAAATTTCGGTCAGCAGTCCGAGTGTGCCCATGGCCCCCACCATCAGGCGCGATACGTCGTAACCGGCCACGTTCTTCATCACCTGGCCGCCAAAAGTGAGGTGTTGGCCATGGCCGTTGATCAGTTCCACGCCCAGCACGTAATCGCGCACGCCCCCGGCACTGGCACGCGCCGGGCCGCTCAAGCCAGAGGCCACCATGCCGCCGCAGGTGCCGCCGTTGAGGCTGTCGAGCGCGCCAAAACGCGGCGGCTCAAATGCCAGGCACTGGCCGTGGCTGGCCAGCAAAGCCTCCAGCTCGCGCAGGGGCGTGCCCGCGCGCACGGTCACCACCAGTTCACTGGGCTCATAGGCCACGATGCCGGTGTAAGCGCGCGTGTCCAGCAGTTCACCTTGCAGGGATTCACCATAAAAGTCTTTGCTGCCACCGCCGCGGATGCGCAAGGGGGTGCGCTGCGCGGCGGCAGACCGGATGCGGTCAATGAACGTGTTGAGAATAGTTTCCATAGGTCGGCTTGTGTCTTGCGTCTTGCGTCTTGCGTAACGCGCAATGTTAGGGCCTGACCAGGTTGTGCGCATTGAATTTTTTGAACATCAGTTGTTCAAAAAATGAGGGCAATCAAGGAATTCAAGCCGCCAGCAGGCGCAGCCACCGCGCCATGTGCCCGCGGTGCAGGGGGGCTGGTGCGGGCTAATCGGCAAAAAAATGAACTGGCAACCCGGCTGTCGCAACGCGCACTGACAGCACCTGTCCGGTGTGGACAAAAGCCGTTAACTCGGCCGCACTGCGGTGGTGGCGGGCGCTGGTGAGGTACAAGGTTTTGAAGTCTTCGCCGCCAAAGCACGGCATGGTGGGGCATTGCAGCGGCACGGTAAATTCGGCCAGCAGTGTGCCGTTGGGGGCAAACTGGCACACACGCTGGCCTTCAAACAGTGCCACCCAGTAGTTGCCCTGCACGTCCACTGCTGCGCCGTCCGGGCGACCCCGGTAGCCGCCGTTGTTTTTCATCTGCGGGTCGGGTTGCCAGCCTGCAGGTTTGGGGTCAAAGCGGGCCAACACGCGCTGTGCCGTCATGGCGGCACTGGGCAGGTCAAAGTCCCAGGCCCAGACGGTGTGGCTCGGGGTGTCGGCCCAATACAGGGTGCGGTTGTCGGGGCTCCACGCCAGGCCGTTGGCCGTGGTCATGCCCGCACGCGGGCTGATTTTGCAGTCCACCCGCGGCGTGCGTGTGGGGCTGGTGGGGCGTGCATCGATGCAATACAGAGCCGCATTCTGGTGGCTTCGGGTTTCGTCAATGGTGCCGACCCAAAAGCGCCCCAGTGCATCGCATTTGCCGTCGTTGGCTCGCAGGGTGGCGGGGTCGTAATCGAGCCGGGTCAGCAGCGTCAGCGGGCCGCCCCATGCGTGGGCACGAAACACGCCGTGGCGCAGCGCCAGTACCAGGCCACCGCTGGCGGCCGGGGCCATGCAGCCAGGTTCGCTGGGCATGTCCCAGGCTTCAACCGTGCCCATGTAGATGTTGGCGCGCAGAATTTGCTGCCCGGCAATGTCAAGCCAATAAAGCATCTGCTCATGGGGATGCCAAAACGGCGACTCGCCCAGGGCGCAGACGTGGGGGCTGACGGCTTGCCAGGCCTCTGGCGCAGGGCTTGTGTGTTGGGTCATGGGTTGGATTTGATGGGGTGAAGGTTGGTTTTAGATCGGGCTTGGCAGCAGTTACCAGACATAGGTTTGCAGGGTTGCCGAGCATTCATCCAGCGCCTGGTTCAGTTGTAAAACCAGGCGGCCACAGTCTGCTTGACCCGCATGCTCTTCAACCGCTTGCGCTGCTGCCAGCGCGCGCTGCGCCGCAAAAATGCCCACCATTCCCTTAAGCGCGTGCGCGGCGTGGGCTACCACTTCGGCATCATTTTTGGCCATGCCCTGTTGCAGTCGCGCCCGTTGCAGCGGCGCATCGGCTTCGTAAAGCGCCACGAGCTCTTTAAAAAGTGCATGGTCGTTGTCGATGTTCTGACGCAGTTGGGCAAAGTCGGCAATGGGCAATGTGCCGGGCAGCGGGGGCTCAAGTGCAGACAGTGCAGGGGACTCTGCCGTTGCGTCTGGCAGCAAGCTGTCGAGTTCGCGCCACAGGGTTTCCATGTGGATGGGTTTGGAGACGTAGCCATCCATGCCGTGGCGCAGGCAGGTGTCGCGTGCGCCCTCCATGGCGTGAGCGGTCATGGCAATGATCGGAATGTGCGTGCCACGGGCTTGCTCGGCAGCGCGGATCTGTTCAGTGGCCTCATAGC
>JAVHPS010000042.1:0-3058 GCA_036170715.1 Rhodoferax sp. | reverse complement strand
GTGTTTCTTGACAGAAACCGTGATTGCCACCCGCGTGCTGAAATTTGGACGCACTCGCAAATCGCTTTGACCCTATCGGCAAAACTGCGCAAAGGGTAAACCCTAACTCATCAAAAAAAAGACAAAATCGGTCAGATTTCACATTCCACACCATCCAACTCACCCCCCAGACCCATGACGGACTCCACACCTGACGCAAGCCTTGCCGTTTTTGGAAAAACAGCCCTAGGTCAGCAAGAAATTCAATCCAGAGCACTCGGTTTGAACCCCTTGACGCGGCGTGTGTTGATCTTGATCGATGGCAAAAGAAAGTACCAAGAACTTGCCACGCTCACCGGGGTGCAAAATTTGGCCGAGCTGCTCAATGAGTTGGTGGCCAAAGGCTGCATTGAAGTCACAGCGACCTTGGCAGCAGCACCCTCAAAAGCCTCCTCATCAAGCAGCGCATCGCCCCAGAAAGCAGCCACATCGAAAGATGACCTGGCTCACCTGCCACCGGCAGAAACGCGCACCTTCAAGCAGGCCGAGATGGCCAAAAACTTCATGATGAACACCGTGAACACGGTTTTTCAGCAAAACACGCGTTTGACGTTGCTTGAGGCCATTTTTGGCTGCAAAACCCCGCAAGATGTGCGCCGGGTTTACCCCAAGTGGGTGGAGACCATGGAGGGCAGCGTGATTGGTGCCAAGCGCCTGCCCGAGTTTCGCGAAAAGCTGTTTCAAGTGCTGTAGCATCAGGGCAAACCCGAAGCAGGTCAGGCACTTGCTTCCACCCCTTTGACCCTGCCAGCCTTGCCACCATGCCGCGCGACCAAAAACCCACCGACTCTCTTGCCTCCGTTTTAGCTCATCACCGCATCTGGGGGCTGCTCAGCGCCAGCGCACGACAAGCGCTTGAGCCTTTGTTTGAGTGTGCCCACGCACAAGCGGCAGACATTGTCTTGGCACAGGGTCAATTGCCCACGCGCATGGGCTTGATTTTGAGTGGTGAAGTCAGCCTGCTAGACCCCGACCTGGGTCTGAAAGTGCGCTTGCACCCCGGTGAGATGTTTGGCTTGGGTGCCACACCGCTGCGCCAACTCACCACCTGGCAAGCCAAGGCAAACAGCGCCTGTGAAATTGCCTGGTTGCCACCTGAAACTTTGGCCACGCTGTGCCAGCAGCACCACGAATTGGCTTATTTTTTCCCGTCCCTGCCGACCGCCTCACCGGCCAGCCCAGTGGGCAACGCTGGCGACGAGTCACTCAATCTGCTCAGCACCCCGATTCGCACCCTGATCAAGCGCCCACCCATCACCTTGGCACCCCACACCTCGATTCAAGATGTGGCAGTGTTGATGCGTGACCTGCGTGTGTCTTCGGTGCTGCTGGTCGAGCAAGACCATTTGTTTGGCCTGGTCACCGACCGGGACCTGCGCAACCGAGTGGTGGCTCTCGGCATGGACATTTCACGACCCGTGTCTGACATTGCCACACTGGCACCCATGACTGTGAGCGCCAACAGCCCGGCCTTTGAAGCCCTGCTGCTGATGGCGCGCCACAACATCCACCATATGCCAGTGATGGACGGACAGCACATTTTGGGCATGATCACCACCACCGATCTGACCGAGCAGCACAGCACCTCAGCGGTCTACCTGGCCAGTGACATTTACAAGCAAACCACGCTTGACGGGCTCAAACAAATCAGCGGCCGCATCAAACAACTGCAGCAGCACCTGGCCGCAGCCGATGCCAGCGCCTACAGCACCGGCCACATCATCACCTCCATCACCGATGCCATCACCATCCGGTTGATTCAATTGGCCGAGGCCTCGCTGGGCCCGGCTCCGGTGGACTATGTGTGGGTGGCCGCGGGCAGCCAGGCACGCAATGAGCAAACCGCCAAATCAGACCAAGACAACTGTCTGGTGCTGGACGACGCGTTTGAGGAAACCCGGCATGGGGACTACTTCAAATCATTCACACAATTTGTCTGCGATGGCTTGGCCGAGTGCGGCTACATCCACTGCCCTGGCGAAATGATGGCCATGACCGACCAATGGCGCCAACCCCGCCGGGTCTGGGCCGACTACTTTCACAAATGGGTTGACAGCCCCAAGCCCAAGTCGCTGATGCTGACCTGCGTGTTTTTTGATCTGCGCGCCATTCACGGCAAGGCCGAGCTGCTAGAAAGCCTGCGCCAGCAAGTGGTGCAGCACACCAAGGGCAACAGCCTGTTTTTGGCACACATGGTCAGCAACGCACTGAAACACCGCCCACCCTTGGGCATGTTTGGCCAGATCACCCTGATCAAAGGCGGCGACAACCCCCACACCATCGACCTGAAACACACCGGCATCGTGCCGATTGTGGATTTGGCACGGGTCTATGCGTTGGCCGCTGGGGTGACGGTGGCCAACACCCACGATCGGCTGGAGGTGTCGTCGCAAGCGGGTGAAGTCAGCGCCCAAGCGGCGCGCGACCTGCGTGACGCGCTGGAATTTTTGGGCAAGTTGCGCATTGCACACCAGTCCAGGCAAACGGCTCAACACAAAGCGCCAGACAACTTTTTGGCACTGGAAGAGTTGTCCAACTTTGAGCGCAGCCACCTCAAAGAGGCCTTCAGCGTGGTGCAAACCCTGCAAGGGGTGTTGCAACAACGCTACTCGGGCGGCCGGTTTTGAGCCCTAACGGTTTTTTTTGGCTTTGATGACGGTCCAGGCCAAGCGGCCTGCGGCAAACAAGTTGACGCCAATCACGGCCATGGCGGGCCAGAACGGTAGCGCATAGCCTGACGTGGCGGAGTACACCAGCAAGCCGCCCAAAGCTACACCAGCCACCAGCAGCGTGATGCCGTCGCCACGAATAGCGCCGCGTTGCGATTGTTTTGAAGTCATGGGGGCGCGCATCATGATCAGTGCGTCAACTGGAACTCAACCACATAAAACAGCGCACCGGCAAAGTAGCCAATCAGCGCCAGCCAGCTGATCTTTTTCACATACCAAATAAAGTCAATTTTCTCCAAGCCCATGGCGGCCACACCGGCGGCCGAGCCAATGATCAAAATGGAGCCGCC
>JAVHPS010000041.1:0-3078 GCA_036170715.1 Rhodoferax sp. | reverse complement strand
GCTGCACCGACGATGGTGGTGAATTCATTGAGCAGGGCTTGCATGGTCGGGCGTTGCGTTATGAAGGGCTGGTGCAGGGGTGGCAAGGGCGGCGTTTTTCAGACGCAGGCGCACATGCAGGGCGCAGGCGGTAAACAGCGTCAGGCACAAAAAAATCTCAACCATGGCCAAATAATTGCCCGGCACGCGGTCGCTGTAAGCGCGCACCACGCCTTCGGTGAAGTACAGCCACACCAGCAGGCTGACCCAGCGGTAGGTGTACATGCGGTTTTTCAGCAGGCCGATCAAGGGCAGGCACAGCGGCAGCACTTTCAGCACCAGCCAGGAGCCGCCGGGGCGCAGTGGGGCCAAAAACAGCTCCCAGGCCAGCCCCAGCACAATCAGCCCCAACAGGCTGGCCACGGCCAGCAGGCGGGTCCAGGCCACAGGGGTGGCAGCAAAAGGGGCGGCGGGTAAAGAAGCATGCGTCATGGAGGTGGCATCATAGCGGCCATGACGCTACCCCTTCCCACACCGATTCCCTGGTCGCAAAGGCTGGATGTATTTTTGGCCAGCTTGTCCCACTTTCCCTGGAAAAACACCGCCCACACCCTGCGGGAGCGCTTTCGTGAAGACCGCCTGGGTTTGACCGCCAGCAGTTTGACCTTTACCACCACCATTGCCCTGGTACCGCTGGTGACGGTGGTGCTGGCGGTGTTCACCGCGTTTCCCATGTTTGGCAAGTTACAGGGGGTGTTGCAAAAGTGGTTGATTGAAAGCCTGGTGCCCGACAGCATTGCACGCCAGGTGCTGGGCTACCTGACACAGTTTGCCGGCAAAGCCAGCAAGCTGGGCGGGGCGGGTGTGGCGGTGCTGTTTGTGACCGCGCTGGCGCTGATTTTGACCATTGACCGCACCCTTAACGGCATCTGGCGCGTGCGCAAGCCACGCCCGTTGGGTCAGCGCGTGCTGGTGTACTGGGCCGCGGTGACGCTGGGGCCGCTGCTGCTGGCCATGAGCCTGACGCTGACCTCTTATGCCTTATCGGCCTCCCGCGGGCTAGTGGGCAGCTTGCCGGGCGGCGTGCAGCTGCTGCTGGACACCTTGCAGTTTGTGTTGTTGGCATGGAGCATGGCCGCGCTGTACCACTATGTGCCCAATACCCCGGTGCGCTGGGCCCACGCCTGGGTGGGGGGCGTGTTTGTATCGGCCGGGTTTGAGCTGGCCAAGCGCCTGCTGGTGCTGTACCTGGGCAAAGTGCCCACTTACTCCGTGCTGTACGGCGCGTTTGCCACCGTGCCCATTTTGCTGATCTGGATTTACACCGCCTGGGTGATCGTGCTGCTGGGTGCGGTGATTGCCGCCTATTTACCCAGCCTGCTCAGTGGTGTGCAGCGGCGCGCTTTGGCGCATGGCTGGCACTTTTTGCTGGCGCTGGAAGTGTTGCAACAGTTGCAGCCCCTGCGGGCCAGTGTGGACAAAGGGCTGACCATGTCGGCGTTGACACAGCGCCTGCGGGTGGATGCCTTGCAGCTGGAACCGGTGCTGGAAACCCTGCTTGAGCTGGACTGGATCGGTCAGTTGCAAGAACAGGGCGAGGGCGGCGAGGCGCGCTACGTGCTGCTGGCCAACCCCGACACCACGCGGCTTGAGCCGCTGTTCAACACCCTGCTGTTGCAGCGTGCACCGAGCGCTGAAAATTTATGGAAAACAGGCCGCTTGCCCTTGATTTATATGCGGGATGCGCTATAAAATTTGATTGATCAGACAGCTTTGTTTAGCCGCAATCAGTGCAGCACCTTGCTTAAAGCTGCAAACAAGCCAACGGCGGCAAAAATGGCGGTGATTGTCCAGCGTTGGGATTCCGCTATAGCTTTGATAAGCTCAGTTTTTAATTCTGCCAAGTCTCTTTTTGTTGCCAAGGCATCTGCATGCAAGGCATAACGCTTGTCAATGGCCTGATTCAGTTCATCGGCAAATGCTGCCGCATCGGCATCATCAACACCGAGCTTGCGAAAAGTTTTAAAAACAACAGCATCAATGCTCATTTGAATCTCCGGTCAATCGGTTCAGTTTAGCACCGGGGAAAGTCGCCCCTTTGCCAGACTCAACTCAAGCCGCCAAACGTTGCACCTTGGGAAGACCTGACTGCCGAACCTGCCACAGGTCAAACGCTTGCTGCAAATTCAGCCAAAACTCAGCGCTGGTTTGCAATGCAGCAGCTAGCCGACAAGCCATTTCGGCACTCACCCCGGCTTTGGCATTGAGAAGCTTCGAAAAAGCCTGGCGCGACACGCCAATGCGCAACGCAACTTCGGTCACGGACATATCGACAGGTAAATAGTCGCGCAAGACTTCACCGGGGTGGGGCGGGTTATGCATGGTCATCATGGTTGAAATCTCTCCTGGTGGTAATCAACATAATCAAGAAGCTCAACATCCGCATCAACAAACAGAAAGGTCAAGCGCCAATTTGCGTTGACCACCAACGTGTGTTGGTTTTTCATGTCGCCCTGGAGCGCGTGCAAGCGCCACCCTGGCGGTGTCTTTAAATCATCGATATTTTTGGCAGCATTCAATGCGGCCAATTGCAGGCGCAAGCGCGTTGCATGGGTCGTCTGAATGCCAGCTGCACTGCCGGTTTCAAAAAATCTTTGCAGCCCTTTGTGCTTAAAACTTTCGATCATGGCATGCAGTGTAGCCTGTCGCGTGTCAGTTGTCAGGGCCAGACGAATTCAAATATGCAATCCCATCTAAGCCAACACCTTCAGACTCCAGCCAGCCGATTCTTGGCAGCGGAGGATGCCTGCGCTTGTTCATCGCTCATGCTACCGTTTTTCAAACAATTGGCAAACTTCAAAGTGTCAAAAACTAGCGTGCAGATGTTTAAAGCGGTGGCGAACAGCACCGGCGGCTCCATCCTATGCGCATCACAAATTAATTGGGGTCTGACCCTAATTAATTCTTAGCAGATCGCAGCCTTGGCGTTTAATTTCAAGTTCCGTGCCAGTCAGTTCAAGGCATCGTGCGCCATGGCAGCGAAGGAACCCATAAAAAAACCCCGCCAGGTTGCCCGGGCGGGGTTTTGAGGTTTTAACC
>JAVHPS010000040.1:0-3106 GCA_036170715.1 Rhodoferax sp. | reverse complement strand
AAAACCGGCCCAATTGGAGGGCGTGGCCGCGTCAATGGCCGCATTTGCCGCCACCGGCTCATACCCAGCATCGCGTACCGCACGCCGCAGCCGCGCCTCGATCTGCTCTGAAGCGTTGACCACGACCCGCGCTGATTCGGTCGCCAGGTTGACGCTCACTTCCTGCACGCCAGGAACTTTTTTCAGGGCCCGTTCGGCGCGCCCCACACACGACGCACAGGTCATGCCGTGGATACCGATGTCAATGCGCAGGGAGTCGGCAGAAGCTGAAGGTGTTGTCATGGGGCTTAGGGTCAAAAAACGAAACCAGGGTTCACAATACGCGCTTTATGGCGCAACGTATTGTCGAAGGATTTGTAATGAAGCACCTGTTTACCGTTACCGGCATGACCTGTGAGCACTGTGAAAAAACCGTGGTGCGTGCGGTTCGGCTACTCGACCGCAGCGCTGAAGTGCACGCTGACCGGACACAAAACCGGGTCGAAGTCACCTCTGAGCAGGCCCGTGAAGTGTTGGCCGAAGCCATCGCACAAGAAGGCTTTACCGTTGCCCCCTGAGCCCGCGCGCATGGACACCGTAGCGGCCCTGTCACTGTTGACCCAGTTGTACCCATCACTGGCCCAAGTACAGCCTGCGCCCGACGCGCCCGAATCAGGTCTGATCGCGTTTGCGGTGCCGGCCCAGACCGAGCTGTTTGGTGAAAATTCGCCTTGTCAGGGTTTCCCACTGGTGCTGCAGGGTGAAATCAAGGTGTCACGCCACTCGGGCGATGGCCGTTCGCTGGAGCTTTACCGCGTGGTGCCGGGTGAGCTGTGCCTGGTGTCCAGCGCCAGCCTGTTCCGAGCCCAGCCGCTTGCCGCCTGTGGCACCAGCACCAAACCCAGTACCTTGATGTTGGTTGCGCCGACACTGTTCCGGCGTTGGCTCGATACCCCGGCTTTTCGCAATGAAGTGTTGGGTCTGTTTGCCGAGCGCATGGCGGATTTGACGGCACTGGTGGATGCCGTTGCGTTCCAAAAACTCGACCGGCGTCTGGCTGCAGCCCTGCTCGGGCGCGGCCAGCAATTGTTGGTGACGCACCAAACCTTGGCCGACGAACTGGGCACGGTGCGCGAGATTGTCACCCGCCTGTTGCACCGCTTTGAGCGCGAAGGCTGGGTCAGCCTGGGCCGCGAGCAAATTCAGATCGTCAACGGCGCTGCGCTGCGCGCCTTGGTGAGCAGCCCGCCCGTCTGAATCAGCCGCATACCGCATACCGGTGCCCTGGGTGACATGGGTCACAGACGACGCGCCTGTTGGCCGTGTGTAATACACCGGTCTCGTTCCAAAATCTGCAACCCAAAGGAGTTTTTATGAAATCAAACGTTGGCGGCATTGACCGCATTTTGCGCATTGTTCTCGGCCTGGTGCTGATTGGCCTGACCGTGACCGGCACGATTGGCGTGTGGGGTTGGCTGGGCGTGGTTCCACTGGCCACGGGAGCCATCGGCTGGTGTCCACCCTATGCCATTTTTGGCTTCAGCACCTGTGCCATGAAGAAGTAAGGCAAACCAAGTGTTTACCCGGGCGGCTTTGGCCGCCTTTTTTATGGACTATTAATTAATAAATGCTTTTATAAGCATGTGCATATTTATTGATTTAAATCAGAACTTCTCCAGTTCATAAAACTAGCATCAAGCGCATTAGTTTTTCCCAATGCTGTGATGGCATCGTCATGGACGACGCGATTGCAGTGGTGGACTATTCAGGAGTCTCTGATGCGCATGCGAAATCTGATGACGGCCGTTGTTGCAGTGGCGTTGCTGCTGCCAACGGCACAAGCTGCCAACCAAGCCACGCCGGCCAGGTTGTTCAAATCCACCGCGGACCACAGCAAGTTTGAGGCACTGGCCGGGCCGTTCGATTCAGGCCCCGCCGTGACCAAAGCCTGCCTGAGTTGTCACACGGAAGCTTCCAAGCAAATCCACCAGACCCAGCACTGGACCTGGGAGTTCAAAAACCCGCAAACCGGGCAGATGCTGGGCAAGAAGCACATTGTCAACAACTTTTGCACCTCGGTGAAATCCAATGAGGCCGCCTGCAACAGTTGCCACATTGGCTATGGCTGGAGGGACGACACGTTCGACTTCAAGTCGCAAGAAAATGTCGACTGCCTGGTCTGCCATGACCACACCGGCAAATACAAAAAACCATCAGGTTTTGCTGGCAATCCGGTGGCCAAAGATACCGAGTTTCCGCCCGGTTCAGGCAAGATCATCCGTGGCATTAATCTGGCGGAAATCGCCCAGAAAGTGGGTTTAACCCAACGCACCACGTGCGGTGCTTGCCACTTCAATGGGGGCGGCGGTGATGGTGTCAAGCATGGCGACCTCGACTCGTCGCTTGATGCGCCTGACAAAACGCTGGACGTGCACATGGCCGCCGACGGCAACAACTTCAGCTGCGCCACCTGCCACAAGACCGAAGGCCATCAAGTGCCCGGCAGCCGCTACGCCCCCACCGCCAAAGACAAAGCCCCGGCCCACCTGCGCGGCAAGGTCGACACCAGCAACCCCGCCACGTGCCAGTCGTGTCACGGCCAGACCCCCCATCCGGTGGCGCGGCTCAACGAGCACACCACCAAAATCGCGTGCCAAACCTGCCACATTCCGGCTTTTGCACGCGGCGGTCAACCCACCAAGATGTCGTGGGACTGGTCTACCGCTGGCAAAGTGGACAAAAACGGCAAACCCATGACGGTTAAGAATGAAGACGGCTACGACACCTACATGACCATCAAGGGCGACTTTGTCTGGAAAGAAAACGTCATACCTGAATATGTCTGGTTCAATGGCACGGTCAACTACACGCTGCAAACCGACAAGATTGAAAAGAGCGACAAGCCGGTTCGTATCAACCACTTTGAAGGCAGTGCCAGCGACGGAAAGTCGATGATCTGGCCGATCAAATTGTTCCGTGGCAAACAGGTCTATGACGCTGCCAACAAACAGTTGGTGATCACCCACTTGGCCGGCAACGATGACACCGCCTTCTGGAAAAACTTCAACTGGGACAAAGCCGTGGCTGCCGGCATGACCACCGCCAAGCTGCCGTTCTCAGGCCAGCT
>JAVHPS010000039.1:0-3116 GCA_036170715.1 Rhodoferax sp. | reverse complement strand
GTTGGCAAGACCGAGCTGTGCAAGGCGCTGGCGGGTTTTATGTTCGATTCCGACGAGCACATGGTGCGCATCGACATGAGCGAGTTCATGGAAAAGCACAGCGTGGCACGCCTGATTGGCGCGCCTCCGGGCTATGTCGGCTATGAAGAAGGCGGCTACCTGACCGAAGCCGTGCGGCGCAAACCCTACAGTGTGCTGCTGCTCGACGAGGTCGAAAAAGCGCACCCGGATGTCTTTAACGTGTTGCTGCAAGTGCTCGACGATGGCCGCCTGACCGATGGTCAAGGGCGCACTGTGGACTTCAAGAACACCGTGATCGTGATGACCAGCAACATCGGCTCGCAAATGATCCAGAACATGGTGGGACAGGACTATGAAGACGTCAAGGATGCGGTGACCGATGAGCTCAAAAACCACTTCCGGCCTGAGTTCTTGAACCGCATTGATGAGACCGTGGTGTTCCACAGCCTCGATGCCAGCGACATTGCCGACATTGCCAAGATTCAGCTGGCGGTGCTCACGGCCCGCCTGGCGCACATGGAGCTGGCGCTGGAGGTGACCGATGCAGCTGTGGCCGAGCTGGCCAAGGTCGGATTCGACCCGGTGTTTGGTGCGCGGCCCCTGAAACGCGCCATTCAGCAGCGCATTGAGAACCCGCTCTCGAAGCTGCTGCTGGAAGGCAAGTTTGCGCCCAAAGACACGATTCACGTCGGTGTGGACCCGATCAAGGCACCGGGGCAGTTCAGCTTTGTTTGAACCTGGATTTGCGATACTTGACCTCATGCGCATTGTTGGCAACAAAAAAACCCATCTGACCCAAGCCCCCGTCACGCCCGAAGAGGCGTGGCAGCGGGGGCGTGTGTTGGATGCCATGTTGCCCAGCAGTCTGACCCCGCCACGCGGGGTGAGCCGCTTGACCCATGCACAGCGCAACTCGCAGGATGATGCGCGCATGCTGATGATTGCGCGTGCGCTTAACACTGTTGCCCAGCAGCGTTGACTTGCAAGCGGAGTGGTTTGAAGTCGACCCGGCTCAGCCAGACAATATTCGCGTGGCCGACGAGTTGCTGCTTGACTTGCTCTTTGCTGCCAATGGTCAGACATTTCAGTCGCTACAGCCACATGTTCGCCACGTTGATGTGGAAGGCGTTCGGATCGCCACTCTGGACATTGACGGCTTGCTCAAAACGAAAACAGACTATCGTGACAAGGATCGCATTGACAGGGTGGTCTTGTTGCGACTGAAAGCCCAGTTGAAACGATAACTGCATCCACGTCGGCGCAGACCAGATCAAGGCATCAAGGCACGGGGCAGTTCAGCTTTAGTTAAGGGTATTTTTGGCCTCTAGCCCTTATGTATAAACGGTAAGCAGCTATTCACTTGATAGTGAATAACTGCTTTTTTACGCCTGCAAACCCAGTGGCATGCCTTGCTCGATCAACCCCACGTGCAGCGCCGCACCCAGCGGCAACACCTGGTCGTTGAAATCGTAGTTGGGGTTGTGCAGGTGGCAGCCACTGTCACCGTTGCGCATGCCTTGGCCCAGGCGCAGGTAAGCGCCAGGTTTGACGCGCAGCATGAAAGAGAAGTCTTCAGCACCCATGCTGGGTTCCAGGTTGCGCACAACCTGGTCTTCACCGACCAGGCTTGCAGCCACGTCAGCGGCCAATTGCGCCTCAACGGCGGTATTGACCGTGGCTGGGTACAGGCGCTCATAGGTCACGCTGGCCGTTGCACCAAATGCCTGTGCCACCGCGCTGCACAACTCTTGCAGGCGGCGTTCTACCAGTGCCTGCACCTCGGGTTTAAAGGTGCGCACCGTGCCGACCAGTTTGGCGCTGCCAGGGATCACACTCATGGCGGTGACATCGCCCGCTTGCATGGCGCACAGACTGATCACGGCGCTGTCCACCGGTTTGACGTTGCGCGACACAATGCTTTGCACGGCAGTGATGATGTGCCCGGCCACCAGCACCGGGTCAATGGTTTGGTAAGGGTGCGCGCCATGACCACCCTGGCCGGTGATGTCGATGGTGATGCGGTCAGCTGCCGCCATCATCGGCCCCGGGTTGAGGCCAAATGTGCCCGCTGGCAGCGCCGGCCAGTTGTGCATGGCATAGACCGAGTGCACTGGAAAGCGCTCAAACAGTCCGTCGTCGATCATCGCCTGCGCGCCGGCATAGCCTTCTTCACCGGGCTGGAATATCAGCACGGCGGTGCCGTTAAAGGCACGGGTTTCAGCCAGGTAGCGCGCTGCGCCTACCAGCATGGCAGTGTGGCCGTCGTGACCACAGCCGTGCATCAGGCCGGTTTTGACCGACTTCCAATTAAAGTTGTTGCACTCCTGCATGGGCAGGGCATCCATGTCGGCACGCAGGCCCATCATCTTGCCGCTGCGGGTTTGCTGGCCTTTGATGAGACCGACCACACCCGTTTTGCCAATACCCGTGTGCACTTCATCCACACCACACAGGCGCAGCGCTTGTGCCACGCGCTCGGCGGTGTAATGTTCTTCAAAGCCCAGCTCGGGGTGGGCGTGCAAGTCGCGCCGAAAAGCGGTCAGCTCCGGGTGCAGGGCGCTCAGGCGGGCAAACGGGCGCTGCAGCGCCAAAGGGGAGCAGGGCGAAGATGTGGACATAACAGGTGACACCTTTTCAATCAAAAAAGGCCAGCATGCGCTGGCCCTTTCAAGTGCGATCAAGCTGGCTTACTTGGCGATATCAACACCGTAAAAGGTGTGACGGCCAAATGGGCTGATCTTGAAGCCAATGACTTCCTTGCGCACCGGTTCCAATGCCACCGCGTGGGCAATGGTGAACCAGGGGGCTTGCTCTTTGAAAATGACCTGCGCCTTTTCGTAGAGCTTGGTGCGCTCCGCCGGGTTCGAGACCGTTTTGGCTTTCATGACCAGGTCGTCAAAGGGCTTGTAGCAGAACTTGGCCACGTTGGAGCCGCCGCTCTTGGCCGATGCGCAGCCCAACAAGGTGTGCAAAAAGTTGTCCGGGTCGCCGTTGTCACCGGTCCAGCCCAACATGCCCATCTGGTGTTCACCGGCTTGCATGCGCTTGCGGTATTCGCCCCATTCAAAGCTCTTGATCTCGGCCTTGATGCCCAC
>JAVHPS010000038.1:1924-3142 GCA_036170715.1 Rhodoferax sp. | reverse complement strand
CAGCTGGGAGCCTTCGTCCTGCACTTCAAAATCTCCACGTTTGAAGGCTTCCATTTTGTTCAGGGCGGGCTTGCCTGCAATGCGCAAACCCCAGGGCGAATACGGTGTCGGCAGAGCCTTGATGCCAAGGCCAGCGAGCTCTTTTTGTACCTCAGCACGCTTGGCCTTGAACGTATTGACGCGCAGATCCAGCCCGGCACCCTGGTTAAAGCTCTCCACCAACGGCCAGAACTCAGCACCCAACTGATCTTTAAGTGGCTGCACCAGCCACTCTGGCAGGTTGTGGCGATGGCGTTCCATCAAGTCTTCGGGTTTGATTTTTTCGCACTGGTCGAGCCAGTTGACTTCCTGCTCGGTCAAAGCGCTGCGCAAGAAATCTCCAGGGCCGTAAAACCCCAAAATGGCCAAACGGCGTTCTTTGGGGCCGCTGCCCGACGGAGCAAAATGATCAAACAGGTTTTTTTTGCGCAACACGGTGTACACCGTCTCGGCCATGGTGGCACGCTCACGCGGCCCAAAGCCACGGTGATCGCGGAAAAACCGCGACACAATGGCATCCGCCGGGTGGTCAAATTTAAGGGTCAGCCGCACCAGTTCGGCGCAGGCTTCCAGAAGGGCTTTTGGATGCATAGCGGGCGATTGTCCCACGGGAACTTTACGCATCTTCACCGTTCTGAACTTCTGTGCAAGCCGCTAAGTTGCACAATCTGTCCATGGTCTTGTTACCTTGCCCTACCACGCCTGCCCCTTGTTCCTACCGTGCCCCATGCACCCCCAACCGATGCCCTTGCACTCCCTACCCTTATACCGACGCTGTGGCGCGGTGACGGTCGCTTTGAGCCTGCTGCTAACCGGCTGTGCGAGCTGGTTCACGCCAGACTCCGAACCGGCCAGCGCCGTGCCCACGGCCAACGTCACCCCGATCGCATGGTGGCAAGATTTTCACGACCCCCTGCTGGCTGATCTGATCCAGCAAGCCCTGCACGCCAACCCCAACATCGCTTCGGCCCAAGCCGCATGGCGGCAAGCCCGTGCCTTGCGCGATGTAAAACTGGCCAGTACCCGCCCACAAGTCACCGTTTCAGGCACGGTGCAACGCAGCACCTCAGACAACGCCTCACCCAGCATCAACTTCAGCAGTGGCCTGGATGCCAGTTGGGAGCTGGACGTGTTTGGGGCCAAGCAAAGTGCAGTCGCCAACAGCGAGGCCGATGTGGC
>JAVHPS010000038.1:0-1824 GCA_036170715.1 Rhodoferax sp. | reverse complement strand
AACCGTTACAGCAGCGGACTGATCGATTTTCAGACCGTGCTGCAAACCCAGCGCACCCTCTTGAGCGCGCAAGACAGCCGCGCCAGCCAGCAAGCCCAATTGAGCAACGACCACGTGCGCCTGATCAAGGCCATGGGTGGCGGCTGGCAATGAAGCCGCTATCGCTCTTTAAACCCTCTTCATCCAGGCCTCAAATCACCGGAAACCAGCGCATGTCTGACCTTGCCCAACCCACTCCCCAGCCCAACACCAGCAACACGGATGCAGTACAAGCCCTGTTGCAAACGCCAGCCTCCAGGCCGCTGTGGCGCAGAAAGCTGCCGTGGTCTGCTGTTTTTTTACTCGCCATTAGCGCAGCGGGCTACTACGCCTGGGAGCAAAACAAGCAAAAAAATGCAGCCCCGGTCTATGTCACCGAAACCGCTGCCAAAGGCGATTTGACCCTGACCGTTACCGCCAACGGTACGCTGCAGCCCACCCGCTCGGTCAACATCGGCAGTGAACTCTCAGGCACGGTGCGCCGGGTGCTGGTGGATGTCAACGACAAGGTCAAAAAAGGCCAGGTGCTGGTGGAGCTTGACACCGCCAAACTGACCGATCAGGTCACCCGTTCACGTGCCGCCCTGGCCAGTGCCGGGGCCCAGTTGGCCCAAGCCAGCGCCACCGTCAAGGAAAGCAGCGCCAGCCTGGCCCGGCTGGAAGCAGTGGCCCAACTCTCGGGCGGCAAAGTGCCATCCAAAACCGAGCTCGACAGTGCCCGGGCCACCCACGAGCGCGCGCAAGCGGCCGAACTCAGTGCCCGTGCCAGCGTCGAGTCGGCTCGCGCCTCTCTGGCCACCGACAGCACCAACTTGTCCCGCGCCTCAATCAGTTCCCCGATTGACGGCGTGGTGCTGACCCGCACGGTTGATCCCGGCAACGCGGTAGCGGCCTCGTTGCAAGCCGTGACCCTGTTCACAGTGGCTGAAGACCTGCGCCAAATGCGGCTGCAGGTGAATGTGGATGAAGCTGATGTAGGCCGCATCCAGCTGGGTCAGCGAGCCAGCTTTACCGTCAGCGCTTTCCCGGGGCGGCGCTTTCCGGCCACCATTGCCCGGGTCTCATATGGCTCAACCATCACCGACAACGTGGTCACCTACCAAGCCCTGCTGGATGTAAAAAACGATGACCTGAGTCTGCGCCCGGGCATGACTGCCACCAGCACCATCATTGCCGTGGAACGCAAAGCCGTGCTGCTGGTGCCCAACACCGCACTGCGCTTCTCACCCCAGAGCGCGGTGGCCGCCAAAGCCAAAAACGGCAGCGACATCATGGCCAGTGTGATGCCTCGCCTGCCCCGTGCCAGCAAGAAGGCCAGTGGCGGCATGGCCAAACAAGTCTGGGTGTTGCGCGACGGCGCACCCATGGCGGTCAACGTCAGCCCCGGCATCAGCGACGGCCGTATGACCGAAATCACCGGTGGCGATTTGACACCGGGCATGGCCGTGATCACCGACCAGCGCAGCGGCACAGCGGCCCCCAAACCATGAGCCAGCCGCTGATTGAACTCAAGGCGGTGACCAAAACCTACGGCCAGGGAGCCACCGCCCTGCAAGCACTCAAGGGCGTGGATCTGCGCATCCAGGCGGGTGACTTTGTCGCCGTCATGGGCCCCAGCGGCTCAGGCAAATCGACCGTCATGAACACCTTGGGGCTGCTGGACACCCCCACCACGGGTGAATATTTGTTCAACGGTGTGCATGTAGAAACCCTCACACGTGACCAGCGCGCGCTGCTGCGTCGGCGCTACCTGGGCTTTGTGTTTCAGGGCTTCAACCTGCTGGC
>JAVHPS010000037.1:0-3146 GCA_036170715.1 Rhodoferax sp. | reverse complement strand
AGGTGGCACGCAATTTGCAATTTGGTTGCCACAGCAGGCCGCTGATTCACTACAAGGTTTTTCTGATGTTGCCCAAGATTCTGGTGGTTGATGACGACCGTTACACGCGCACGCTGATTGAGCAGTTGCTGCGCAAAACGGCGCACGTCTTTCTGGCCGATGAGGGCGAGGCGGCGCGTGCGTTGTTTGCCGCGCATGACTTCAACTTGGTGTTGATGGACCAGCGCCTGCCGCAGCACCAGGGGCTGGATTTATTGCGTGAATTTCGCCTGCAACGCCCCCGCATGGTGGCCATTTTGATGACCGGCTTTGCCGATGTACGTGATGCCGTGGCCGCCGTGCGCGAAGGCCTGTTTGACTACCTGACCAAACCCTTTGAAGACCTGGAAGCAGTGGAAGCCGTGATTGGAAAAGCGCTTGAATTTGATGCCGCGTACCGCGAGATCGACAGCCTGCGCCAGCGTCTGAGTGCAGCAAAAGACACGCCGCTACTGGTAGGCCAGTCCAGCGCCATGGAACGACTGGTGAGCCAATTGCACCAAGTGGCCGGGCTCGACACCACCGTGTTGTTGCAGGGCGAAAGTGGCACTGGCAAAGATGTGTGTGCGCGGCTGATCCATCACTGGAGTCAGCGTGCTCAAAAGCCCTTTCTGCAAGTGAACTGCGGCGGTCTGCCCGAATCGCTGCTGGAAAGCCTGCTGTTTGGCTACGACAAAGGTGCTTTCACCGGGGCTAATCAGTCCAACGCGGGGTATTTTGAAACGGCCGACGGCGGCAACCTGTTTTTGGACGAGATTGCCGACATGAGTCCCAAGCTGCAAAGTAGCCTGTTGACCGTGTTGCAGAACCACAGTTTTTGCCGACTGGGCAGCACGCACATGCGCAGCACCGACTTTCGCCTGATTTGCGCCACCAACCGCGACCTGGCGGGCGAGGTCAAAGCCGGGCGCTTTCGGGAAGACTTGTTTTACCGCATCAACGTGGTGGCGTTGACCCTGCCACCGTTGCGCGAGCGCAAGGGCGATGTGGTACGGCTAGCGCTGCACTTTTTGGAGCAGTACAACACCAAGTTTGGCAAGCATTGCGGCCCGTTGACCGCGGCGGCTGCGCAGGCGCTGGACGCACAAGCCTGGCCTGGCAATGTGCGTGAATTGCAACACTGCATGGAGCGGGTGGTGGCCATGCAGGCCGATGGCCCGATCGACGAGGCCCATCTGAATCTGCAAGCGTTGCAGGCCCCCGAGCACGTTGGCTCTGCGCCCAACGACGCACAACCCGGCAGTCTGGCTTACCAGGATGCGCGCGCTGACTTTGAGCGTGATTACCTCAAACGCCTGCTGGCAGCCAGCAAAGGCAACATGTCGGAGGCCGCCCGTTTGAGCGGTTCGCCACGGCAAAACCTGTACGTGCGGATGAAGCGTTGGGGCTTCGATATCAAACCCTGAGGAGTCGGTTAAGTTGTCACTGATAAATGACAGTTGTCATTATTTTGTGACGGTTGACGGGTGTTGTTGCGCTCGATTTCCCCGTTTTTTGTGGTCTGCGGAGGGATGCTGCGTGGCACAAATCATGCGTGACCGGCTGTGTGTTCTTTCTACAAAACGAGGTCATGATGAAAATGCAGAGATTCAAAGCCAGCTTGATCGCTCTGGCGGGTGGGTTGCTGTTAGGGGGCTGTATGCAGCCCGGCGGACAACTCACAGCCAACGCACCCATCAAGGGCGTGGTCGAAAACGGCACTGCAGAACGGTTACAAAAAATTGCGGGCGCGACGGTCTGGCTGATTCCCGCAGCTGATGTGGCCGCGATGGCCAAAACACCGGTTGTGATCCAAAAGGATGCCGCCAACGACGAGCCGCTGGAGGACAACTTGAACGCCCACCGCGACCGTTACTTGCATACCAAGACCAACGCCAGTGGTGAGTTTGACTTTTCCAGCGTGCCTGCGGGCAACTATTTCGTGTACGCGGAACCTGGTGATGCCACTCACCTGCCGGGCGGTTCGCTGACGCGCAAGGCCTTGAGCACCGCAGAGCTGGCCGCCAAACCCGTCACGGTCAAGCTGTCTGGCAATACGCCGGCCGATGCCACCTATGTCGGTACCTCGGCCTGCCTGAAGTGCCACGACGACAAAGAGCACTTCAAGCAAACCATGCACCGCCTGGGCATCCAAGTGGTGGGCAAGCCCAGTGGCCTGCAAGACTACTCGCGCTTTCCGGAAGTCAACAAGGGTCTGCACAAGCTGATGGCTGGCACCACGTTCTGGTTCTACAGCTTTGACGGTACGCGCAAGTTCGACAAGTACCAGATCAGCACCAAGGCCCCGGCCAATCTGGCCAGTGCCAGCTTCACTGCCACCTTTTTCAAGGACAGTGACGGCAAGCTCAAATTCCGCACCAGCAACCTGCGCAACCCGGCCGATGCGCCACGTGTCTACCCGGTCGATGCGGCGTATGGCGGCGGCGTGTACAAGCAACGTTATCTGTACCGCGTGGGTGCGAACCTGTTCCCGTTTGTCCAGTTCAATCAGCTGGGTGATGACAGCTTTGCCGACCGAGGCCGCAAGCCCTGGCGCGATTACCACGCCGACTGGCTGTTCAGTGAAAAAACCAACCAGTTGACCGATCCGTCCAAGGAACATTCATTTGAAAAAGAGTGTGCCTCTTGCCACTACAACGGTTATGGCTTGAGCAAGAACGCGGCTGGGGCCTACATGGCCAGCTCGGCCACCGACCCGAATGGTGAGATGGACGTGGATGGCGACGGCAAGCTCAATGAAATGAACATGGGCTGCGAAACCTGCCACGGCCCGGGCTCGGCCCACAAGGCGGCCAAGGGACTGGCCAAGTTTGCCACTATCGTTAGCCCGAACAAACTGGCGGCCGAGCGCGAGGCGATGATTTGCGTGCAGTGCCACAGTCGTCCGCAAGGGCATCTGAAGAACGACCAGCCGGTGAATGCGGCCAACCAGATGATGCTGCCGGGCACCTCGCGCAACGCCTTCCTGAAGCAATTCACCACGCGTGAAGATGCGGCACCTGGCGACTACTGGGCCGACGGCTTGCATTCCAAGTCGCACCATCAGCAAGGTACCGACTTCATCAAGTCCAGCAAGTACCGCAACGGCACGCAACTGGTGGCTTGCT
>JAVHPS010000036.1:0-3152 GCA_036170715.1 Rhodoferax sp. | reverse complement strand
GACCCCACCGGGTTTGACCTGGTGGTCAACGCCTCGCCCCTGGGGCTGCACGCCACCGACCCGCTGCCTTGTGATGTAGCCCACCTGGCGGCTGGTGCAGCGCTGGTGGACATTGTGATGAAGAACTACCCCACGCCGGTGGTGCAAGCCGTGCGCGCACGCGGCCTGCAGGCCGAGCCGGGGTTTGAGATGCTGATCCAGCAAGCGCATCTGTACATGGACTTTTTTGGCTTTGCCGACATTGCAGCCGCCCTGCGCCATGACACCAGCGGCATTCGCCAGCAAATTTACCCGGCTGCATTGCAGCAAGAGCTGGCGTTAGGCGCTTCCCATTTTTCGCAACCTTGTGCGGCGTGAGCCCACATTTTTTAAACCAAGAGGAGACTTTTTATGAACTTACGTCGTCAACTGCTCGCCACCGCCGCTCTGGCCCTGGTGTCCACGCTGGGCAGCGCCCAAACTTACCCCGACCGTGAAATCTCCGGCATCATCCAGTGGGGTGCAGGCGGCGCGACCGATGTGGTGGCGCGCTCACTCGTGCCGCTGGCTGAAGAAGCGCTAGGCAAAAAAATTGTGTTGCAAAACAAGGCCGGTGGTGTGGGCGCGATTGCCACCAACTTTGTCAACCAGCAAGCCTCTGACGGCTACACGCTGTTGATTGGCGCAGAAAACCCGCAACTGCACCCCATTTTGGGCATCAGCGACCTGGACTACAGCAAGTTTTACCCGGTCAACATCATTGGCCGTGGCAACGTGCTGGCCGTCACCACGGTGGACAAACCATGGAAGACATTCAAAGACCTGCTGGCCGACGTGCAAGCCAACCCCGGCAAGATCAAGCAGGGCTCCACCGGCACGGGTGGCCTGCCGTTTACCGTCAGCAGCATGATCTCCACCGTGGCCAAGTTCCCCACCACCTCCGTGCCGTTTGCCGGTGACGGCCCGGGCGTGACCGCGCTGCTGGGCGGTCATGTGGACTTCATGTTTGTCGGTGTGGGCGCGGCGGCTGAGCACATCAAGGCCGGTCGTCTCAAAGCGCTGGCTGCCATCAGCTCCGAAGCGTTTGATGGCACGCCGCCTATCACCGACGCATTGCCCGGCATTGGCAAATACCTGCCCTGGGGCCCGTTTTATGGTGTGTTCGTCAAAAAGGATGTGCCCGACGCTGCCAAGGCCAAGCTGACTGCTGCTTTCAAGAAAGCTGCCAGCGACCCCAAATTCACCGCCTTTATGAAAGACCGTGGCAACGTGACCATGAACATCTCGGGTGCTGAGGCCGAGGCGTTCCTGAAGAAATGGCAGTCGGTCACTTCCTGGACGTACCAGGAAGTGGGTGTGGCCAAGGTCAACCCAGGCACGCTGGGCATTGCCAAACCGTAAGTGTTGGACATCGGGCGGGCCGTGCGCCTGTCCGATGTGCTTGCATTCAAAACACCAGGAGACACCATGCACACCAGCCGTCAACGGCTCCCCGGGGAGTTGATTTTTTCATTTTTGCTGATTGCCTTCAGCCTGTTCATGCTGTGGCAGGCCTACGCAATCGCGCAGTTCACGTCGATCACCTCAGCCGGAGCTTTCCCCCTATTTGCGGCGGCGGTGCTGCTGATCTCTGGCCTTGTTGCCGCCGGTGAAACCGTGCGCCTGACATCCGCTCCGGGGGGTGCGGGCGAGTCGGTTTGGCGGCAATTTGTGCGCCAGATTACGCCCGGCATGTTGGTGCAGTTTGTGCTGGCCATTGCGGTCTATATGTTTGCACTGGAGCGGCTCGGTTTTATTGTCTCGTCCTATGGTTTTTTGGTGCTCTCGATGTGGCTGCTGGGTAGCAAAAAGTGGGTACTGAACCTGTGGGTCAGCGCCTTGTGTCTGGCCGTGGTGTATGGCATCTTTCAAACTATTTTTGCTGTGGTGCTGCCCTCTGGTACCTGGCTGGCAGGAGTCTTCCAATGACTGAAGCACTGGGTTATTTTTTCATGTCCTGGGTAGACCTCAAGCTGCTGGGGCTGATTGCCGCAGGCACGTTTGCCGGTATTTACATCGGTGCCATCCCCGGCCTGTCGGTCACCATGGCGGTGTCGATCCTGATTTCGTTCACCTTCAAATGGGACATCAACTCCGCCCTGGCGGTGATTGCCGGCATTTACCTCGGCGGTGTTTATGGTGGCTCACGTAGCGCCATTCTGCTCAACATTCCCGGTGCACCGTCGGCCATTGCCACCGGGCTGGACGGTTACCCGCTGGCCAAACGGGGCGAGGCTGGCACAGCCATTGGGTTAACCACAATTGTGTCGGTGTTTGGTGGTTTCATTGGCATTTTGGCCCTGGCTGTGGCCGCGCCCGCAGTCGCTGCGTTGGCCCTTAAATTTGCCCCGCGTGATTATTTGATGCTGGCCATCTGGGGCATTTTGTTGGTGGGCAGTTTGTCGGGTGGCTCACTGGCCAAGGGCATTTTTGCCGGAGCCCTGGGTGTGCTGATCGGCTCGGTCGGGCTGGATCCGATGACGGCCGAACCCCGCTTTACCTTTGGCAGCTTGCAGTTGACAGCAGGCATTTCGTACGTGGCAGCCATGATCGGCTTTTTTGGTGTGGCCGAAGTGCTGGTGCAATTGCATGAAATGCACCTCAAGGCGGTCAAGCAAAACGTGTCAAAAATTTTGCCTTCGTGGAGTTTGCTCACCAGATATTTGCCCTTGGCAACCCGCACTTCGGTCATTGGCGTGGTGGTTGGGGCCTTGCCGGGTGCTGGCGGTGATATTGCTGCGCTGATGGCCTATGACCACGCCAAGCGCAGCGTCAAAAATCCGTCGCGGCCCTTTGGTGATGGTGCCTATGAGGGCCTGGTAGCACCGGAGTCGGCCAACAACGCAGCCGTCGGCGGAGCCTACATTCCCATGCTCACGCTGGGCATTCCAGGCGATGCCGTCACCGCCGTGATTATTGGGGCCATGTACATCCACGGCCTCAAACCGGGCCCGATGCTGATGATCGAAACGCCGCATTTGTTCTGGTTTCAGGTCGGGGCGCTGACGCTGGCCAACTGCTTCCTGCTGGTTTTTGGCCTGACCGGCATCAAGATTTTTGCCAAGATTGTCGAAACACCCAAACCGCTGTTGCTGCCGTTGATCTTGATGCTGTCCGCCGTGGGCGCGTATGCC
>JAVHPS010000035.1:0-3159 GCA_036170715.1 Rhodoferax sp. | reverse complement strand
TCTTTGTGAAGTGTGCTGCCGCTGTGCGCTTACAAGCCTTGGGTCACCGCATCGGGCGTGTAGGCCTCTTCTGCTGCAAAAATTTTGGCGGCGATGGCCGCAGCATCAGGCTGCATGAGGCGCTGATGCCATTGCGCCACGAGCTCGGTGGCTACAGGTTTGGGCTCAAACGCCAGCCGAGCGACCGCACGCGACACGACTTCTGAGGCGACCCCTGCTTGCAGCAGCGCAGCCGCAAACCGACTGGCGGCATCGCCCATGCGAAAGGCGTTCAGGTTGGCTGAGACGATGCGATCACCTTTGCGTCCAAACAAATGGCGCAACTGGTTTTCAAAGAACTCACCAGACAGCGGCAGGTGCATGGCAGCAGCGCCCAGCATGACGGTGTTTTGCACCTTGATGCTGCCTGCTTTGTGTGCCAAGCGCGCCGCATCCAGCGCCACCAGGCGTGGTGCAGAAAACAGCACTTTGTACAAATCTGGCAATGACGGGTAGTTGTCTACATTGAGCATGGGGGTGATGTCGGTCACGATCCAGCCGTCTGGCCTCAGCAAAGGCGTGTAGCGCAAGGCTTCCATGGGCTCCACTGACAAAATCATTTGCGCGCAACCTTGAGCAATCAGGTCACTGGCTACAGCGTGGTCTGAGAGTCGTACAAAGGCTGACACAGCGCCTCCTCGCTGCGCCATGCCATGCACTTCAGATTGTTTGAGTTGCAAGCCTGCTTCATGCACGGCGTGGTCGATCACGCCAGCCATGGTCAAAACACCTTGTCCACCCACACCACAGACCACCAGATCGAAGTTCATACGCTGACCACCTCAATGGTGTGTTTGTTTGCTCGGTTTTCCTTCTGCAGCTTGACTTCTTTGGCATACGTCACGCAGGCGCGCCGGGCAATGATCACCGACAGGCCGCTGTAGGCCAATTCTTCGCGAATGGTTTCTGTGGTGTGTTGTTTCTTGTGTGGTGAGGGCACCACAATTCGAATGTGCGCACGTGGCACGCCCAGCCCGGCCACCAGGTCAACCACTTCCTCATCGGTGGCGGCAGTAGGTTGGCCGCCGGTCATGGCAATGATGCTGTTGTCCAGAATGAACACCTTGATATTGGTGTTGTCACGCGCCGCATCCAGCAGCGCCGTCATGCCCGAATGGGTGAATGTGCCATCGCCAATCACACACAATGCCGGGCTGATGCCGGCGTGCACCACACCAATGGCCATGCCGATGGAGGCGCCCATGCACAAGCAGGAATGAATGCCCTGCAACGGCCCCATGGCGCCCAGCGTGTAGCAGCCAATGTCGCCCATTACCCGGGCATCTGGATTGAACTCGGCTATCACTTCATTGATGGCCAAGTAAGAGTCGGTGTGTGGGCATTTGTCGCACAGACTTGGTGGCCGTCCTACCAGCACGTCTTCCAGACCTGCAATTTTGAGCGAAGGGTTGATGGGCAATCCAAAGCAACGTTTGATGTCATCTTGAGACAGTTCACCCATGCGCGGCAAGTGGCCGGTCAGCTTGCCTCGAATAGGGCGCTCGGTCATCAGTCCCAGCGCGCTGACATAACGCTCAATAAAGGGGTAACCCTCTTCCACCACAAAAACTTCGCTGGAGGCATCAAGCAACTGACGAATTTTTTTGATAGGCAGCGGGTAAAAACCTATGCGCAACAGGTTGTACTGCTCAAGCCCTGTGCCCAGTGCCTCTTGCAGGTAGTTCCAGGCCAAACCGCTGACCAAAATACCAGGGCACTTGTCACCCCGCAAAGTCAGCGGATTGATGGCAGAGGATTCACCATAGGCCTGCAAGGCGGTTTGCTTGTCAATCAAGCTGGCATAAGCCTTGCGCGCGTTGCCAGGCAGCAGGATAAAGCGGCGTGGATCATCGACAAAATGCGCCACATTTTGAGCCCGCTGTGCCGCCAGTTTGACCCGCGAGCGGCTGTGTGCCAGCCTGGTGACCAAGCGCAGCAAGACTGGCACCTGGTGGGTTTCAGACACCTCAAAAGCCTCTCGCGTCATGTCATAGCATTGCTGTTGGTCGGCTGGTTCAAAGCAGGGCACCATGGCGAAGTCGGCAAAAAAACGCGAATCCTGTTCGTTTTGTGAGCTGTGCATGCCCGGGTCATCTGCCACCACCACCACCAAACCACCGTGTGCACCAGACACTGCAACGTTCATGAACGGGTCTGCCGCCACGTTCAGCCCCACGTGCTTCATGGAAACCATGGCGCGGCGTCCGGCATATGAGACCCCAACACCTTCTTCTAGCGCAACTTTTTCGTTTGTAGACCACATACCGCGCACATGATGACCGTGCTTTTTGGCATAGTCCTCAATGGCTTGGTAAATCTCGGTGGATGGCGTGCCAGGGTAGGCAAAGGCAGCGCTCAAACCCGCATCTATGGCACCACGAGCCACCGCTTCATCGCCCAGCAAAATCAGTTCAGACATAGGTTTCCTGTTCAACAAACTTGGTTGAAAGAGAAATTTTAAATTGCCAATGCTGACGCAATAGGTACAAGTCAGAGGGCATCGGGCTGGTTTTTTGGTGCCGCTTGGACAAAAGCTTGCAGATTGGCGCAGGCCTGGTCGACTGCACAAATGAAAGGGTAGGGCGTCAGGTCGACCTTGAAGCGCCGGGCGCTCTCCACCTGGGCCACCAGATAGGCATCGGCCAGGCCAGGCTGGCCGCCAAAGCAGAAGTTGCCGCGATTCTGGTCTGCCGCCAGCAGCGCCTCCAGTGCCTCAAAACCGGCGTTGATCCAGCAGCCGCACCACGCCAGCACCGCTGCCTCGTCGCACGCCAGGGTGTGGCGCAGGTATTCCAGCACGCGCCGGTTGTTCAGTGGGTGAATGTCGCAGCCCACCACGGCGGCCAGGGCGCGCACATGGGCGCAGTCATTCACATCCACAGGCAGCAGCGGTGGTGTCGGGTAGCGTTCCTCCAGCCATTCGATGATGGCCGGCGACTGCGTCAGCACCAGGTCGCCATCGATCAGCGTGGGCACAAAACCTTGCGGGTTCAGTGCTTTGAAGGCGGCATCAAAGTGCGCCTCGGCACGCAAGTCAACCGCCACATAGTCCCAGTCCAGGCCCTTGAGGTTGAGCACGATGCGCAGGCGGTGCGAGGTACCGCTGCGAAAGTAGTTGTA
>JAVHPS010000034.1:0-3161 GCA_036170715.1 Rhodoferax sp. | reverse complement strand
GCAGGTAGTTGTACAGGCGGCGCAGCATCAGCAGCGCTTCCACATCGTTCTCGAAAGCCAGGTCGGCCACACCGCTGCGGGTGGTGTGGCTGATGGCTCCGCCCAGTTCTTCAGCAGTCACTTCCTCATGCGTCACCGTTTTCACGACTTCAGGGCCGGTGACAAACATGTAGCTGCTGTCCTTAACCATGAAAATGAAGTCGGTCATGGCAGGGCTGTACACCGCGCCACCCGCTGAGGGCCCCATGATCATGCTGATCTGCGGCACTACACCGCTGGCCAGGACGTTGCGCTGAAACACGTCGGCATACCCCCCCAGGCTGGCCACGCCTTCCTGAATGCGCGCCCCGCCAGAGTCGTTGAGCCCGATCACCGGTGCACCCACCTTCATAGCCTGGTCCATGACCTTGCAAATTTTTTCGGCGTGCGCTTCACTCAAAGCGCCGCCAAACACGGTGAAGTCCTGGCTGAAGACAAACACCAGGCGGCCATTGATCATGCCGTAGCCGGTGACCACGCCGTCACCCGGGATCTTGTTGTCTTGCATGCCAAAGTCTGCACAGCGGTGCTCCACAAACATGTCCCACTCTTCAAATGTGCCTTCGTCCAGCAGCACGTCCAGCCGTTCCCGCGCGGTGAGTTTGCCTTTTTTGTGTTGCGCGTCGATGCGCTTCTGGCCACCGCCCAGGCGGGCGAGTTGACGCTTTTGCTCCAATTGTTCAAGGATGTCATGCATGGTGAATGTCTTTCTCGGGTCGTACAAAAAAGTTGAAAACAGTATGAAATAGATAGCTACTTAGGCTTTATATGTCTGGGCTGCAAGCATATTTCTTGCTGCAGTAGAGGCTGCCACACGCCCCTGAATCACATCATCTGTCAGCTTGGGCAGCAGGGCTTGCACCGCCGGATGCTGGGCAAACGCCTGCTTGAGCCCGGCATCAATGCGCTCCCACATCCAGGCCAGCGACTGGTTTTGACGGCGTGCAGCCAACTTGCCGTTGGCAGTTTGCAGCGCCTTGAATTCGAGCACCTTGGCCCAGAACGCATCCACACCCTGCCCTTGCAAGGCACTGAGCTGGATCACCTGAGGATGCCAAATTTGATCGTTGTGATGCGCGTGCTCGGGGTTGCCGTGCAGCCCCGAGAGGCGCAGCGACGAGGTCATTTGCGCCTGCGCGCGCGTGGCAGCAGCAGCATCCAGGTCGGCCTTATTGATCACCACCAGGTCGGCCAACTCCATCACACCTTTCTTGATGGCCTGCAACTCGTCGCCGGCGTTGGGTAACTGCATCAGCACAAACATGTCGGTCATGTTGGCTACCGCTGTCTCGGATTGACCCACGCCCACGGTTTCGACGATCACCACGTCGTAACTCGCAGCCTCACACACCAGCATGGCCTCGCGTGTTTTCTCGGCCACGCCACCCAGGTTGCCGCTGCTGGGGCTGGGGCGGATGTAGGCTTTGTCATTCACAGAGAGCAGTTCCATGCGCGTCTTGTCGCCCAGAATCGAACCGCCCGAGACACTGCTGGACGGGTCCACCGCCAGCACTGCCACGCGATGCCCCTGGCCAATCAGGTACAGGCCCAGCGCTTCGATAAAGGTGGATTTGCCCACCCCCGGCACGCCGCTGATGCCTAAGCGAAACGACTTGCCGGTGTGCGGCAGCAAAGCGGTCAACAGCACATCAGCCTGCGCGCGGTGATCAGCGCGGGTGGACTCCAGCAGCGTAATGGCTTTGGCCATGGCGCGGCGCTGGGCCAATGCAGTACCCGTCAAAATGCCTTGACCTAAAGCATTTACAGCCGGGGTGGCACAGCATGCAGCTCCATTTTTTATAGCTACTCGCGCGTGGTGATCTTGGGCTACAGGCCTATTTTTCATAATATCTCGAAGCTCTTTCCGCTCGGCAGCCGGTAACGCGAAAAGTCCCGCACATCCAGCGTCAGAATGCGGTTCACACCCGTTTCATGTGCCGCCCAATACAGGCTGGCATCGGCCAAGTCCATCTCGCAGCGTGCATCGGTGTATGCGCCCATCCAGTCGGCCATGTCCAGCAGGTCTTCGGTGTCGAAGGGGAAAACCTGCACCGCGCCCACGCCGATCCAGCGCAGCAGCGCCAGGCGCTCGCGGTCACCCAGCATGTGTGTGGCCTCTGTCACGCACGGCCAGGTGGTGTGCAAGCGCCACGGCAATTGCGGCTGCGTGATCACATCCCGAAAGTGCGTGTGGTGCTTGTCCATAGCGTCAAACAAGGCAATCATTGGCCCGGCATCAAGCAAGGCGATGATCACACCGCGCCCCCAGCCTGGCGCGCAGCCAGTGCTTGTGCGTAGTCGGCGCTTTCTTGCTCATGCTTGGCACGCAACTTGTCACGCAAAGCGGTTTTCTGTGCACTGGGGTCACGCGGCAAAGCGGCAGCATCGGGCTGGCCGACACGGTACTCGGCCATATCCTGCATCACCTTCAGGTACAACTCACCGGGGTTGTTGCGCCCCAGCGCACGCTCGACCGCCTCGATGATGAACTGCGACTTGGTGATGCCGCGCCGCTTGGCGGCTTGCTCCAGCTCTTTTTCCATGAGCGGGTTCATGCGAACGGATACAGCCATGACAGACTCCTTGTTGAAATACGGTATTACAGTATATCAATCAATCGATCAGGCTGCCAATGACTTCTTGATTTGCTCTAGCACGTCCTTGGCGCTGGCGGGTATCGGCGTGCCCGGGCCGTAAATGCCTTTGACACCAGCCTCATACAGCATGTCGTAGTCCTGCCGTGGAATCACGCCACCGACAAACACCACAATGTCATCCGCACCCTGCTTTTTCAGCTCGGCAATGATGGCCGGCACCAAAGTTTTGTGACCGGCGGCCAGGGTGGAGACCCCTACAGCGTGCACGTCGTTTTCGATTGCCTGGCGCGCGCATTCTTCAGGGGTTTGAAACAGCGGCCCCATGTCCACGTCAAAGCCCAGGTCGGCAAACGCGGTGGCCACCACCTTGGCTCCCCGGTCGTGACCGTCCTGGCCCAGCTTGCTGATCATCACCCGAGGACGACGGCCTTGTGCTACGGCAAAGTCGGCAATTTCTTTCTTGAGCTGTTCCCAGCCCTCGGCACTGTCATAAGCGGCTGCATACACACCGGTCACCTTTTGCGT
>JAVHPS010000033.1:0-3170 GCA_036170715.1 Rhodoferax sp. | reverse complement strand
CGCATCCACACCCTGAGCCCGGCGCAACGCACCCGCCTGCGGCTGGCCGTGCAAGCGGTGCAACCCGCGCTGGCACAGCGCATTGGCTCGCACTGGATGGGTGCCTTGCAGGCGGCCATGCGTCAATCTGGCAGCTGACGCCCACGCCCTGCCGTCTGCCCTGTAGCCACCCAAGGGAAAACCCTAGCTGTTGAACACCACAGTTGTTTCTGACCCTGCGGGCTTTTACAGTCACGCCGTCGTTCAAGACATTCATTCAACTGAGGAGACATTCCATGAAATTGAAACTGGTTGCTGCAAGCGTGTTACTGGCATTTGGCGTGGCGGCACAAGCCGCCCCCATCATCATCAAATACAGCCACGTGGTGGCTGACGTAACCCCCAAGGGTCAGGCCGCCTTGAAGTTCAAAGAATTGGCTGAAAAGAAGCTGCCAGGCAAGGTGGAAATCCAGGTGTTCCCTAACAGCCAGCTGTTTGGTGATGGCAAGGAAATGGAAGCGCTGCTGTTGGGTGACGTGCAGATCATTGCCCCGTCGCTGGCCAAATTTGGCAAGTACACCAAAAAAGTCCAAATTTTCGACTTGCCTTTCTTGTTCAATGACATCCATGCGGTGGATCGCTTCCAGGCCAGCCCAGAAGGCCAGGGCCTGCTGAGTTCGATGGAGAAAAAAGGCATCAAAGGGTTTGGCTTCTTGCACAACGGCATGAAGCAGCTCAGCGCCAATGTGCCGCTGGGTAGCCCAACGGATGCCAAGGGGCTGAAGTTCCGCATCCAGGCCTCTGACGTGCTCGAAGCCCAGTTCAAGGCGGTCGGTGGCAACCCGCAAAAACTCGCTTTTGCCGAGGTTTACCAAGCGCTGCAAACCGGCGTGGTGGATGGCACCGAAAACCCCTGGTCCAACATCTACAGCAAGAAATTCCATGAAGTGCAAAAGTACATCATGGACAGCAACCACGGCGTGCTGGACTACATGGTCATTGGCAATGCCAAGTGGTGGGCCGGCCTGCCGCCTGACGTGCAAAAAGGTTTGACCGAAGCCATGAATGAATCCATCAAATACGGCAACAAGGTGGCTTTTGATGAAGATGCCGCATTCCGCGAAAAAGTGGTCAAAGACAACAAAGCCAAAGTGCTGCCCATGAGCAAGGAACACCTGGCCGCCTGGCGCACCGCCATGCAACCGGTGTGGAAAAAGTTTGAAGGCGACATTGGCAAAGACCTGATCACCGCAGCGCAAAAAGCCAATCAATAAACCTCAGGGCTGCGCCGGGCTTTAACCCCGGCGTACCCGGCAACCACCCCGGCTTGCCCGGGGTTTTTTTGGAGTATTTCCATGAAAATTCTCGACCACCTGGAAGAGTGGATCATCGGCCTGATGCTGGCCGCCATGACCGGCTTGACCTTTGTACAAGTGGTGATGCGCTATGTGTTCAATAGCGGCTTCTCCTGGGCACTGGAGCTCACCACGGTGTTTTTTGCTTTCATGATCTTTGTTGGCATTTCTTATGGCGTGCGCGTGGGCTCACACATTGGGGTGGACGCATTGGTCAAGATGATGGGGCACACCGCCCGGCGCAATGTGTCGATTTTGGCTGTGCTGCTGAGCCTGTTGTATGTGGGCTTGGTGCTCACGGGCTCCATGACCTATGTGCTCAAAATGAAAGAAGCGGGCATTGAGTTTGAAGACATGTCAATCGAGCGCTGGCAAGTGCTGGCCGTGATGCCGGTTGGCTTCTTGTTGACTGGCTATCGCTTTGGACAAATTTTGTGGGGTCTGCTGACCGGCAAAACTGACAGTCTGCGGCTGGCCGATGAAGCCGCCGAAGCCCTGAAACTCAAGGCCGAGGAGCCCCAATCATGAACACCCTGGTTTTATTTGCCACCCTGTTTTTCTGCATGGCCATTGGCATGCCGATTGCCGTGAGTCTGGGGCTGTCCAGCCTGCTGACCATCTTTTTCTTCTCGCAAGATTCATTGGCCTCGATGTCGATCAAGCTGTTTGAGACCAGCGAGCACTACACGCTGATGAGCATCCCGTTCTTTGTGCTGGCTGGCGCGCTGATGAGCACCGGCGGCGTGGCCAAGCGCATGGTGACCTTTGCCATTGCGGCGGTGGGGCACTTGCGCGGTGGCCTGGCCATTGCCTCTATTTTGGCCTGCATGTTGTTTGCGGCGGTGTCGGGTTCCAGCCCAGCCACGGTGGTGGCGATTGGCTCGATTGTGATCGCTGGCATGGTCAAAAACGGTTACCCCAAAGAGTTTGCTGCGGGGGTGATCTGCAACGCCGGCACGCTAGGCATTTTGATTCCGCCCAGCATTGTGATGGTGGTGTATTGCGCCGTGACCGAAGAGTCGGTGGGTCGCATCTTCATGGCTGGGGTCATTCCGGGCTTGCTGCTGGGCTTGATGCTGATGGTGGCGGTGTGGTGGCGTGCGGGCGCACTGAAAATCAAACCGCCGCCTAAAGCGCCACTGGCTGAAGTGCTGGGTGCGTTCAAAGACTCGATGTGGGGGCTGGCGCTGCTGGTCATCATCATGGGTGGTATTTATGGCGGCATCTTCACGCCCACCGAAGCGGCGGCGGTCTCTGCGGTGTATGCGCTGGTGGTGGCCACATTCATTTACCGCGACCTGAGCGCCAAGCAACTGCCGCATGTGTTTCTGGATGCGGCACGCACCACCGTCATGCTGATGTTCATTGTGTGCAATGCCTTGCTGTTTGCCCACGTGCTGACCACTGAGCGCATTCCGCAAACCATTGCCGAACAGATCATGAGCATGGGCATGACGCCTTGGATGTTTTTGCTGGTGGTCAACATCATTTTGCTGGTGGCGGGCAATTTCATGGAACCCACCGGCATCATCTTGATTCTGGCGCCGATCTTTTTCCCGATCTCCAAGCAGTTGGGCATTGACCCGATTCACTTGGGCGTGATCATGGTCGTGAACATGGAAATTGGCATGGTGACACCGCCGGTGGGGCTGAACCTGTTTGTGACCAGCGGCGTGACCGGCATGAACCTGGTGCAGGTCACCCGCGCCGCGTTGCCGTGGCTGATGGTGCTGATGGTGTTTTTGGTCATCATCACCTACATCCCGCAAATCACGCTGTTCTTGCCTGACATGATTTTTGGCAAGGCGCTGTAGCCACGCGGGTCAAACCCCGGCT
>JAVHPS010000032.1:0-3171 GCA_036170715.1 Rhodoferax sp. | reverse complement strand
TGGCGCTGTTTTTTCTGGCTTTTGTGCCGCAATTCATTGCCCCCGATGCGCCCCACAAGACGCTGAGCTTTGTGCTGTTGGGGGTGCTGTTCAACCTCAATGCCTTGCCCATCAATTTTGCTTACGCCGCGTTGGGCGGCTGGGCGGCGCGCCGCTTGGGCGTGGTACAGCGTGGCATGCACTGGCTCGAGCGCGTGGCCGGCGTGATGTTCATCGGCTTCGGGCTGAAACTGGCCATGACCGACAATCCCGCCCCATAACAGCCCTGTGTGCCGCGCCAGACGCGCCCCATTTTTTGATCGAAGGAGCACCATGACCCACGCCATCACCATCACCCCACAAGAAGCGCTGCTGCGCACCATCGAGCACCGCGAGATTTTTCACGACGAGATGCTGCACATCATGCGCCAGATCATGGCCGGCGAGTGGAGCCCGGTGATGCTGGCGGCCTTCATCACCGGCTTGCGCGTCAAGAAGGAAACCATTGGTGAGATCACCGCCGCCGCGCAGGTGATGCGCGAGGTCTCCACCAAAGTGCTGGTGGCTGACCAAACACACCTGGTGGACATTGTGGGCACGGGTGGTGATGGCTCGCACACCTTCAACATTTCGACCTGCGCCATGTTTGTGGCGGCAGCGGCCGGGGCCAAGGTCAGCAAACACGGTGGCCGCAGTGTGTCAAGCAAGAGCGGCAGCGCCGACGTGATGGAGTCGCTGGGGGTCAACATCAACCTCAAGCCCGAAGCTATTGCCCAGTGCATCGAGCAAGTTGGTGTGGGTTTCATGTTTGCCCCGAATCACCACCCGGCCATGAAAAACGTCGCACCGGTGCGGCGCGAGATGGGGGTTAAAACCATTTTCAACCTGCTCGGCCCGCTGACCAACCCGGCCGGTGCGCCGAACATTTTGATGGGCGTGTTTCACCCCGACCTGGTGGGTATTCAGGTGCGCGCCCTGGAGCGCCTGGGCACCGAGCACGCCGTGGTGGTGTACGGCAAGGACGGTCTGGACGAAGTGTCATTGGGTGCGGCCACGTTGGTGGGCGAACTCAAGGACGGCAAGGTGCTTGAATACGAAATTCACCCGGAAGACTTTGGCCTGGCCATGGCCAGCACGCGCGCTTTCAAGGTGGAAACCCCCGAGCAGTCGCGCGCCATGTTGCTGGGTGTGCTGGACAACGTGGAGGGGGCGGCGAAAGAAATTGTGGTCTTCAACGCCGGTGTGGCGCTGTATGCAGCCAATGTGGTTGATTCGATTGCAGCCGGTATATTTAAAGCACGTGAAGCTATTGGATCAGGAGCAGCCAAGAGCAAACTTGGTGCTTTGGTGACCTTGGCACATCGCCTGAGCGCGGCCGCATGATGCGGCTGCTCAATGCCGAAGGCGCCTGGCTGGCGATTGGCGTATCGGTGCTTTTCATTGTGGTGGGCGTGGCGATGAAGCGGGTGATTGTCAACGTTCTCAAACGTCCCGCGCCCGATGCTGCGCCGCCCTGTGCTTTACCTGAGACCCTGAAACATGACTGATATTCTGAACAAAATTGTGGCTGTCAAGCGCGAGGAAGTGGCGGCTGCAAAAAACCGCAAATCGCTTGATGCGGTACGTGCCGATGCCCAAAGCCGTGTGCTCACGCGGGACTTTGTTGGCGCGCTGCGCAGCAAAATTGGTGCGGGTCAGCCCGCAGTGATTGCCGAAGTCAAAAAAGCCAGCCCATCCAAAGGCGTGCTGCGGGCAGATTTCATTCCTGCTGACATCGCGCAAAGTTACGCTGAATATGGCGCAGCGTGTTTGTCGGTGTTGACCGACGTGCAGTTTTTTCAAGGCTGCGTGGATTACCTCAAGCAGGCACGGGCCTCGTGCCCGTTGCCGGTGCTGCGCAAGGATTTCATGGTCGATGCGTACCAGATTTACGAGTCGCGCGCCATGGGTGCGGATGCCATTTTGCTCATCGCCGCCTGCCTGGATGACGCGCAAATGCACGACTTTGAGCAGATCGCGCGCAGTCTGGACATGGCTGTGCTGGTGGAGGTGCATGACGCGCCTGAACTGGAGCGTGCCTTGAAGTTGGAAACGCCGTTGATTGGCATCAACAACCGCAATTTGAAGACTTTTGAGGTGTCGCTGGACACCACGCTGACCTTGATGCAAGGCGTGCCCTCTGACCGCATCGTGGTGTGTGAGAGCGGCATCCACACGCGTGACGACGTGCTGCGCATGGGGGCGGCAGGCATCAACGCGTTTTTGGTTGGTGAGGCCTTCATGCGCGCCCAAGAGCCGGGTCCGGCGCTGGCGGCGCTGTTTGGTATGCCAGCCCTCGGGTAACCCAGTGACAGTGGTGGCCACGCAGTTGCAGTTTGCCGAGCCATCCAATTGGCCTGTAGCCGACGGCTGGCAAAGCCTGACGGCTCATTTTTTTGAATCCGCTTCAGGTCAATCGCTGTTGGCTTTTTTGCGGCAACGCCTGGCTGCCGGGGCCAGCATCTTCCCGCCGGAACCGCTGCGGGCGTTGGCCTTGACCCCAATGGAGTCGGTGCGCGTCGTCATTTTGGGACAAGACCCGTACCACGGGCGTGGTCAGGCCGAGGGTTTGGCATTTTCGGTCGCCTCTGGTGTGGCGCTGCCACCGTCGCTGCGCAATATTTTCAAAGAATTGCAGCGTGATTTGGGTACGCCTGTGCCGCCGTTTCCCCATCCTGGAGGGAGTCTGGTGCGATGGGCGCGTCAGGGTGTGCTGTTGCTCAACACCTGTTTGACCGTGGAAGAGGGGCAACCGGCCAGTCACGCAGGTAAAGGATGGGAAGTCTTGACCGATGCCGTCATCCGTGCCGTATCGGCGCGGGCCCAGCCGGTGGTGTTCATGCTGTGGGGCAACCACGCGCAAAGCAAGCGCGCGCTGATTGATGCATCGCGGCATCTGGTGTTGTGTGCCAACCACCCGTCGCCCTTGTCCGCGCTGCGTCCGCCTGTGCCTTTCATTGGATGTGGGCATTTTTCGCAGGCCAAGGCATGGCGCGACCTGCACCCGCTGCAAGATGATGCTGATGGGGGTTCTGCGCCGGGTCAATTTGACCGGTAGCCATAGAAAATCTTTTGGCTGCGCAGGTCAAATCAAAAAATGATGGCATAATCCGTGGTTCACCGTGGAGAGGTGGCCGAGTGGTTAATGGCAGC
>JAVHPS010000031.1:0-3178 GCA_036170715.1 Rhodoferax sp. | reverse complement strand
GGCCACATTGAACTGCTGTTGCAGGAACCGATTGCGGCCATGCCGTTTGCGCAGTCCCGCGTGCTGGGGTCGCTGGTACTGGTGGACACCGCCACACACCGCACCGCCGGGGCCGTATTGGTTTCTGCAAGCCATTAAAATGGCGTTTTTACATCCAACCACAGACCCCACAACATGACCCACGTCGTCACCGAAGCCTGCATCAAATGCAAGTACACCGATTGCGTAGACGTTTGCCCCGTCGACTGCTTTCGCGAAGGCCCCAACTTTCTGACCATTGACCCCGACGAATGCATCGACTGCGCCGTGTGCATCCCCGAATGCCCGGTCAATGCCATCTACGCCGAAGAAGATGTGCCCAAAGACCAGCGCCACATGACCAAGCTCAACGCCGAGCTGGCGCGCCTGCCCACCTGGAAAAGCATCACCAAACGCAAAGCCGCCTTGCCTGAAGCCGAAGAGTGGAAAGACAAAACCGGCAAATTATCTGAATTGCAACGCTGATTCAGCCCCCGGAAACCGCCGTGATTGAAACCGATGCCCTGGTCATCGGAGCCGGGCCGGTGGGCCTGTTCCAGGTGTTTCAACTCGGGCTGCACGGCATCAACTGCCATGTGGTTGATGTCTTGGCTGAGGCTGGGGGGCAATGCACCCAGCTTTACCCTGACAAACCCATCTACGACATCCCGGGTATTGCCCGCTGTACCGGGCGTGAGCTGAGCCAACGGCTGTTGGAGCAAATTGCACCGTTCAAACCCACGTTCCACTTCAACCGCCAAGTCCGCACGGTTCAAGCCCATGGCACACGCTGGTGCATCAGCACCGGACACCAGCAATTTTTGACACGCACCCTGTTCATTGCTGCGGGGGTTGGCGCTTTTGTACCCAAAGAACTCAAACTTGACGGACTGGCCGCTTTTTTAGGGCAGCAGCTGTTTTACGGCAGCGCACCGCCCTCGGCTACCGCGGGTCAAGACGTACTGGTCGTCGGCGGTGAAGATGCTGCCGTCGACAACGCCATTGCCCTCGCCCAACCCGGCCCGGCCCAAGCCCGCAGCGTGACCCTGGTGCACCGCCGCGACGTGCTGCAAGCCAGCGCCGACACCTTGGCACAACTGGCGGCGCTGCGTGCCAGCGGCCACATCCACTTTATTCCCGGGCAGGCCACTGGCCTTGACGCAGCCGATGGCCGATTGTGCCAATTGCGCATCAGCACACCCGATGACCAAACCCTGACCTTGCCACTAGACACCTTGCTGGTTTGCCTGGGTGTCAGCCCCAAACTCGGGCCCATCACCCAATGGGGGCTGAACATGGAACGCAAACAGCTCAGCGTGGACAGCGCCACCATGGCCACCAGCGCCAGCGGCATTTATGCCGTGGGCGATGTCAACACCTACCCGGGCAAAAAGAAACTCATCGTGTGCGGTTTTCATGAAGCCACACTGGCCGCTTTTGCCGCAGCCCATGCGATTGATCCGCAGGTCTCAGAGGTGTTGCAATACACCACCAGCAGCACACTGTTGCAGCAGCGCTTGGGTGTGTTGCCAGAAACTACAACCACTTCTGCATGAACTGGGCCACGCCCATGTGCGGGTCGAGCTGGTAGTTCTCGAAACCGACACGCCGGTACAGTTTTTGCGCTGGTGCGTTACCTGCAAGCACTTCCAGCGTGAGCTTGCAAGCGCCCCGCGCACGCGCCAGTTGCGCCACTGTGTCAAGCATGTGCTCGGCAACGCGTTGGCCACGGTGGCTGGCAGCCACCACCACGTCGTGCACATTCACCAGCGGCTGGCAAGCAAAAGTAGAAAAACCTTCGATACAGTTCACCAGCCCCACCGGCTGCCCACCCTGTGCGTCATCACACGCCAACACGCTGAACAAGGTCGGCCGTGCGGCCAGGGCATGTGGCAAGTTGGCACGTGCAAAGTCTGACAGCGGCTCACCGCCGCCCATCGGGTCACGGGCATAGCCGTCCAGCAAGGACAGCAACGCGTCCATGTGCGCCGGGTTGGTGTAGTCAGCCTGAAAAATACTCAGATGAGGGCTTGAAGCGTGGGTCATGGCGGGCGCGCTTTCAAGCGCGAATGGTTTTGGCAATGCGCTCGGCGCAAACCGCAGCTTGTGCCGCATCACGCGCCTCGACCATGACACGCACCAACGGCTCGGTACCGCTGGGGCGAATCAACACCCGGCCGCTTTGCCCCAATTCGGCTTCTACCGCCTGGGTTTCGGCTTGCAGACCTGGGCTGGATTTCCAGTCCTGGCCCGTTTGCAAGCGCACGTTGACCAGGGTTTGCGGAAACAGGGTGACATCGGCCAGCAACTCGGTCAGCTGTTTGCCACTGCGTGCGCACAGTTGCAACACTTGCAAGGCAGAAATCAGGCCGTCGCCGGTGGAATGCTTGTCCAGCACCAGCAGGTGGCCGGAGCCCTCGCCGCCCAGCAGCCACTGGTGCGCTTCCAGTTCTTCGAGCACGTAGCGGTCGCCCACCTTGGCACGCACCAGCGCCACACCACGTGCCTTTAAGGCCAGCTCAACGGCCATGTTGGTCATCAGCGTGCCGACCACACCCGGCACGGCCTCACCACGGCGCAGTCGGTCGTCGGCCATCAGGTACAGCAATTCATCACCATTAAACAAGCGGCCACTGGCATCCACCAGTTGCAGGCGATCGGCATCACCATCGAGCGCCACCCCCAGGTCGGCACGGTGCGCTTTAACGGCTTCGATCAAGGCTTCTGGGTGGGTTGCGCCCACCCCTTTGTTGATGTTCAGGCCATCGGGCGCGCAGCCAATGGCAATCACCTCGGCCCCGAGTTCATGAAACACCTTGGGTGCAATGTTGTAGGCCGCACCATGGGCTGCGTCCACCACAATGCGCATGCCTTTGAGGGTCAGGTTATTGGCAAAGGTGCTCTTGCAAAATTCAATGTAGCGCCCGGCGGCATCATCGAGCCGGCGCGATTTGCCCAGGTGCGCAGAGTCAGCCCACACGGGCGGCTGCAGCAGAGCGGCCTCCACATCAAGCTCCCAGGCATCGGACAATTTGGTGCCCTGGGCACTGAAAAACTTGATGCCGTTGTCATCAAACGGGTTATGGCTGGCGCTGATGACCACGCCCAGCGAGGCGCGCTGTGCGCGCGTCAGGTAGGCCACACCGGGGGTTGGCAAGGG
>JAVHPS010000030.1:0-3180 GCA_036170715.1 Rhodoferax sp. | reverse complement strand
AACCGCATCATCGAAGCCAAGAGCCGTGGCATTTATGAAGCTCCTGGCCTGGCGATGCTGTTCATTGCTTATGAACGTCTGGTGACCGGCATCCACAACGAGGACACGATCGAACAATACCGTGACAACGGCCGCAAACTGGGCCGCCTGCTGTACCAGGGCCGCTGGTTTGACAGCCAGGCCATCATGCTGCGCGAAACCGCCCAGCGCTGGGTGGCCAGCGCCATCACCGGCACGGTCACGCTGGAACTGCGCCGTGGCAACGACTACAGCCTGCTCAACACCGAGAGCCCCAACCTGACTTACGCCGCCGAGCGCCTGAGCATGGAAAAGGTCGAAGACGCACCGTTTAGCCCGGCCGACCGCATTGGCCAGCTGACCATGCGCAACCTGGACATTGTGGACACCCGCGCCAAACTCGGCATGTACGCCAAAAGCGGCCTGCTGTCGCTGGGCACGGGTGGAGATTTCTTGCGCCTGGACAACGGCAAAAAATAGCCGCTGACCCGGCCAAACCACAAGGCGCAGGCGACACCGCCTTGCGCCTTTTTTTATACCCGTGACAAATAGCTGCGGGCAATCGGCTCCAGTGCAGCGGCCCGAATGCCCAACGCATCCAGGCCAGGGAGTTTGCCGCTGGCGACGTTGTCCAGTTGCATGGAATCGAGGTTGTCCAGGCTCATCAAAGGTTCACCGGGAGCCAAACCCATCAGCAGGGCTTGCAAGCGGCCAGCCCAAGCCGGCAAGGGCAAAACCGGCCGCCCCCGCCCCGCGCACACGCCGCTGAGTTGTGCGGCCAATTGCACCAGCGCTTTGAGCGTGAACACCTGCGGCCCAGCCACTTCGATGGTGCGTGGTGATGGCAACCCCACATCCGGCTGAAGGCACGCCACCACGGCACGGGCTACGTCCTGCACCCATACCGGCTGAAAACGCGCCCCGGCACTGGCCAGCGGCATCAGCGGCAGCACCTTTTGCAGCTTGGCAAAAACATTCAAGAACTTGTCTTGCGCACCAAAAATGACGCTGGGGCGCAGGATGCTCAAATCGAACCCCTGGTCCGCCCCCGCCCCTGCGCTGCCACCTTGGGCAGCCTGCAACAGCACCGCTTCACCCTCGCTTTTGGTGCGCAAGTACATGGACGGCAACCGGGTCGGCTGCAACGCGTCTGCGCCCAGCGCACTCACATGCACCACCCGGGCCACGTGCTGCCTCAGGCAAGCCCGTGCCAGTTTTTGCGGCAGTGCCACATGCACATGCTCAAATCGGGCCTGGTCACCGTGCAGAACAGCCACCAGGTTGACCACCGCGTCATGACCCGCCACAGCCTGCGCCAAGGCGGCCTCGTCATGTACATCGAGCTCCAGCACGGTCAATCCGGGCAAGTGCTGCACGGCGCTGGCATGGGCTCTGCGCCGCGTCGACACCGTCACCAGCCAACCCTGGCGCGCCAGCTTTTCACATACGTGGCTACCGACAAAGCCAGTTCCACCTAAAACAAAGATTTTTTTCATGGCGCAATCATGCACTGATTTTTACCAGCCGCTAAGACGTGGGGCTGATGCTTTTGTCAATACCCAGTCGGCGCATCCGTTCCCACAATTTTTTGCGACTAATGCCCAGTGCATCGGGGCACACCTGAATTTGCCATTGCCCGTCACACATCAAGAAGGCGCGTTCCAGGCTATTTTTGTATTTCTCTGATGATGCCAAGCCACGGGTACAACTTGATCAAATAAAAAATATAACCCTATAGACCTTATAAAACAATAGCTTACAGCTATTGTTTTTGACATCCACTGCCTGGACGCAGGCCACAGACCTGCGCATAGGCTGGGGTCTCCAGTTGCAGCGTCACATGGCGGATTTCAAAGTGTTCGTGCAACTCCTCTTCGGCCTCGTGCAGCAGTGCGCCGGTGTCCTGCATGTTGGTAACCAGGTGCGCCGTCAGCGCAATGTGGCTGGTGCCCATGGCCCACACGTGCAGATCGTGCACGTCGGTCACGCCCGGCAAACCCAACAATAGCGCCCGCACGCTGTCCATGTCGACGCTGGCGGGCACACCGTCAAATAACAAATGCAACGACTGCGTGAACAGGCTCCAGGTGCTCCACAAAATCACTGTGGCAATAACCAGGCTCACCACCGGGTCGAGCCAGACCCAGCCTTGCCACAGCGTCAGGGCCCCAGCCAGCACCACACCGGCGGACACCAGCGCGTCGGCCGCCATGTGCAAGAAGGCCCCACGGATGTTCAGGTCGTTGGCACTGCTGCGCATGAACAGCAGCGCCGTGGCGGCGTTGATGACAATACCCACGCCGGCCACCACCATGATGGTCACACCCTGAGCTTGCAACCCGGCCTGCGGCGCACTCAAGCGGCCGATGGCCTCCCACGCCAGCCCTCCCATGGCCAGCAGCAACAGCAGCGCGTTGGCCAAAGCGGCCAGGATAGTGGCACGCTTGAAGCCATAAGTGTGTGTGGCATTGGGTTGCAGGTTGACGGCCCACAAACCCGCCCAAGCCAACACCAACCCAGCCACGTCGCTCAGGTTATGCACAGCATCAGCCAGCAGGGCCAAGGAATTAACGCGCCAGCCGTAAAACGCTTCAATGGCAACGAAACCCACGTTGAGCGCAATGCCCAAGCCAAAGGCGCGGTTGAAATTGCTCGGGGCGTGGCTGTGGTGATGGTGGTGTGCGTCGTTCATGGTGTTCGCAGACAAGCTGATTCGCTTACAGCGCTGAATTTACCCCGGATTGACCCCGAGCAGCCGCCCGGTGAGCTTGCGCGCCAGCGGAGCCAAAAAGAAGATCACCGGCACACCGACCACGTAGGCAATGGCAAAGGCTTTTAACCAGCGTGCGAAGAAGTCCGGGCCTGGACCCACGTTCACCAACGTGATAACCAGTGTCATCAGAAAAATCATCATTGCGCCCATGATGAACGAGAAGGCTAAATGGAATTTTTTTTGCGGTCGCATTGTATTTGTTCCTAGGGTTTGAAGCGCGATCAGGCTGCTGCCAGCCAACCTTCGATCTTGTCACGGCTGGGAATGCCACCAGCGTGCACCACTTTGCCATTGATGACGACACCGGGCGTGCTCATCACGCCATAGCCCATGATGTCGCGCAGCTCTTCAACTTTTTCCAGCTTGACGGCCACGCCTTTGGCTTGCGC
>JAVHPS010000029.1:0-3191 GCA_036170715.1 Rhodoferax sp. | reverse complement strand
ACGCCACCATAGGCTTGGTGCATCTCAATCTGGCTGTAAAGTGCGTGAGCCAGCAGCTCCGGTAATGCAGCGCCGCTGACGCGCACCAACGCCACCCCGGTCTCATCACACGAGGACTCGATTCCCAACACACAATAGTCTTTTGCCATAGTGGGCAAGTTTAGGGGATGGCCATGTGCATTGACCGACCTCACACAGATCAAAAAAATCAACATCTGCAGGCACTGTCCACTCAATCGAAGCCATTGCGGGTGTGTAATTACAAAAGTAACGTGAGGCCGATGCTTTTAGTCACCGACCATGAAATGCACAGGAGAATTAAGCATGGGCAAATCAATCCAACTTCAAATTCTTGTTGCCCGGGTTGCGCCATGCACGCAACAGGGCTGGGAGGACACACTGATCAGCTGGTTGTCGGTCAAATGCGCGAATATGGCTCAGTGCTGTGTGTTCGCCGCTGTGTTGGCAATGCCTGCAATGGCAGCTGGAACCCCCCTATCGTATTTCCCCTCCGGCCCGATTTATGAGTACCGCTGGAAGCTGCTGGAGTTGGCACTGACCCACACCCAAACTAAACCAACGCCGACGCAACTGGTACCTTATGCCGAAGAAGTTACCCAAAACCGGGGCGTGCAGTTACTGCAGTCCGGGGCCATCGACGTGATCGCCCTGGGCACCAATGCCGAGCGTGAATCACAAATGAGACCTGTCAAGATTGACATTTTGCGCGGCATGGTGGGGTTTCGTATTTTCGTGATTCGCGCCACCGACCAACAACGCATCGCACAGATGGACGAACAAGCCCTGCGCAAGAAATTAATCTTTGGCCTGAACAGCCAGTGGGCTGACCTGCCAGTGATGCGCGCCAATGGCTTCACGGTCGAAACATCGACCAGCTATGAAAACCTGTTTGGCATGCTGGTGGCCAGACGCTTTGATGCCTTTCCCCGTGGACTCAACGAAGCCGCCCGCGAACTCGATGAGCGCAAGCTCAATTTCCCGCAACTCGCGGTAGAGCAAACCAAAGCCTTGTTTTTCCCATTCCCCATCTATTTTTGGGTCAACAAAGACAACAAGGCTTTGGCCAAGCGCATTGAGCGCGGCCTGCAGCTGTCGCTAGCCGACGGTTCATTTCGCAAACTATTCGAAAGTTACCACGCCAAAGAAATCGCCACCCTGGCCAAAGAAAAGCGCCAGGTCATACGCCTGAGCAACCCAATTTTGCCGCCAGGTAATCCGGAGCCTGACCATCGCTGGTGGTGGCATTGATCAAACGCACTGCACAAGATTCACCCCTATGTCAGCCACACAAACGCTTGCCAGACGACTGCTTTTGGCCATATTCCCTTGGTATTTGCTGGTAGCGCTGAGCATGACCGGTGTGCAACTGGCCATACAAACCATCAGCATCAACCACGACATTCAAAATGATCTGGCATCACTGGCAATCACGGTGGCTCCCAGCGTCACCAATGCCGTCTGGGAACTCGACACCACACAACTGAACACGGTAACCCGTGGCATTCGGCAAAACACCATCGTCACCGGTGTTCAGGTCACTTCCAACAGCGGCAAAGAATTGGCATCGGACGGTGAGTTACCTAACGTGAGTCAAATGGCACGCCAAGCAGGATGGATTGAACACAAACAAGCCGTGGTACCGCTCAATTACGTGTCCCTGCGCGGTGAACAACGCTTGATTGGACACCTCAAACTTTATTCCAACCGCGACGTGGTCTGGAACCGCACCAAATACAGCGTCATGGTGACGCTGGTCAACTCCCTCGTGGTCACCACCGGGCTTTGGTTGATTTTTTCTTGGGTGATCCGGTTTCGCCTGTCCAACGCGGTCACCAAGGTTGCCATAGCCGTGACCAACTGGCGCTTCCAGAACCGGGAGGCCACAGCCGCCCCCATCAATTACCCCTATCAGGACGAGTTGGGTGAACTCGTCAAGGCCTTCAACGAGAGCCGGGCTCAGTTATCCGACTCGCTGCAAGACCTGAGTGAACTCAACCGCAACCTGGAAGCCATCGTCGCTGCGCGCACACAGGAACTACAGCAGGCAAAAGACACGGCCGAGGAAGCCACCCGCGTCAAATCAGAATTTCTGGCCAATATGAGTCACGAGATTCGCACCCCCATGAACGCTGTGCTGGGCATGCTTTACCTGGCACTCAGAACCGATTTATCGCCGAGCCAGCACAACTACCTGTCCAAAGCCCAGGGTGCAGCACATTCGCTTTTAGGCATCATCAACGACATTTTGGACATTTCAAAAATTGAAGCGGGCAAGATCGATATTGAGTGTGTGGAATTCCGCCTGGACGCGGTGCTTGAGCAATTGACCGACGCCATTGGCTACCAGTCAGAGCACAAAGGCATTGAGTTTCTGATCCGTTATGACGCCTCCATTCCCCCGTTTTTACTGGGTGACCCTTTGCGACTTGGCCAGGTGCTGCTCAATTTATGTGGCAATGCAGTCAAGTTCACTGAGCAAGGACAGGTAGAACTTGGCTTTCGGCGCATCTCCTCGAATGACACAGACCTCTCTCTGCAGGTGTATGTGCGCGACAGCGGCATTGGTATGACGAAGGAAACCCAAGACTCGCTGTTCAAGAAATTCACCCAGGCTGACCAATCCACCACCCGTCGCTTTGGTGGCACAGGGCTCGGTCTGGTGATCAGCAAAAGCTTGGTTGAACTCATGGGTGGGCGCATCTGGATCGAAGACTCGCAGCCCGGCAAAGGCAGCACAATATGCTTTACTGTGCAACTCAAACTTTCCCAACAGAGTCAGGCACGCCAGCTTGAGTTGATTGAGCAGGCTGGGCCACTGCTCAAAGGCCTGCGCGTGCTGGTGGTGGACGACAACGAAGCCTCACGGGAGATCATGTCGGAAATGCTGCGGTATTTTCAAATCAACGTCAGCGCCGCTGCAACTGGCCATGCCGCGCTGGATGCCGTTAAAGCAGCCACTGACCCACCATTTGACCTGGTGCTGATGGACTGGCGCATGCCCGGCATGAACGGCGACGAGGCAACCCGGCGTCTGCACTCCGACACCACGCTAAGTCACCAGCCCAAGGTGGTGATGGTCACCGCCTACGGGCAAGAAGACGTCATCAAGCGCGCGGAACAGGCGCGCGTTGATGGTTTCCTGGTCAAGCCGGTGTCACCCTCCACCCTGC
>JAVHPS010000028.1:0-3211 GCA_036170715.1 Rhodoferax sp. | reverse complement strand
GCGCAGCGCCGGGCTGATGCCGGCCACGCCCACGGCCGCCGTTTGCAGTACCGCGCGGCGGCTGAAGCTGGATTTCAGAAGATCGGTCATGGCAATTTCCTCTCAAGGTTTCAAAAGCAACAAACAAAAAAGGCATCCTCACGTGGTGGGCTGCAACCGTGAAGCTGCAGCCTGCCTGTGGGGACGCCTTTGTCCTGATTTGACCGACACCATCCGCCGTTGTGTGGTATCCGTCAAACGACCATCGCTGGTCTTGGTAAACAACTTGCAATCTGTGTGCCAGGTTTTTAAAAACCGCTGATTGCTATTGAATTAATAGTGTATTAAGTCCTGTTTATAAGGTCTAAAGCCCTAAATTTAAGAAAATTTGTAGTGCATTTGGCGTGGCACTGAAATTGTGCAGTGCACCAAATCAGCCCATCAGCCTAGCCCAGCAGGTCGACCACGTCGAGCATGCGCTGCGCCACTTCGGCCAGCTTCAAGCCCTTGTCCATGGCGGTCTTGCGCATTTTTTTGAAGGCCTCGTCTTCGCTCAAGCCCTGGCGTTGCATCAGCAGGCCTTTGGCGCGGTCAATGAGCTTGCGGTCACGCAGCTCGGCGCTGAGTTCGTCGCGCTCGGTTTGCGTGCTGGCCAGGGTTTGCAACAGCGCTTGTTCGTGCTCAAACCGCGCCATTGCCACGTCCAGAATGGGGCGGATGCGCGCACTTTGCAGACCTGCCACCACGTAAGCCGACACGCCGGCCGTCACCGCAGCCCGGGCGTTGCTGGCATCGTCGTCGTTGGTGAACATGACGATTGGGCGGCGCGCATCACGTGTGGCCATCACCACGTGCTCCAGCGCGTCACGCGCGTCGCTCTCGGCATCCACAATGATCAGGTCGGGCTGCAACTGTGCAATGCGCTCGGGCAAGAACACGTCAGCGGGCAGGCTGGCCACCAGGTTGAAGCCGCTTTCCAGCAGGCCAATGCGCAGGCTGCGCGAGCGCTCAGCCTGGCGTATGGCGTGGTCATCGTCCGGGTCGGCCACGTCCAGATCAGGGGCCACAACGACGATTTTTAAAGGGGCATTCATGCCCCCGGGTGACGCAAGATTCGCGCCAAAAAATGCCAGGCTTACCGGGTCTGTTGTCGCACAAAAGCTTCAAACTGGTCGGCCGGTACCGGGCGGCTGAAGTAGTAGCCTTGCACCTCGTCACAGCCCTGCAGCCGCAGGTAGGCCAGCTGGCTGGCGGTTTCGACACCTTCGGCAATGGTTTGCAAGCCCATGCTACTGGCCAGGTTGATGATGGCGGTGACAATGGCCTTGTCGTCCGCATCATGGCTGATGTCGCGCACAAAAGACTGGTCAATCTTGAGCTTGTAGACCTTGAATTTTTTCAAATAACTCAGGCTGGAGTAGCCAGTGCCAAAGTCGTCAATCGACATGCGAATGCCGCGTTCGTGCAGCTGGTTCATGATGTCAATGGCCTTGCCCGGGTTGTCCATGGCGGTGGCTTCGGTCAGCTCAATTTCAAGCTGCGTTGCCGGTACACCGGTTTGCTCAAGGATGCGCGTCACCATGGACAGCAAATTGGGGTGACGAAACTGTACCGCTGACAAATTCACAGCTATCACCATGGGCGGCAGTCCCTGGTTCATCCAGGTTTTGAGTTGTTGCACGGCAGTGCGCAGTACCCATTCGCCAATGGGCAATATCTGGCCGCTGTCCTCGGCGATCGGGATGAACTCCAGCGGGGAAATCACCCCCAGCTCGGGATGCGTCCAACGCAGCAAGGCCTCAGCGCCGATGACGCAGCCATCCTGCATGGCCACCTGGGGCTGGTAGTGCACCTGCATTTCGTTGCGCTCGAGCGCATGGTGCAGGGCGTTGACCAGTTGCAGGCTGCGCACCGAATTGGCTTGCATTTCTTTGGTGAAAAAGCAGAAGTCATTGCGGGCGGCGCGTTTTACGCGGTACATGGCGGTATCGGCATTTTTGGACAGGGTTTCAAAATCTGCGCCGTCCTGCGGGTACATGGCAATGCCGATCGAGATGGTGTTGACCAGCTCAAACTGGTCAACCTGGCACGGCTGGCCAGCCGCCGCCAGCAGCTTCAACGCCACTTGCTGGGCCCCTTCGTGCGTGGTGTCGGGCAGCAGCAAAATGAATTCGTCGCCACCCAGGCGCGACAAGGTGTCTTCTTCACGCAGTTGGGCTTTGAGGCGGCGTGAGATTTCCATCAGCAGTTGGTCGCCCACACTGTGGCCCAGCGTGTCGTTGACGTTTTTGAAGTGGTCAATGTCCAGGAACATGATGCACAGGTTTTGTTCATGGCGCTGGGCCAGGCCCAGGGCGACTTTGCAGCGGTTTTGCAATTCGGTGCGGTTGGGCAGGCCGGTGAGCTGGTCAAACAGGGCCAGGCGCTGAATTTGATCTTCAGCCAGGCGCTTTTCGGTCATGTCGCGGGTGATGGTCAAAATGCACGGCTCGTCTTTGACACGCACCACGGCGGCCGACATCAGGCCATGCAGGATGCTGCCGTCCTTGCGCACAAAATCGGCTTCCAGATTGGCGTATTGCCCATCGCGCTTCAAGCCATCCACCAGCCGCTGCCGGTCGGCCATGTCGTGCCAGATGTTGATGGCACTGGCGGTTTGGCCTACCACCTCGGCGTGTGTCCAGCCGGTGAGTTGTTCAAAGCCCTGGTTCACATCCAGGTACAGGCCATCGCTCAGGCGCGTGATGTTGATGGAGTCCGGATTGGTGCGAAATGCAGTGTGGTAGCGCTCTTCACTGTCACGCAGCGCGGTCAGTGTGACTTGGCGTTCGACTTCATCGACAAAATGGTCGAGCGCAAAACTGATGTCCATCACCATCTCAAGCAGCAGGTTTTGCGCCGCTTCATCAAACGAGTTTTTGTCACTGGCGTAGACCGAGAACAGCCCCACCACTTTGCCTTTGCGGTGCAAGGGCAGGGAGGCGGATGCGCCCCAGCCAAATTGTGCCCCGCGGGCGTGCCAGAGCGCCGTGGCCGGGTCGTGCTGAAAATCTTGACACCAGTAGGGTTGGTCGTGGCGCGCTGCAATGCCCGAGGGGCCTTGGCCCTGGGGCAGGTTGGCATCGACCGAGATGTCAATGTCTGCCAGGTACTCGGTACCGATGCCGTAAGAGGCAACCGGGTCTACCTGCCCCTGGCTGTTGACCTCGCCAATCCAGGCCATCTTCATGCC
>JAVHPS010000027.1:12518-15129 GCA_036170715.1 Rhodoferax sp. | reverse complement strand
TGGGGCTGATGCCGAGCTTGCGGCTGCCGATCCAGCTCAAGGGACGCAGGTAGCAGGATTCGAGTTTGTTCTCGCGCACCACATCGCACTGCGCTTGCATGATTTGTTCTTTGGAAAACGGAATGCTCATGCGCAAAATTTTGGCGCTGTTGAGCAGGCGCTGGGTGTGTTCTTCGAGCCGGAAAATGGCCGTGCCACCGGCCGTGTTGTAGGCGCGCACGCCTTCAAAAACACCGCAACCGTAGTGCAGGGTGTGGGTCAACACATGGACTTTGGCATCGCGCCAATCGACCAGTTGGCCATCCATCCAGATTTTTCCGTCGCGGTCAGACAGGTCGGGGGGCATAGGGCTCATCGCTCGTTCCTTCAAAGTAGGGGTTTGCAGAGTTGCAAAACGCGAATTCTACGATTTGGCCGCAGTGGGTTGGCACGCCGCCCAGCGCACGCGCACGCACAAACCACCCAAGGTGCTGGAGCGGCTGACCTTGACCTCTGCCTGGTACACCTGGGCAATACGCCGCACGATCGACCAGCCCAGGCCACTGCCGGTTTGCTCGGTGCCCAGTACGCGGTAAAAGCGCTCGCCCAGACGTGCTATGTCGGCATCGGTCAAGCCCGGGCCGCTGTCTTGCACCTGCAACACCACCCGCTGGCCATCAGACTGAACCGACACTGCCACACGAGCCACATCGGGGCTGTAGCGCAGAGCGTTGTCAAGCAGGTTGCGCACCAGCACGCTGGTGAGCATGTCATCGGCCTGGATCAAGGTCGCTACCGGCGCGTCAAGCTCCAACACCTGCCCGCGCTCCAGGGCGGTCATGGCCAGGTCTGCGGCCACGCGTTGCGCTACGGCCGCCACGTCCACCACGCCAGTAGGTGCAGCATTGGCCGAAGACTCCAGCCTGGAGAGCGTGAGCAATTGCTCCACCAGGTGCGTGGCGCGGTCGCACCCCGCCAGGGTGTAGTTCAGTGCGTGCTGGCGTTGCGCGTCATCGTGCACCGCCCCCAACGCAACCTGCGCCTGGGTGCGGATGGCGGCAATGGGGGTGCGCAGTTCGTGCGCGGCATCGGCGGTAAAACGGCGCTCCAGCGCCATCATGGTCTGGATGCGTTCAAACAGGGCGTTGAGCGCGCTGACCACAGGTTCTACCTCGGTCGGCATGTCCACCAGCACCACGGGCTCCAAGGCTTGTGGCTGGCGCTGTACCAGCGCCTGGCTGACGTGTCGCAGCGGTGCCAGCCCGTTGCGCACCGCCAGCCAGCCCACCACCGCCAGCAGCGGCAAGGCATACATCAGCGGCATTAGCACAGCTTTGAGCACGGCCCACAGGATGCCGTCGCGCGACTTGATTTGCTCGCCTACAAATACCTGCACATCACCTTCGCTGCCCTGGGCTCCAAACACCCGCCAGCGCGAGCCATCGCCGAGCTGGACGCTTTCAAAACCGGTGGTTTTGAGTGACAAAGGCGTATCGCCTACATTGGCAGAGCGCAGCGTCAAACGACCTTCGTGAAACACCTGAAAGGCCACCCGCGGCGCGTATTTGTGCAGCATCGGGGTGTCTTGCACCGGGTCGTTGCTGTCGGCATGGTGGGTGCTGTCGCCGCTGTCATTGCCATGCCCCGTTTGCTGCACCACCAGCAAGGCCGCTGACTGGGCCAGGTGGCCATCCAGCAACTCATCGAGCTCATCACTGGCATCGACCCAGGTCAACACCGCAGCCCCCAGCCAGACTAGGGTCACCAGCAGCAACAGCAGCGTCAGCAAACGTGCTTGCAATGAGTGAAGGCGGGGCAACACGGTCATGACACGCTACGCACTCAGGCTTCGGGTTTGGGCCGCAGCAAGGTGTAGCCAATGCCGCGTACGGTCTGGATCAGATCGGGCTTGAGCTTTTTGCGCAGGTAGTGAATGTGCACTTCAACCGCGTTGCTCTCCACTTCATGGCCCCAGCTGTAGAGCTGTTGCTCCAGCTGCTCACGCGACATGACCCGGCCCACCGCCAGCAGCAGGGCGTGCAGCAGATCGAATTCGCGCGTGGACAAGGCTACGGTTTGCCCTTCAAACGTGACTTCACGACCCGCCGGATTGAGCTGGAGCGCACCACAAGTCAACAGCTCCTGAACTTGCCCATGCGCACGGCGCACCAGCGAGCGCAGCCGTGCCCCCAGTTCAAACAAATCGACCGGCTTGAGCACATAGTCGTCCGCACCCAGATCGAGCCCTTTGATGCGATCGGGCACCGCGTCGCGAGCCGTCAGCACCAGCACCGGAGTCGCCACTTTTTTGCTACGAATCGCTTGCAGCACGTCCAGACCATCTTTTTGCGGCAGACCCAAGTCGAGCACCGCCGCCTGGTAGCCGCCACTGCACAGTTCACGTTCAGCCGCCAGGCCGTCACGCACCCAGTCCACCTGAAAGCCTTGCTGGCGCAGGCCGGCACGCAGCCCATCGCCGAGCATGGCATCATCTTCCGCCAACAAAATTCGCATCACTTGCCTTTGTGTTGTCGATTTGCATCGATCTTAGTCGTCGTCACCACCGCGCCAGCCCTGCTGGAAACTAGCGCTGTTGGATTGCCCCCAGCTGACCACGCCACCGGGGGCCGGG
>JAVHPS010000027.1:0-12418 GCA_036170715.1 Rhodoferax sp. | reverse complement strand
CAAAGCGGGCGTAGCGCGTGCCAATCAGACCCCACACCACGCGAAACACCACCAAGCCCACCATGGTGTAGCCCAGTGTCAGGTGCACACCCATCAGGCCGCGCCCTTCAGAGGTGGCATAGGCTCCGGCAAAGCTCAGCGCCAGCAGCCAGTGGAACACCCGTGTGGGCGCATCCCAGACCAGAATTTTTGTTGTTACAGCAGTTGTGGTGCGCATCATGGAACCCTGTGTTTAACCCGGAATGTTCACGCTGTGTTCGTTGAAGTTGCCCTGCTCCGCCCCCTGGTGGCAAGCCACGCAATTGGAACGGCTGCCAATGCTGGGGCGAGCCCAGGTGCTGGCGCTGACATGCCGGTCATGCTTGCGCGTGAACCAGTAGGATTGGGTGATACGGTCTTGCGGCGGCATTTCGCTGACCCGCTTGTAAGTGCCGGCGTTGCTGGTGAGGTACTGCGTGATGGCATTGGCGCTGGCCGCGTCGAGTGACGCATCGTTGCCAAAATGCTGGTTCAGACTGCCCATCAAATGTTGCCATGAACCTGCGGGTAGCAAACCGGCCGGGTAAGCCATGTGGCACGATGCACACTCTTTTTGGTATTGCGCTGGCACGGCCACACCCATACCACCGCGGCTGCCACGGCCGCCGTCGTTATGCTCACTGTTGCCCCATTTGAACCAGCGGCTACCGCCTTCGTCATCTTCGGCAAAAGCAGTTTGAATGCAGCCTGCACCGAGCAGGACTACCAGGGAAGTTTTAAGCAATGTGGAGGTGTAGGACATGGGGGGCTTTCAAAAATGAACTGATCGGCGTACTGTAGTGGCTGCCGATTAAGCGATTCTTAAGGGCAACGCAAAGCAAACGGTGAATAATCCCTCCACCTTTCAGCTATCCCGCGTTTTATTTCAGGAGCACTTCATGACCCCAGCTTTCACCCCTCGTAAATTGGTTTTAGCCTGTGCCAGCGGCTTGTTATGGGGCGCTTGCAGTCTGAACGCGCAGGCACAATTCTGGTCCAGCACCCCAGACAAGGCCCCGACCCCGAAGGAAGCCAAAGCCAGCTACGAAGCCGATGTCAAACTCTGCGCCGACGAAGCCTCGTCAGAAGCCCGGCTGCAATGCCGCCGCGATGCCAAAGCGGTGTACGACAAAGCCCTGGCAGCGGGCAAGGCCAGCAATGTGTATTCAACCCAAGCCGCGGCTGCCACGTGCACCGATTGCGCCCGCGTCACGGCCGTGCATGTGGGCGAAAAAGCCGGTGACAGCAACGCCGTAGGCTTGATCGCCGGTGGTGTGGCCGGAGCGGTGTTGGGTCACCAGGTTGGCGGCGGTTTTGGCAAAGACCTGGCCACCATTGCCGGTGCAGCCGGTGGGGCCTACGCGGGTAAAAAGATTCAGGAAAACATGAACGCTAGCAAGGTCTGGACCGTGAGCGTGGAGTACACCGACGGCCGCACCGGCCAGTTCACGTTCAGCCACGACCCCGGTCTGAGTGTCGGCACAAGCGTCAAAAATTCCGGCAACAGCATCGTCAAATATTGATATAAATATGACCTATAGCCCACTATTTAAAAGGGCTTAATGCTATATTTTATATAGCATTAAAATTACAACGCCCGAACCACTTCCATGGCCTGCTCAACCCGCTCTACGGCGTGAATGGTCAGGCCTTCAAAGTCTTTGGATTTGAGGTTTTTCGGCACATTGGCTTTGGGCACTACGGCCATGCTGAAGCCCAGTTTGGCGGCTTCTTTCAGGCGTTCCTGGCCACGCGGTGCCGGCCGCACCTCACCGGCCAGACCCACTTCGCCAAAGGCAAAAAAGCCCTTGGGCAGGGGTTTGCCGCGCAGGCTGGAGGTGATGGCCAGGAGCACCGCCAAATCTGCTGCGGGCTCGCTGATGCGCACGCCCCCGACGGCGTTGACAAACACATCCTGGTCCATGCACGCCACTCCAGCATGCCGGTGCAACACCGCCAGCAGCATTGCCAAGCGATCTTTGTCCAACCCCACGCTCAAGCGCCGTGGGCTTGGGCCGCCACTGTCCACCAGGGCCTGAATTTCGACCAGCATCGGGCGCGTGCCTTCCAGCGTGACCATCACACAGCTGCCGGGCACGGGATCAGTGTGTTGGCTCAAGAAGATGGCGCTGGGATTGCTGACCCCTTTCAGGCCGCGCTCGGTCATGGCAAACACACCAATTTCATTCACGGCACCAAAGCGGTTTTTGATGGCGCGCACCAGTCGGAAGCTGCTGTGGGTGTCGCCTTCAAAGTACAGCACGGTGTCAACCATGTGCTCCAGCACGCGCGGCCCCGCCAGGGCTCCTTCTTTGGTGACGTGGCCTACCAGCACGATGCTGGTGGCGCGGCCTTGCGGTTGGCCTGGCATGCGGCTGCTGGCTTTGGCATAGCGCGTCAGGTGCGCGGCGCATTCACGCACTTGTGCCACCGAGCCGGGGGCGGACGTGAGCTGGTCGGAGTAAACGGTTTGAATCGAGTCGATCACGGCCACATCGGGTTGCATGGTGGCCAGCGTGGCCAGAATTTTGTCCAGACCGATCTCGGCCAACACGTTCACTTGGGAGTTGTCCAGGCCAAGACGGCGCGCACGCAAGGCCACTTGTGCACCACTTTCTTCACCGGTGACGTACAGCGTTTTCTGACCGTTGCGCTGCAGGGAATCCAGTGCTTGCAGCAGCAGGGTCGATTTGCCAATGCCGGGGTCACCGCCGATCAGCACCACACCGCCCTCGACCATGCCACCACCCAGCACCCGGTCAAGTTCCTCGTGGCCAGTGGGCGTGCGCGCAAAGTCAACCGCATCAATCTCGCCCAGCACCGCCACCGCAGCGGTTTTAGCCAGCGCGGCAAAACGGTTTTTGACGGGGGCTGCACTGGCTTCGGCAACCGATTCGATCAATGTGTTCCAGGCGTTGCAATGGGGGCATTTGCCGAGCCACTTAGGGCTGCTACCACCGCAGTCGGAACAGACGTATTGGGTTTTATCTTTGGCCATGACGGGGATGTTACTGTATAAAACTACAGACCATCACGCCGCCATGTCCCGGTTTTTGAGCTGGTTTACCAACGCACCAGCTGCACTTCACCCGCCTCAGTAGCCACCACGGCACGCGCATCCGGCAACGGAATCACGGTCGGACGCAAGTCGTGGGCAAAGGGAATGCGCAGGCGTTCACGGCCAGTGTCGGCATCAAGCACATGCAGCATCTGGTTCATGTCCAGGCAGTAGACCTGGTTTTGCAGGGTCACAATTTCGGCCATCATCGGGCCCCAATTGGCGGCGCTGTTGCCGTACTTGGTGGTCTGATGCTTCCAGCGCACCGCACCGGTATCGACATCAATCGCGTAAATCCAGCCCGTGGGCGACCACAGGTAAGCGGTGTCACCGGCCACATGGTGCGAGTTGATGAAGTTGCCGGCTTTGAATGTCCACTTGACCTTGCCCGTGGTGGCATCAATGCCGTACAGCAGTTCGGTGTAAGTACCGGCCACCAGCATGTTGCCGGTGACGTACATCTGACGGATGTATTGCCAGTTTTTGTGCTCGTCAAGCTTCCATTTCAGCTTGCCGTCTGCCACATTCAAGGCGTACAGTTTGCCGTCACCCGGGCCAAAAAATACTGTGTCCTGGCCCAGCGTGGGGGCGTAAGAGGCGGTGCAATCGGTGGTATCGGCGGGAAAGCGCCAGTCCATCGCGCCAGAGTCATTGGCCAGCGCCAACAGTTCGTGGCCATCACCCACGTAGGTGCGCTCAGGGCTAACAAAAGGTGTGCCCACTTGCAACAAGGCTTTGTGCAGCCAACGCGGTTTGCCGTCCGCCATGTGCCAGGCTCCCAGCTCACGCTGCCCCCCGCAGATGACCGATTGCCCGGCGGCGCGGGGACGATAGACTGCATTGCTGCTCAGGTGATGTGGCACATTCCAGGTCAGTTCATCGTGCTCAGGGTCAATCCGTCCAAGCGTCTTGTCCCCATTAAATAGCACACGGCCATCGACCAACGCCAACGGTGCCAGCGTGGCGTTGCCACTGACCCAACGACGCAACACACGGGGTGTTTGGGTCGCTGCAGAAACAGCAAAGGTGGGCAAAAGCCCACCTGCTGCGAGTGCCGCCACAAAGTGGCGGCGGTTCAAGTTACCAGAACCCATCAATCGCACTTGGCCCCTTGCTTGATCCAGGTGGCCAGAATCGTGGTGTTCGGGTGGTCACGTGGCTCAGACGGTGCAATGCCAGGAGGCATGCGGTCTTCAGACAAGTGCTGCCAGACAAAGCTCAAAGATGAATTACCGGGGACGATCACCTTGGTGGCTTTGTCCACGCCCTTGGCCACGGAGTCAGCGCCAAGCAAAATGCCGGCGTGGGTGCTCAGGTTCAACTCATGGAAGCTTGGGGGTTCCTGGTTGGACATGTGGCATGAGGTGCACGCCGGGGACTCAGGACCAAAAGCGTTAGCGGTTTTGAACAACGGCAACACATTTTTGTTGAAGTTGTCGTCGTTCTTGGCACCGGCATCAATCCAGTTCTTCACCAGCATGTGGTTGGCGGTATAGGTGGGGTTGTCAAAGCTCATGCCCAGCGGCATGCGGTTGTTGCGCAGGCGGCGCACCAACGGATCACGTTTGGGCTCTTTGCCTGGTGTAAACACCGCGTGTTTTGGTTTTTCGGTTGTTCCTTCGATCATGCCTTTGCAGGTGGACAAATCCAGACCACGGTAGCTCTTGCTCGGGTCGTTGGAGTTGTGGCACACCGTGCACGCCACACCCGGGCCAAAGGCATTGGGGGTGTTCATCAAGGTGTTGATGTATTTGTAGGTGATCGGAATGGCGCGCTTGATGATCAGCTCTTGGACGACGTGATCTTCCGCACCGGGAGCGGCAATCTTGCCGTCTTTCATGTCCTGGATCATTTGTTCAGCCAGGGTCATGTATTTTTTTTCTTGTGCTTGCGCACTGCTGGCAAAGCCAACACTGAGGGCGGCAACGACACAGCCTGCTTTGGCAATCTGGGACAGCCGGAGTTTGGTGGAAGTGGCAAAAGGCATCAAGGTCTCCTTATAAGTTGAATGCAGGGCGATATTAAAAGACTTAATATTTATCAAGCGTAGGGGTTTTCGCTAACAAAAGTTACCAAATGACACGTTTTAACCATCAACTGACAAGGAGCTGACCAAAAGATCGGCTCACGCCCTCGGCGGGGCTGCCGTTTGGCGTGCGCGCCATGCCGTGTCGCGCTCCAAACCACAGATTTCGGGCACTTTACAAATAAATGATTGAAAAACACAAACTTGACGTATCATGCGCCTCGTATTGTTTTTCATAGAGCGATACGTGGTTTGCGGTGAATGTCAGTCTCGCGTCTGCTTTAAGTCTTCAATGGTTTGTTGATTGCGGTTATGGACTCCATCGCGTTTTGAGTTATTTTGAGGAGTCCTTTCATGGGCAACAAACTTTACGTAGGCAACCTGCCTTATTCCTTCCGTGACGACGATCTGCAACAAGCGTTCGCTGCCCACGGTACCGTCACCAGCGCCAAAGTCATGATGGAACGTGACACTGGCCGCTCCAAAGGTTTCGGTTTCGTTGAAATGGCCGACGACGCACAAGCACAAGCTGCTATCGCGGGCATGAATGGTCAGCAATACGGTGGCCGTGGCATCGTGGTGAACGAAGCCCGTCCAATGGAACCCCGTCCCCCCCGCTCTGGTGGTGGTGGTTTCGGTGGCGGTGCTGGCGGCTACGGCGGCGGCGCTGGTGGTGGCCGTTCAGGTGGCGGTGGCTACGGCGGCGGCGCTGGTGGTGGCCGCTCCGGTGGCGGCGGTTACGGCGGTGGCCGTAGCAGCTACTAATCTGAGCGCAACCACGAACAGGCTTCGGCTTGTCAAGTCAAAAGGGTCCTTCGGGGCCCTTTTTGTTTGGGCTTCACACGGCACGCACGCTGCGTCAATCTGTGGCCCGCGGCTTGCGCGGCCTTGACGCAAAAATGCGGTCAAACAGGGCATTGGGCAACAGTCGCAGCAATTTCGCCACCACGCCCATTTGCCACGGTATCACCCGGTAGCTGTCACCTGCGTCAATGGCTTTTGCCGCTTGCCCGGCAAAGGCTTGCGGCTGCATCAAGAAAGGCATGTGGTAGCGGTTGTTTTGGGTTAATGGGGTGGCAATGTATCCGGGACAGAGGGTGACCACATTCACCCCACTGCCACGCAGCTCACCCCGCAAGCTCTCGCAATAACAGATCACCGCCGCCTTGCTGGCGCAATAGCCACCATGCCCCGGCAAACCACGAATGCCGGCGACACTGCCGATACCCACCAAAGTGCCCGAGCCGCGAACCCGCATAGCAGCCATGAAGGGACTAAAAGTTGCCGCCACCCCCATCACATTGGTTGCCAAAATGCGCGCCATCACCGTCAGATCAGCCCGCACCGAGGAATCCACACCGAGGCTGATGCCCGCATTCGCAATCACGATATCAGGCACGCCCTGGCGTTCCATGCAAGCCTGCGCCATGCGCGCCATACCCTCCACATCGGTTACGTCAACACTGTATATTTCATAGCAGCCTTGACTTATATTGCAAGGGCCAAGCCACGATTCAACCACTTCAACCCGACGTGCCACCAGGGCCAACCGGTAGCCTCTATGCAGATAGTGCAGAGCCATGGCCTGACCCATGCCACTGGATGCGCCCGTGATCAAAACCAGCGGTGTCATACCCGTTTAACCTCAGGGGACTGTGCCTGGCACCAGCAGGCCGCGCACCCGACCGTTGAGCAGCATGACGCGATCGAGGTTGTCAAAGTCCATGCTGTCTGCCGTAAACCGGTCTTTGCCACGAGTCAACTCCACCGGTTTGTGGGACTTGACCCGCTCGGAATTCATGAAGGCATGAAGAAACTCGCCGGTAAAGGTCAGACTGGGTTGCACTTGCCCCTGGCCGTCCGTGGCCGCAGCACGCACCACTTGGGCTCCGCCAATGAGTTGCACCTCAGAGCCATCGCTGTTGGTAATGGCCTGGCGTGCAGTGGCTGTGGTCAAACGGCCTTCTTCATTGAAAGAACGAATGTGCACCTGGTCAATCTCAAGCGTATCGGTATCGGGAAAATGGCGCGCCTGCGTGCCTTTCACCTCGCTTTTGAGTTGCCCACTGGCGTTGAAAGTTTTGACCGCAAATTGATGCATGAAGTAGTCGGGTTCGTGCCGGGCTGCGGCCACCGGCTCGGCCGGGGTCGGCTCAGGCGTGCTGCGCACCAGCCAGTACGTACCCATGGCCAACACCCCCATCAGCAGCACCGGCACGTACAGGGCCAGTCGATCCCACCATAAACGCAACGTGTTCACGCCAGTGCCTCTTGCAACAATTGCGCGTACCGGCCCCTGGCCACCAGCAACAAGTCACACAGTTCCCGCACAGCACCGACACCACCGGCCAACCGGGTCACGTAGTGCGCCCGGGCCAGCACTTCGGCCTGGGCATTCGCTGGTGCACACGCCAATGCGCAGCGGGTCAAGACACTTAAATCAGGCCAATCATCGCCCATGGCCGCCGCTTGTGACCAGTCCAGCCCGAGCGTTTGCAAGCTCGATTGCGCTGCCGGACGTTTGTCTTCAACACCAAAATGGGCCTGCTCAATGCCCAGCGCCGCAAGCCGCAAGCGCAAGGCTTTGGAGTCGCGCCCGGTGATCACCACCGGCGTAATGCCGACGCGTTGCAACAGCTTGAGACCATGGCCATCGAGCGTATTGAAACGCTTGAGGCTTTCGCCGCTTTCTGAAAAATACAAACCACCATCGGTGAGTACGCCATCCACATCCAAGAACACTACGCGAATACCTTGGGCACGGAGCAGAAGTTCGGGTTCGAAGTTGAGCACTGGCCGCATCAGATCACCTTGGCCCGCATCAGATCATTGCTGTTGAGCGCGCCGCACAACAGCCCATGGGCATCCACCACCAGCACGCTGGTGATGCAGCGTTGTTCCATCAGTTCAGCGGCATCGACTGCCAGCGCATCACTGGCAATGGTGGCCGGCTTGGCGTGCATCACTTGCGCGGCGCTGCAACTGCGCAACTCAACCCCTTTTTCGATCAGGCGGCGCAGGTCACCGTCGGTAAAAATACCTTGCACTACACCTTGCGCGTCAACCACTGCCGTAGCGCCCAGACCCTTGGCACTCATCTCGCGCATGAGCTCGCTGAAGCTGGCCTGCACACCCACTTGGGGCACTTGGATACCACTGCGCATGATGTCGGACACCAGCGTCAGCAGCTTGCGCCCCAGCGCCCCGCCCGGGTGTGAGCGGGCAAAGTCTTCTGCCTTGAAGCCCCGCGCATCCAACAAGGCCACGGCCAGCGCATCGCCCAAGGCCAGTTGTGCCGTGGTGCTGGCCGTGGGGGCCAGATTGAGCGGGCAGGCTTCTTTTTCTACCCCACTGTCCAGAAACACGTCAGCGTAACGCGCCAGCGTGGATTGCGGATTAGCAGTCATGGCGACCAATGGCGCGCCCAGACGTTTGATCATCGGCAAAATGGCGGTGAGCTCTTCCGATTCACCGCTGTTCGAGATCGCCAGCACCACATCCACCGGTTTGATCATGCCCAGGTCACCGTGACTGGCTTCGGCCGGATGCACAAACATGGCGGCGGTACCGGTGGATGCAAGTGTGGCCACAATCTTGCGCCCTATGTGGCCGCTTTTGCCCATGCCCATCACCACCACCCGGCCTTGCACCGCCAGCATCAAACCCACCACCTGAATAAAACCTGGGCCTAAGCGGCGCTTTAGCCCCAGCACCGCAGCGGCCTCAATGTCGAGGGTGTCAAGGGCCAAAGCCAGCGCGCGCTCGGCATCGAATCCGGACTCTAATGAGGACTGAAATTTCATGCAGGCATTCTATCGGCGGCAACCCTGTGCTGCAGGCAGACTTGGTAGCATCAGGGGGTGAACCCGCTTGACCTGACCCTGCTGTACCTGCTGGCTGCCGTGCTCGGCGTGGTGGCCTGCCGTTACCTGAAACTGCCTCCCATGCTGGGTTATTTGGCGGTGGGGGTGGTGATTGGCCCGAATGCCTTGGCCCTGGCAAAAAATGCGGATGGTGTGCGCCATTTGGGTGAATTTGGCGTGGTGTTTTTGATGTTTGTCATTGGCCTGGAATTCAACTTACCCAAGTTGCGCACCATGCGCAACCATGTATTCGGGCTCGGTCTGTTTCAGGTGGCACTGACCATGCTCGTCACCACCGCCGCCAGCATGGCGTTTACTTTGATTGCCCCGACCCATTGGGGCATGGACTGGCGCACGGCATTGGCACTGTCGAGTGCCATGGCCATGAGCAGCACCGCCATTGTGGTGAAACTCATGAGCGAGCGGCTGGAAATGGAAACCGAGCACGGCAAGCGTGTGATGGGTGTGCTGTTGTTTCAAGACTTGGCGGTGGTGCCGCTACTGGTGCTGATTCCGGCGCTGAGTGCCGCCCCCGAGCAAATGGCTGAAACCCTGGTATGGGCCTTGTTCAAGGCCGTGGCCTTGATCACCGTGCTGTTGGTCGGTGGCCCCCGCATCATGCGTGTCTGGCTGAACCTGGTGGCACGGCGCAAGAGTGAAGAGCTGTTCGTGCTGAACCTGCTGCTGGTCACCCTGGGGCTGGCCTGGCTGACGGAACTGGCGGGCTTGAGTCTGGCACTGGGTGCCTTCATTGCCGGCATGCTGATTTCAGAGACGCAATACAAACACCAGGTGGAAACCGACATCCGGCCGTTTCATGATGTGCTGCTGGGTTTGTTCTTCATTAGCATTGGCATGATGCTGGACTGGCGACTGGTACTGGAACGCTGGCCACTGGTGCTGCTGCTGGTGACCTTACCGGTGCTGTACAAGGCACTGGTGATCACTTTTTTAACCCGTGCATTCGGCTCCACCACGGGCGTGGCCTTGCGCACCGGCCTGTATCTGGCGCAGGCCGGCGAGTTCGGCTTTGTGCTCCTGACGCTGGCACAAACCAACAAGCTGGTACCGCCCGAGTTGTTGAATCCAATTTTGGCCGCCATGGTGTTGTCCATGCTGGCTACCCCCTTCATCGTGATGCACAGCGGGGCACTGGTGATGCGGCTGGTCAGCAACGAGTGGTTGATGGAATCGGTGCAAATGACGACCATTGCACGCAAAGCCATCAAGGCCAACAAGCACGTCATCATTTGCGGTTATGGCCGCTGTGGGCAAAACCTGGCGCGCATGCTCGACAAGGAGGCCATTCCCTATATGGCACTCGACCTGGATCCGGATCGGGTACGCCAAGCCGCCGCCGCCGGTGACTCGGTGGTGTTTGGCGACGCAGCGCGTTTGCAGGCCCTGATGGCGGCCGGTCTGGCGCGTGCCAGTGCCGTTGTGGTCACCTACCTGGAAACCCACAGCGCCATGAAAGTGCTGGCGCACATCCATGAACACGCACCCCAAGTACCGGTGGTGGTGCGTACCCAGGACGACCATGACCTGGAAACCCTGCGTCGTGCAGGTGCCACCGAGGTCGTGCCCGAAGCCATTGAGGGCTCACTGATGCTGGCCAGCCACGCCTTGGCGCTGGTCGGCGTTCCGATGCGGCGCGTGATTCGCATCGTGCAAGAGCAGCGCGATGCGCGCTACAAATTGCTGCGCGGCTTTTTCCGTGGTGCCGACGATGGTTCAGAGGACGAACTGCGCCAAGAACGACTCAACGCTTTAACCTTGCCACTGGGCGCAAAAGCCATTGGCCATAGCCTGTCAGAATTGATGTTGCCAGCCTTGCACGTGCGACTGGTCAGTCTGCGCCGCTCATCGGGGCAGGTGATGGCCTTGTCAGATGAATTGCTGTTCATGGACGGCGACATGCTGGTGCTTTCCGGGCTGGCCGACCAGCTTGAGTTGGCTGAGTTGCGTTTGATCAAGGGGCCGTTTTAAAACGCCCCGGTGTTGATTTTTTTAGGGTGATGTATGCAAAGCTTGAGCGTGAACCACTACTTGCGTAGCCATATTCGTACCGTGCTTGATTGGCCCGCGCCGGGGGTGCAGTTTCGCGACATCACACCCCTGCTGCAAGATGCCAAGGTGTTCCGGGTCTTGATCGACGCTTTTGTGCAGCGCTACATGGACCCAAGCCTGCGCCCCAGCGTGGTCGCCGGGCTGGATGCACGCGGCTTCATTCTGGGTTCGGTAGTGGCCTATGAACTAGGGGTCGGGTTTGTGCCGATCCGCAAAAAAGGCAAACTGCCGTTCACCACCGTTGAAGAAACCTACGAGCTCGAATACGGCAGTGCCACCGTGGAGCTGCACACCGATGCCGTTAAACCCGGCGACCGGGTGCTGCTGATTGACGACCTGATCGCCACCGGTGGCACCATGATGGCTGGCAAAAAACTACTTGAAAAGCTCGGGGCGCAGGTGATGGAGGGGGCGGCCATTGTCGACTTGCCCGAGTTGGGCGGTTCCGACAAAATCCGCGCCAGCGGCTTGCCCCTGTTCACACTGGTGGATTTTGCCGGCCACTGAGGCGGCCAGCTGGGTTACAGCAATTCACCAAATTGGGTGCGGCTCAGCGGTGAAACTTGATCATCCGAGGTGTCCAGTATCTGGGTGTCTTCAAACCCGGTCAGTACATGGCGCGACCCCGAGGTGTGCACTTGCCCGGGGGTCTTGGCCGCAGGCGTACTGGGAATGGCACCAATGGCTTTTTTGAACGCCAGCACCTCGGCTTGCTCAATCGGATCAAACGCCGGTTTGCGCGCCACAACGGGCGCAACAGGCACTGGTGCAGGGGTAACCACGGCTGGCGTGGCCGGCATCGGGGTCGCCACCGGAGCCGCTGGCACGGCCTTTGCCGACGGTGCCAGCAGCAGCGATTCAGTGGCCCGCCAATAAACCGACTTGACATAAATACCGTGCTGCTGGGCCGCGTTGCCAATGATCAGTTGTTCAATCGAAGCGAACCGATCGGGTGCAACCGCGCTGGCATCCATCAGATCGACCATGATCAGAAACTGTCGGCCATGGGTGTCCAGCGACAACACCTTGAACTTGTAGCGTGATGCCAGCACCTCACTGCGCAACATGGCCTCACGCACCACCGAGTAAAGGCGTTCACGTCGCTCTTGGCGACGTGCTTTCAAATCTGTGTCCACCACAGCTGCACGCCCCATCACGGGTGCGCCTGGCGCAAGCCCGCCAAGGTTGGAAGATTCCAAAGGGTTTACCGACTTGGATCTTGGTAACAACCAATCAAAAAGGGACATGTTTTACCCTCCGGTCACATGGGCAATCAAACTACTTGCCAATACAAAAGCTGGAGAATATCACTCCAAGCAAGTCATCTGACGAAAATTCGCCAGTGATTTGATTCAAATTGTTTTGCGCCAGCCGCAGCTCTTC
>JAVHPS010000026.1:0-3216 GCA_036170715.1 Rhodoferax sp. | reverse complement strand
TAGAATAAGCGTGAGCAGCTATTTACTTGAGAGTAAATAGCTGCTTTTTTGATGTAGTCTCAGACCAAAACATCCGGTAGTTTGTCACAAATCTGTCACTTGATACGATGAAGATACGGGTTTACACCAATCGTCTGCTTCATGAAATCATCGTTCGGTATGGGCAAGTACAGAGACTTGCTTTTAGCCATTTTGCTTTTCATCGTCCTCGACCTGGGGATTTTGTTTTTTAACTTCTTTGTTTCGCTCCAGTTGGAGCGCGATGCTGGCCGCATCAACTCCGCTGGTGAGCTGCGCATGCTGACGCAGCAACTCACCAAGTCGTTGCTGACGCTTCAAGCAGAAACTCTGGCTGAGTTGCCCACCCAAACCAGCATGGCGCAACTCAACCAGGGCTACGAAGGTTTTAACCACGCGTTGTCAACTTTGGGTGAATCGCTGCAGCAGGCGGTAGGCCTCACTGAGTTTGGGGCAGATTCGGCTGGTTTGAGTGAAATCATGGCCAAACTTGAGCGCGAGTGGCGTCCGCTGGCTGAGACCATTGCACCCGTGCTGCAAACCCAAGCCGCCAACGCACAGGACATTGAAATTGCAGTGACCAAAGCGGTTGCTCGCAACATTCGGCTGATGGCTTTGTCAGACGACTTGGCACGTGGCGTAGAGACTGCAGCCAACCAGAAAACCAATCGGATGCGGCAAATTCAGCTGATGGCCATTGTGCTGGCACTGCTGAACTTTTTCTATATTGTGTTCAAGTTTTTGCGGCGTCTCAACGCCAGTGACCGCATTGCAGAAAACGCCCGCCGAGAGGTTGACGATATTCTCAAAACTGTGGCTGAAGGTCTGTTGCTGGTGCGCGCTGATGGCACCATAGGCAGCCAATTTTCAGGCTCAACCACGCAGCTTTTCATGCGCGAGTTGCACGCTGGCGAAGACTTTCGCCGCTTGATCAGGTCTCTGGTGGGCGAGCAGCGCGCTGAAGAAGCGGCCAGTTTTTTGGATTTGATGTTCAACCCCAGGGTCAAACCGGCGTTACTGACGCAGTTGGATCCTTTGAAAGAAGTTCTCGTAGCAGGTTCTGACAAAGACGGTGGCAAGCCCAAGTATTTGTCATTTTTCCTGAATCAGGTGCATGAAGAGGACCGCATCAAAGAATTGCTGGTGACCGTGTTTGATGTCACCCAAAAAGTGCAACTTGAGCGCGAACTTGCGGCCACCCAGGCTGCTGCTAAAAGCGATGTAGATGATTTGATTCGGGTGTTGCAAAACGAGCCTGCCCTGCTGCAAGATTTTTTGGCCTCAACCTGCAACAAACTCTCAAGTCTCAACACTGCCATGCGCGATGTGGGGCAAGACTTCAAGTCGCACCATGAGCTATTGGGCGCGGCTGCGCGAATGGTGCATGGCATCAAAGGGGAAGCGGCAGCCATGGGTTTGAATTCAATGTCACGCCAGGCGCATCACATGGAAGACGTGCTGGCGCCACTGCTCAAAGCAAAGGCACATTCTGGCGAGGACATGATTCCGGTGGCGTTCGAGATTTCGTGTTTGCAGGAGCAGGCCGAGCAGTTGCAGCGTGTCTTTAGCAGGATTGATGGCGCAGTTGGTCAAATTGCGCCGGGTGCTAGCAGTGCGCTGGACGCGATGGTTTCTAATTTGCGCCACTTGTCTGAGCAAGTAGCGCAATCACTGAACAAACAAGTCAAGCTGACCACCCAGTTGATGGATCTGCCATTGCCTGAGAGTGTGACAAAGGTTTTGCGCGAAGCCTTACCGCAGTTGGTACGCAACGCCGTGGTGCATGGCATAGAAACGCCAGACCTGCGCCTTAAAAGTGGTAAGCCACTGGTTGGGTCTTTGCGCCTTGAAATTGGTCGTGACAAAGAGGGTTGCATTGAAGTCTCTTTAAGCGATGACGGCCGTGGCATTGTGATGCCAGAGATTCGCCAGCAAGTGGCTTTGCACCGCAGCGATGCAGACCGCTTAACCGATCAGGAATTGATGGGCTTCATCTTTGAACCTCAGTTTTCTACAGCCAAGGAAGTGACCGAACATGCGGGCAGAGGAATCGGTTTGGCTTTGGTGCGCGAGCTGGTTGAAAAAGCAGGTGCCCGAATGCGGGTCATGACGCAGCCTCAGCAAAGCACCCGTTTTGTCATGTTGTTCAAGGTGGAGGCAGCATGAGCCAGACCATGATGGTGGTGGATGACTCGATGGTGTTTCGCCATCGCATCACGCGCTTGGCCTCTGATGGGCGACTCAAAAACATCAAAGTGGTGGCGCAGGCAGGTGATGGCCTGCAAGCCTTGGAGCAAGCCAAAATTCACCAACCCAACCTGGTCACCATGGACTTGACCATGCCGCTGATGGATGGCTCGGCATGTTTGGAGGCATTGCAAATCATCTTGCCGCAAGCGCGTGTGTTGGTGGTGTCGGCTTTGAGCGACCGCGCCACAGCTTTGAAAGCCTTGACCAAAGGCGCGCACGGTTTTTTGATGAAGCCCTTTTCAGAAGAGCAATTGCTTGACGCTTTACAGGAGTTGATGGCATGAAACATGTCTCACTGAACGCACGTGACATCAAGATTTTTTCAGACGCAGCGTCCGCATTTTTTCGCCAGACCACCGGCATTGATGCCCTTGTGCGCACAGCGTACATGCTTGATGGCTCAGACAGCGCCATGCGGGGTGACTTCAAAGGCATCATTGAACTGGGTGGGAAATTTCGCGGTAGCGTGACTTTTTCAGCCTCGCGCGGGTTGCTCTCACACGTATTGTTGCTGGTTGGTGAAAGCGATTACTCTGATGCCAGTCATCGAGACATTGTGGGTGAAATAGCCAACCAGATGACAGGCTATGCCAGACGGCATTTTGGCGAAGCGCTGGATATGTCACCACCCAGAGTAGTGGCTGACAAAGAGCCCATGCCAGCGTTGCCGCAAGAAGGCACCCAATTTGTGATTCCCTTGACCTGGGATCGTTATGAGTCCAATCTGTCCGTGCATATGGTGTGTGTCTGAAAACGACATTCGTCATATCAAACCACTCTCAGGCGACTGCTTGACCTGACCTACTCGTCAACACAGTTGGGTTGGCTGAGTCGGGCTAACATGACTCTATGAATATAGCGCTTCCCCCTCATACTCTTGCCAAGCCTTTCACACACGACGCCAAGGTGATCGCCCTGGTGGGCATGGCGCACGCGGCGTCGCACTTT
>JAVHPS010000025.1:0-3228 GCA_036170715.1 Rhodoferax sp. | reverse complement strand
TCCTGAGCGGTACCACGCTGGCGGTGCTGTTTGTGCCGATCTTTTTTGTCGTGGTACGTGGCTTGTTTCATGACAGCGCACGCCAGCAGCAACTTCATGCCGAACAGGCAGCGCACATGGGAGTGCATACCGATGTTTAATTCTTATAAGCTTTTTAGGCCTCTAGCCCTCTATTCAACTGGGCTAGCAGCTAGCATTTTTGCAGCTGGTTGCAGCCTGATGCCAAGCTACGAGCGTCCCGCCGCACCCATTGCCGCGCAGTGGCCCGCCTCGGCAGGCAACGCCGCCAGCAGCGCCAACGTGGCCCGGCAAGACCTGACTTGGAACGACTTCTTTGCCGAGCCCGTGCTGCAAGAACTGATCAACCTGGCCCTGGTCAACAACCGCGACCTGCGCGTGACCACGCTCAACATGGCACAAGCTCGCGCACAACTGGGGCTGCGCCGTGCCGACCAGTTCCCCACGGTCAACGCCGCGGTGACGGGCGCACGCACCCCCACCAGCAATGGAAGCATCAACAGCGCCTACACCGCTGGCTTGACCATCACCGCTTACGAGCTGGACTTTTTTGGCCGCGTAGCCAGCCTGAAAGAACAGGCGCTGGCGCAGTACCTGGCCACGTCAGAGGCCGCGCAGGCAGCGCAAATCAGCCTGATGGCGACCGTAGCGCAAGGCTGGCTGGCACTGCTGGCCGACGAGGAACTGCTGACGGCCTCCCGCCAGACACTGGCCACGCGCGAAGACTCGCTCCGGCTGGTCGAGCTCAAAGCCCACCACGGTGCGGCCTCTGATCTGGAGCTGCGCCTGGCGCAGACCCTGCACGAGAGTGCCCGCGTGACGCTGGCGCAGCAACAACGCCAGCGCGCGCTGGATGAAAATGCGCTGGTACTGGTGTTGGGTCAGGCGCTGCCGCCGTCCAGCCGTGCCGTGCTGGCGCAAGGTGCAAGCAGCGCTGTCAAGCAGCGTACCAACGACAACCTGGGCAACCACGCTGTAGCCGCAGTACAACCGTTGCAGCAGCCCAACCGTCTGGAGGCGCTGCGTTTTGCCGAACTGCCCGCCGGGTTGCCGTCTGATCTGCTCACACGCCGCCCCGACATTCGCGCCACAGAGCAAGCCCTGATTGCCAGCAACGCCAACATCGGCGCGGCACGGGCGGCGTTCTTCCCACGCATCAGCCTGACCGCAGGAGTGGGATCGGCCAGCAGCGAACTCGCTGGCCTGTTCAAGGATGGCTCCTGGGGCTGGACGCTGGCCCCCCAACTGCTGCTGCCCATTTTTGATGCCGGGCGCAACCAGGCCAACCTCGACAGTGCCCAGGCTGGGCGCGACATCGCCGTGGCGCAGTATGAAAAAGCGATTCAAAGCGCCTTTCGCGAGGTCGCCGATGCCCTGGCCAGCCGCACCACCCTGATGCAGCAAATGCAGGCGCAACAAGCGCTGCTGGATGCCGAAGCCGAGCGTGCGCGCCTGACACGCCTGCGCCTGGATGCCGGAGCCGCCAGCCAGCTCGATTGGCTCGATGCCCAACGCAGCCTGTTTGCGGCCCAACAAGGCACGCTGCAAACCCGGCTGATGCTGTTGCAAAACCAGGTGGTACTGTTCAAAACACTGGGCGGCGGGGTGTCCGCCAGGCCTTAAAAACAAGCGCGAATCCAGCATGGATTGGTGGTAAATTGCGCCTTCAAGTGCAGCCCAGTGCCGGGTTGCACATGGCCCCCTTGCCGATTGCGGCAAGCTGTTGACCAAACAGCTGAGGGGCCCGCTCACGGAACACCCCTGCCATGCTTGTACACCGTTCATCCAAGCGCCCGCTGCTGGCGGGACTGCTGGTTTTTTTAGTGGCCACCTTGCTGGCCACAGCCGTGAGCGTGCAATCCGAACAACGCCGACAGCATAACGAGCACGGGCGCGTGCAAGCCCTTGAGGCTGACCACGCCCAACGCCTTGAAGAAAACCTGTTGCAAGCCTTGTCTGCCACGCAAGCCTTGGCCGCCTGGGTGCAACTGAACCAGGGCGACATTCCCAACTTTGAGGCCCTGGCAACCAGCATGCTGACGCTCTACCCTGGTGTTTCGGCCATGGCCCTGGAACCCCAAGGCGTGGTGCAACGCATCGTGCCGCTGGCGGGCAATGCCCACGCCATCGGGCTGGACTTGCTCAACCACCCGGGGCGTGCAAGGGAAGCGCGCCAGGCCCGTGACACCGGCCAGCTCACCCTGGCGGGCCCGTTCGACCTGGTACAAGGCGGTTTGGGGGCACTCGGGTTTTATCCGGTGTTTTTGACCAATGCCCAGGGGCAACGCAGCTTTTGGGGCTTTACCAATGTGGTCATCCGCCTACCGCAAGCGCTGGGCCCGGCACAGTTTGAACAATTGGCTAAACAGGGCTACGACTACGCCCTGTGGCGTGTTGACCCTGCCACACAACAGCGCCAAACCATCGCCCAATCTGCCGTGTTGCCCAGTGATGCGGTGGACTTTGAACTGCGCGTACCCAACGCCCACTGGACGCTCAGTGTGGCCCCCAGCGCGGGCTGGACCGACCCGACCGGGTTGGGCATCAAGCTGGCACTCGGCTTGCTGATCAGCGCTTTGCTGGGTCTGACCACCAAACAAATGCTCAGGGCCAGACAACAAACGCAAACGCTGCAAGGCGACGTGGGCAGCCAGGCGCAGCAAATCGCAGCACTGAACCACCAGTTGCAAGCCACGCTTGATGCCATGCCAGACTTGCTGTTCGAGATCAGCCAGCAGGGGCGTTACCTGGCCTGCCACGCGCCGCGCCGCGAGCTGCTGGCAGCACCGGCACAAGACCTGCTTGGCAAAACCCTGGCCGAGGTGCTGCCCGCCGAGGCCACTGCGGTGTGCATGACGGCCTTGCAAGAGGCCGCTGCAAACGGCTTTTCGCAGGGTCAGCAAATGGCGCTGCCGCTGCCTGACGGTGTGCATTGGTTTGAACTGTCGGTGGCCCGCAAAGCGCCGCTGGCTGGCAGCGAAACCAGCTTTATCGTGTTGTCGCGCGACATTACTGATCGCAAGCAATCCGAGCTCAAAGTAGCACGTCTGTCCAAACTCTATGCCGCCTTGAGCCAATGCAACCAAGCCATCGTACGCTGCGCCAACGAGGCTGAGCTGTTTCCCATTTTGTGCCGCGACGCGGTCAACTTTGGTGGCATGAAGATGGCCTGGATTGGCGAGGTCAACAGCCAGGGGCAGGTAGACCCGG
>JAVHPS010000024.1:0-3250 GCA_036170715.1 Rhodoferax sp. | reverse complement strand
ATCGGGTGGCCTCGTCGAGCTTGCGCCAGGTCGTGCCTTTGCGGTTCACCAGCGTCTGCCAGCCCGCACTGTCGAGCCAGCGCGGCAGCAAATCGATCGGTACACCTTGTTTTTTGAAATCGTGAAACTGGTAGTTGACACCGTGTTCTGTGAGCCAAGCGCGGGCTTTTTTGACACTGTCGCAGTTGGGAATGCCGTAGAGGGTGATGGTTTTCATCCCCGCATGATGCCATTTTTGTACCCGCACCAGCGCCAGGCGGCCCTTAAGCTGGGGGACAATTCGACTCCGTATGAAACCTGCACCCCAAACCCTTCAAGACTGGCTGTCGCACTGCGAACGCCTGCACCCTGTCACCATCGACCTTGGCCTGGCGCGCGTGCGCACCGTGGCCGAGCGCATGGGCATTCGTTTTACCTGCCCGGTGATCACTGTGGCCGGTACCAATGGCAAAGGCTCCACCTGTGCCATGCTGGAAGCCATCTTGCTGGAAGCGGGTTACCACACCGGGGTCTATACCTCGCCCCATCTGGTGCACTTTGAAGAACGCCTGCGGCTCAACGGCAGCCCCGTTGACGCTACACAATTGGTAGCTGCTTGTGCAAAGGTGGAAAGGGCTAGAGGTCTGAATGATGCAGAGGTTTCGCTGACTTATTTTGAGTTCACCACGCTGGCCATTCTGGACATCATGGCCACAGCCGGTCTGGATGTGGTGGTTCTGGAAGTGGGGCTGGGCGGGCGTCTGGATGCAGTCAACATCATCGAGCCCGACTGCGCCATCATCACCAGCATCGACCTCGACCACATGGCCTTGCTGGGCGAAACCCGTGAAGCCATTGGCTACGAGAAGGCTGGCATCATGCGCACCGGCCGGCCGGTGGTGGTGAGCGACCCGCTGCCACCGCAAAGCGTGCTGGACCGGGCGCGCGAGGTTGAGGCTGATCTGTGGCGTGTCGGGGTAGACTTCAACGTCACCGGTGACAAGCAGCAATGGGGCTGGGCCGGGCGTGGGCGGCGTTACAGCGGCATGGCGTATCCGGCACTGCGTGGAGCCAACCAGCTGGTCAATGCCGGCGGTGTGCTGGCGGCGTTGACGGCCTTGCGTGACGTGCTGCCAGTGACCGCCCAGGCGGTGCGCAATGGTCTGGTGTTTGTCGATTTACCGGGGCGCTTTCAAATTGTGCCGGGTCAACCGACCCTGGTGCTGGACGTGGCGCACAACCCGCACGCGGTGGCGGCCCTGGCCATGAACCTGGATGCCATGGGCTTTTTCCCGACCACCCACGGGGTCTTTGGTGCCATGGCGGACAAAGACGTGGCCGCCCTCATCAAGCGCATGAATCCGTTGATTGACAAGTGGTACTTCACCGATCTGCCCACGCCACGAGCGGCCACGGCGGGCGCATTGCTGCAAGCCTGGCAAGGCCAAAACACACGCAAAGATGCCACTGCCAGCGTCCATGCAGACCCCGAATCGGCCCTGCAAACGGCGCTGGCTGCTGCCGACCCCGCTGATAGAATCGTCGTCTTCGGGTCCTTCTTTACCGTGGGCGGTGTGCTCAAAGATGGCGTACCCCGGCTGCAGGCCAAACATTTGCCCGGCTCCTGAATTTTTCTGATTCCCAACCATTGACCCAGCATGGCTTTCTTCAAGTTTCGCAAAACTGCCGACGAACCCGCCAGCGTGCCAACTCCGCCGCAAAGCGTTGAGGCCATGCGCCAGCGCGCCAAACACCGGCTGGTGGGGGCCACGGTGCTGGTGGTGCTGGGGGTTATCGGTTTTCCCTTGCTGTTTGACAAGCAACCGCGTCCGATTGCCATTGACACACCGATCACCATTCCTGACCGCAACAAAGTGTTGCCGCTGGTGTTGCCCGCAGCCTCTGCGCCCGTGCCGGTGTTGCCCGCCGCACCCGCTGCCAGCCAAAGCGCCAGTGCGTCCGCAGTGATCACCGAAGATTCTAATAAAAAAGCACCTGTAGCCCTTGTGGAATCAGGGCAGGATGCTATAAAAAACAAAGCATTAAAAGTCGTGGAACCAGCTCGGTTAGAGACCAGTGCGCCAGCCAAACCGACTGATGCGGTGAAAGCCAAGGAGCCGAACCCGGATCAAAAGCCGTTCAAGCCGTCCAAGCCGGATGCTGCTGCAACCCAGGCGGGGCGCTATGTGTTGCAAGTAGGAGCCTTTGCTGATGCCACCCGTGCCCACGAGGTGCGCCTGAAGCTGGAGCGTGCGGGACTCAAAACCTATACCCACGTGGCGGACACCAAAGATGGCAAACGCATCCGAGTGCGGGTCGGTCCTTTCAGTGCCAAGGCTGAGGCCGAAAAAACCGCTGAAAAAATCAAAAAACTCAATTTGCCAGCCGCGTTGCTGACGCTCTGACGCTGCGCCCATGCCCGCACTGGACTGGATATTTGTCGGCGTGTTGCTCGCCTCGCTGTTGCTGGGGGCCTGGCGTGGCTTGGTGTTTGAGGTTTTGTCGCTGCTGAGCTGGGTGGCTGCCTTTGTGCTGGCGCAGTGGCTGGCGCTGGATGTGGCGGCTTATTTACCCATGAGCGGTTCCAGCGCGGTGTTGCGTTATGCCGTCGGGTTTGTGCTGGTGTTCATTGCAACGGTCATGGTGGGCGGTTTGGTGGCTGTGGTGGTCAAAAAATTGGTGTCGTCGGTGGGTTTGAGTCCGTTTGACCGTGCTTTGGGCGCTGTGTTTGGTGTGTGTCGTGGTGCGTTGCTGTTGCTGTTGGCCACTTTGCTGGCGGGCATGTCCTCCCTCAAAACCAGTCCCATGTGGGAGGAATCCACCGGGGTGGCGGTGGCCGGGGTGGTGCTCAAAGGCATCAAGCCGCTGATGCCGGTGGATTTTCAAAAGTTTTTTCCCGTGTGATGGCCGTATTTGAATAGATTGGACCTGTAAATGTGTGGAATTGTTGGCGTTGTCAGTCACGCGCCGGTTAATCAGTTGATCTACGACGCGCTGCTGCTGTTGCAGCACCGCGGCCAGGACGCGGCCGGTATCGTGACGCAACTCGATCGCAAATTTTTCATGCACAAGGCCAAGGGCATGGTGCGTGACGTGTTTCGCACCCGCAACATGCGTTCGTTGCCGGGCAACTGTGGCCTGGGCCAGGTGCGCTACCCGACGGCGGGCAATGCCTTCAGTGAAGAAGAAGCACAGCCGTTTTATGTCAACGCGCCATTTGGCATTGTGCTGGTGCACAACGGCAACCTGACCAATGCCCACGCCCTCAAAG
>JAVHPS010000023.1:0-3264 GCA_036170715.1 Rhodoferax sp. | reverse complement strand
CAGTGGTGTAGCAGCGCGGCTGCCATGCGCCAGGGTTCTTGCGCGGCTTTGTCGCCGCCGGGCAAGGCCAGCGGGCTCAGGTGGCCCAGGCGTTCACAGCGTGCGCCATCGACCAGCAGCACCTCACCGCCCCACGCGGTGTTATCAAAGCCCAGCCCGACGCCATCGAGCGCTATGCCGATCACCGGGCGCACTGTGTCGTGGTGTGTGCCATGCTCGGCTAAAACTGTAGCGATGTGGGCGTGATGGTGTTGCACCGCGATGGCTGGCACGCCACGCTCATGAGCAATGCGCTGTGCCAGTTGGGTGCTGAAGAAGTCGGGGTGCAGGTCATGGGCCACAGCATTTATTGGCCCGGTGGCTTGCGCCAGCAGCTGCTGCACAGAAGCGTCCAGCGTCACACAAGCCTGCGGGTCCGACAAGTCGCCGTGGTTGGCCGACCACACCACGGCATCGGGTGCCGTGGTGTCGAGCAAACAGGCGGCGTTTTTGAGAAACGCGCCACAGGCCAGGATACGTGCCATAACTCGCCTTACGCCCTCGCCTTTGTGCTGAGTGGATGAGCGTCGGTTTGCCCCAGGCTTTGCAAGCTGATCTGCGTTCTGGCCTGCGCTAACTCGGCTTCCAGCTGGGCAATGCGGACGTGCAAAGCGTCGGTGGTCTGGTGGTCGTGATCGTCGGCCAGCAGCCAGTTCAGCCATGCGCCCATGCCCTCGCCCGTGGTGGCAGAGAGTTCCAGAATTTCGATGCCGGGGTTGACGCGGCGGGCAAATGCCTTGCAGCGCGCCACGTCAAACGACACATGGGGCAACAGGTCAATCTTGTTGAGGATCATCAACTTGGCAGCGGCAAACATGTCGGGGTATTTGAGCGGTTTGTCCTCGCCCTCGGTGACCGAGAGGATGGCCACCTTGGCGGTTTCGCCCAGGTCCCACATCGCCGGGCAGACCAGATTGCCCACGTTTTCGATGAACAAAATGGTGGGTGCAGCGTGGGAGTGATCGTGCGCGTGGTTGTGCGAATGTTCGTCCCCGTGGGCATGTCCATCGGCATCGGCATGGGTATGCGAGTGTTCGTGACCGTGTTCATGCTCATGCTCATGCTCATGCTCATGCTCATGGGGGTGATCATCGTGCGACTCTTCATGCGCATGATGGTGTGCCGCATGCAAGTCCAGCCGCGAAAACGCCTCGGCCACCATCGGTGCATCCAGGTGGCAGCCTTTGCCGGTGTTGACCTGGATGGCGGGCGCACCCGTGGCGCGAATGCGATCCGCATCAAAACTGGTTTGCTGGTCGCCTTCGATCACCGCCACGGCCACGTCAGGATGGCGTTTTTTCAGGGCCTCAATGGTGGCGCACAGCAGCGTGGTTTTGCCGGAACCGGGGCTGGACACCAGGTTGTAGGCGGTCACGTCATGCGAGACAAAATGCGCCCGGTTCTGGGCGGCAATGGCATTGTTGGCACCCAGCACATCGGTCTCCAGCTTGATGGCGCGCGCCTGGCTCATGCCAGGAACGGAAACTTTGGCGGACCCGGCACCAAAATGCAGATCACCCGTGGTGGGGTGCACCGCCACGTTGGGGTTTGTGGGGGTGGCCCCGGTGTTACTGCAACCGCAAACGACACACATGTTGTTTTCCTTCTGTGGTGGGTGAAATCAGATGACCTGCAATTCCATGACACGCAATTCTGTGCCACTGGTGGCTTGCAGCTGAAAGCCCCCACACAGCGGACAGGGGTCAAGGCGCGAGCGGATGTCCACACTTTGGCTGCACGGCAAACACCAGGCGGTGGCGGCGGGCTCGTCAATGTCAATCGTGGCGTGTTCAAGGCAGGTGCCCGGTGCAATGGCTTCGAGCGCAAAACGCAGCGCGTGCAACTCCACACCACTCAGGGCACCGGCCTCCAGGCGCAGATGGGTGACACGCTCAAACGGGTCGCGTGCCTGGGTTTGCTCCAGCACCCACAGAATACCGCCAGCCAGACTCAGTTCATGCATGAGGGGTCTCCGGGAACGTAGGGGTGCTTACCTGGCAGTCAACGCAGGCATCAAACGCAGCGGCAAGCGCCCAGGCGGATGCGGTGTCTTGCGGCGCGAGTGTGGTCAAAGCCTTGGCCAGCACGCCCTGGGGATGAAAATTCCATTCAGTCGGTGCCAGCACCCGGTAGTCAGCTACCCGGCCCTGCGCATCAAGCTGCACCCAGTGCAGCAGCAGCCCGCGCGCCATTTCACACCAGGCAATGGCTTGGCCTTCAGCCACCCGCAGTGCGCCACTGGCCAATACATCGGGCATCAGTTGTGCCGGGGTATGGGGTTTGATGGCCGCTATTTCCATCAGCTCGGTCCAGCGGGCGGACAGCCGTGTCCAGGCGGTTGTTGCTGTGCTTGTCTTGTTGCGATGCCGCAAGCGTGTCCACGGGCCGGTCTCGGCACCCTGACCCAGCCAGGTGGGGCGTTGCGCAAAGTCGTCGTCACTGGCAACCGTGTGCGCAAGCGCCTGCAGCGCCGCCGCCTGCCGGGCGGGGTCGGTGTCGAGCAAGTCAAGGTGGTGTGTGGCCGGTGCCAATGCGTGGGCCGTTTCATGCCAGGTGTGCAGCGCTTGCGCCGGGGGCAGATTTGGCGCGTGAGATCGGCACCACCTTGCCAGCGCGTCCGGCTCGCGGTGCTGAATCAACCAGCTGCCGGTGGGTTGACCCAATAGGCGGTCTTCGAGCCAGCATCTCAACTGCGTGAGTGCCTTCCATGCCTGATCTTCTGTGGTTTGCTGGGCGGTGTGACTCATGGAGAGCGGGCAGTCGCGCAGCCACGCCAGTGAGTCGGGTTTGGGCGGCAAGCCGGGCTGTCGACGGGGCCAGTCCACTGCCATGCTGCGTAAATGGTCGCGCGCTGTTTCCAGCCACAACAACACAGGTGGCTCGTTGAGCAGCCGCCTTTCGGGGTGCGGGTGGGCGGCGTTCAGGGCCAGGCGTGCAGCGCGGCGGTGCGCATGCGAGCACAGCCCGAACAGTTGCCCCAGCGAGCGCTCAACCGCTTCGCCCTGCTGCCCACGCAACAGTCGGCCAAGGGTGCCGTTGCCGACGACGGGGCGATGTCCCTCAATGCTGTGGGCAACGCCCGGGCGCAAGGTGTAGCTGCCAGCCAGATCCATCATGGCGTTCATGCTTGGGCTCGCGTAGGTTGTGCGTGGCGGCCGAACAGAAAACCGCGTCGGCTTGGCACGGTTGGAAGGGCGATGGCGGCAGGTTTCACGAAGGTACGCA
>JAVHPS010000022.1:0-15455 GCA_036170715.1 Rhodoferax sp. | reverse complement strand
ACCAAACTGCGCCACACCGGCGACTACCAACTGACGCTGATTGACCTGAAAGCGCCCTTGAAAGACGGTGACCGGTTTGATCTGACGCTGAACTTTGAGCACGCCGGTAGCCAGACCGTCAAGGTGTGGGTGCAGACACCGCGTGCTGCAGCGGTGGCGCACAGCCACTGAACGCCCAAGGAGACCCCTTATGAACACTGCATTACTTGACCCTTCCGAGCTTGACCCTTCCGAGCGTTGTTTAAACGCCCGCGAGGGCCTGGCCGCGGCCGACCTGGCCCAGATGTGGCGCGTGCAATCTGGTGCGCTGCGCATTGACAGCGCACCGGCCGGCGAGGCCAGCCACTTCATGCGTCTGGCTCTTCCGGGCGATGTCATCGGGGTTGAGCAGTGGGTGGGTTCAGATGACACTTTGCGCGTGCACGCCCTGACGGCGGTTCGTCTGTCACCGGTGCAAGTTGACGGCGCTGAGATGATGGCCTTGCTGATGGAAACCGTGGTGGTGGCGCACCAGCGTTGCCGCGAGGTGGTGAGCCTGCGTACCGGGCCGGTGTCGCAGCGCGTTAAAACCTTGCTGCTGATGTTTGCTGAACACGTCAGCCCGGATGCCACAAGCACTGCGGAGTGCGCCTTGCCTAACCTGGCTGACATGGCCGAGGTGCTGGATGCCGCCCCCGAGACCGTGTCCAGGGTCTTCAGCAGTATGCGCCGCCTGGACTATTTGCAGGATCGGAAACCGCAGCGTGCGAGTTTCAGCAGCCTGACCCTGCGCGCGCAGGCGTTAATTCCGGGCATGACAACCAGCTCGGCGCTGCTTCGCGGGCAAATGCTTGCGGTATGAAGTGGTGTGCAGCTGCCCTTTTGACAGTAGCCGCTGCCGACCGTTTCATTTTTTTAATTTGCTTCACTTTCCAATCAAAGGTCAGACGATGAAAGTTTCCAATTTTTTACAGCGGTTGTTTCGCTTCTTGTTGGCCATGCTGGTGAGTGCATTGGCCATGAACGCATTGGCCACCACGGTTGAAGTCACCGACGCGCTGGGCCGCAAGGTCAAGGTCAACACCCCGGTGCAGCGCGTGGCGCTGAACTTCAATTTTGAAGAATTCACCGCCGTGGCGGGCAAGGACAACTGGGCCAAGGTGGTCGGCATCTCACGCGCGCCGTGGGAGGGTTGGCGCCCGGTGATCTTCAAGCGCTACGCCGCCGTGATTCCCAACCTGCAGGCCATGCCTGACATTGGGCACTCAGACGACGGCACCTTCAGCGCCGAGAAAGTCATTGCCCTGAAACCTGACGTGTTGTTCATCGCCGAGTGGACCTACAAGTCTTTGCAAACCGCGCGCGAGCAGATCGAAGCTGCTGGCATTCCGATTGTGGTGATTGACTACAACGCCCAGTTGCTGGAGCGCCACATGGCCTCCACCCGCGCCATCGGCAAGGTGATGGGCACGGAAACCCGTGGCGAAGAGCTGGCCAAACTCTATGAGCGCGAATACAACGACGTGCTGGCGCGCATTGCCAAATCGACCGACAAGTCGCACAAAAAAGTTTATGTGGAACTGGGCCAGGCCGGTGCCGACACCGTGGGCAACAGCTACAGCGGCACCATGTGGGGCAAACTGCTGACCACGCTGGGTGCAGTTAACGTGGCCGACGGCAAGCTGCCCGGCCCCTGGGGCAAGGTGAACGCCGAAGCGGTGATTGCCGACAACCCCGACCTGATCTTCATTGCCGGCTCCAGCTGGGTCAACAAACCCCACGCTGTCAAGACCGGCTACGAGGCCACGCCCGATGTCACCCGTGCCACCCTCACACCGTACGCGCAGCGCCCGGCCTGGGCGAACCTGAAAGCCGTCAAAACCGGGGAGGTGCACGCCATCGAACACGGGCTGTGCCGCACCCTGTTTGACTATGTAGCCATGCAGTACATCGCCAAGCGCCTGTACCCGGATGCGTTCAAGGACGTGAACCCCGAAGCCTCGTTTCGCAGCTACCACGAGAAGTACCTGCCCGTGGCCTATGCCGGCACCTGGATGCTGCCGCTCAAGCCCTGAAACCGACCCCGTTCGCCCCAACCGCATTGCCCATATTCCTGAACACCATGCCTGCGCTGTCCGCCGCTCTGCCACTTGACACTGTCAGTGTTGAATTTCGCCGCGCTGCCGGTCGCCGAGCCATGGTGTTGCTGGCCAGCGCTTTGGTATTGCTGTTGGGCGTTTTGCTGGACACGGCCACTGGCCCCGCGCTGCTGCCGCTGGTTGACGTGGCGCGTGCGGTGCTGGGTGACTCCACCGATGCGTCGGTGCAGGCCATCGTCTGGTCGATTCGTCTGCCCGTGGCCTTGACGGCGCTGGCCGTGGGGGCGGCGCTGGGTCTGTCGGGGGGCATCATGCAGACCATTTTGAACAACCCGCTGGCATCCAGCTACACGCTGGGCATCTCGGCCGGAGCGGGTTTTGGCGCGTCGCTGGTGATTGTGCTGGGAGCAAGTCTGCCGGTGCCCGAAAGCTATGCCATTGCTGTCAACGCCATGCTGTTCGCCGGCCTGGCCTGCACCGGTGTGTATTGGATTGGTGGCGCGCGCAACGCCACGGCCGAAGGGCTGGTGCTGGCCGGCATTGCGCTGCTGTTTTTGTTTCAGGCGCTCTCCAGCCTGCTACAGATGATTGCCTCGCCCGAGTCGCTGCAGCAGGTGGTGTTCTGGCTGTTTGGCAGCTTGCAAAAGTCCACCTGGCCCAAGCTGTGGACCATGCTGGCGGTGCTGGCCGTGTGCACGCCGTTGCTGGTGCGCGATGTGTGGGGGCTGACTGCGCTCAAGCTGGGGGACGCACGCGCCAGTGCCTTGGGCGTGAATGTGCGCGCGCTGCGCATTCGCAGCTTTGTGCTGATCTCTGCGCTGACTGGCGTGGCCGTGGCTTTCGTCGGCACCATTGGTTTTGTCGGCCTGGTGGCGCCGCATGTGGCACGCATGCTGATCGGCGAAGACCAGCGCGGCTTTTTGCCCGCCTCTGCCCTGCTGGGCGCGGTGCTGCTGTCACTGGCCTCGGTGACCAGCAAGACCATTTCACCGGGGGCGATTTTTCCGATTGGCATCGTCACCGCACTGATTGGGGTGCCGTTTTTCATCTGGATGGTGCTGCGCCAGCGCCGCAGCTACTGGTGAAGCCATGACCATTGCGCTGCAAGACCTGAGCGTCCACTACGGCTCGCGTCAGGTGCTGCACCGCGTGAGCCTGAGCGCCCGCGCAGGCCAGGTGCTGGGCATCGTCGGGCCGAACGGCTCGGGCAAATCCAGCCTGGTCAAGGCCGTAGCCGGGCTGCTGCCCGCCAGTGGCACGGTTCTTTTTGATGGCAGCGCAGAGCGTCCAAAAAGCCTGGGCTACATGCCGCAAGACCTGCAGGCTCCGGCTGCGTTAACGGTGCTGGAGGTGGTGCTGCTGGGCCGCATTCAACAGTTGCGGCTGAAAGTGCAGCCCGACGACCTGGCCGCCGTGCGCCAGGTGCTGCAACTGCTGGGCATGGAGGCGTTGGCAGGCCGGTATGTGAGTGAACTCAGCGGTGGCCAGCGGCAAATGGCGTTTTTGGCGCAGGCACTGGTGTCGCAGCCCACCGTGCTGCTGCTGGACGAACCCATCAGCGCGCTCGACATTTGCCACCAACTGGAGGTGCTTGAGGTGGTGCGCCACATGACGCGGCAGCACGGCCTGACAACCCTGATCGTGCTGCACGACCTGAATGCCGCAGCGCGGTTTTGTGACGATGTGGCGCTGCTGCAAGACGGCCACCTGCTGGCCAGCGGCGCACCCGCCCAGGTGCTGACGGTGGCGCACATTGCCCAGGCTTTTGGTGTGGAAACCGAGGCCTTGCAGTGCAGCGACGGCACCGGGGTGTTGATGCCGATGCGGGCCATGAAAAGCCTCTTGGGGGCTCAAAGTGCTATTAATTATGTAGCTGCTTTCGCAACAAATATAAGTGCTACAGCCTGATTTGTTATATGAATTTCAATTCCCGCTTCGCCCCCCCCCCTGCGCCGCCCGCTGGCGGTGTGGATGGCTCAGGCGATGGTTACCGCTTGTATGTCTCCGCGTCAGTGCTGCTAAGCGGCTGGGTTTGTGACAGAGCCAGCAAACTGGTAAACTGGTTTCATGAAAACCACGCTGGATTTGCCCGATGAACTGATGCGAGAGATGAAGCTTCGTGCTGTCATTCAGGGGCGCACGCTGCGCGACTTGGTGGCTGAATTTCTCAGGCAGGGGCTTGGGTTGTCAGCCACGACGCCAAACCCAGTCCAGTCCCCTGGCGGCATGGTGACGCTCAATGGCGGTGGCCTGCCGGTCATCCGTTGTCGTGCCGACGCACCCGCGGCACAAATGCGTCCACAAGACTTGCTTGCACTGGAACAACAGACGCAAGCAGAACAGGATATGGGCCGTGCCAGCAGCGCTGTTTGACACCAACATCTGGATTGCAGCTGTTTTCACCACGCACCCTTGCCATGCGGTGGCTCAACAAGCCTTGCAGCTTGCCACGCCTTTAGAACCTGCCGTATTTTGCCGGGCCACGCAGCAAAGTTTTTTGCGCTTGGCATCCACGCCAGTCATCCAAAAAACGTATGGCGCAGAAGGCTTGACCAACCGTGATGCACTGGTCGCCCTCGACGCATTGCAAGCCTTGCCCCAGTGCAGCCAGCGTGATGAAACGCCAGGGGTGTTTGCGTTGTGGCGCACTTTGGCAAGCCGTGGCACGGCATCGCCCAAAGTCTGGATGGATGCTTATTTGGCCGCTTTTGCGTTAGCCGGTGGCTTGCGTTTGGTGACGCTGGATGGTGATTTCAGAAACTTTGTGCCGCAAGGGCTCGATTTGATGCTGTTGCAGCCTTAAGCCGCCACCGCTTTGCATGGTTTGGCGCACTTGGTGCCAGAGTTCGTGCCAGAGTTCATGCGGCTCTGACTTTTCATATGAAACCACCCTGTTGCTGCTGACCCTCAAGGCCAGGCGCTGTGGCCAACACTGCTGAAAGTGCAGCCCGATGACCTGGCCGCAATGGGCCAGGTGCTGCAACTGCTGGGCATGGAGGCGTTGGCAGGCCGGTATGTGAGCAAACTCAGTGGCGGGCAGCGGCAAATGGCGTTTTTGGCGCAGGCACTGGTGTGAAAACCGAAGCTTTGAGGTGCTGCGATGGCACCGGGGTGCTGGTGTCCCGGCGCGCGCTAAAAACCCCCTTTGGTTACCCAAAATACTATGTATTTAGTAGCTTACTATGCAGTTTCTATAAGGGCTTAGGCCTGATTTTTTATATGAATTTTTGCTTCCTCCACGGCTCCCTGCGCCGCCCCTTGACCTCGGGAACCTGTGCGGTAGTCTGGCTCCGCTCCCTGCCATGACTTATCTGGCTCAGGGGGGCAGACCCGAGCCAAACCTTGCGGTAAGCTGTAGCCACACGCAGCCAACCCGAAACCATACGTTCGATGGACACCCCAAGCGCCTCCCCTGAACCTCAGGTAGCAGCCGCACCGTTGGGCTTGAGTACGGCTCAGGCGGCACAAACCCTGCGTGACGATGGCCCCAACGAGCTGGCTGCAGCAGCGCACCGTGGCCTGTGGGCGCTGCTGTGCGAGACCTTGTCGGACCCGATGTTTGCCCTGCTGCTGGCGGCTGGCAGCTTGTACCTGCTGCTGGGTGATTTGCAGGAAGGGCTGATTCTGTTTGGTCTGGTGCTGGTGGTGCTGGCGCTGACTCTGTACCAGGAGGGCAAGACGGAGCACGCCATCGAGTCCTTGCGCGATCTGACCAGCCCGCGCGCGTTGGTGCTGCGTGATGGTGTGGCGCAGCGCATTGCCGGGCGCGAGGTGGTGCGCGGCGACCTCTTGCTAGTGGCCGAGGGCGACCGCATCAGTGCCGACGCGGTGTTGTTGCAAGGCACCGAGGTGCAGACCGATGAGTCCCTGCTGAGCGGCGAACCCTTGCCGGTGGACAAAGTGGCGGCCGCAGTGGCCATGCCAGATGCCAAGTCCGCGCCTGCATCGACCCTGTTTGCCGGCACGCTGCTGGTGCGTGGGCACGGCCTGGCACGCGTCACGGCCACCGGGGTGCACAGTGAAATGGGTCGCATTGGGGGCGCGCTGGGCGGGCTGGCGTTGGAAGCCTCGCCCCTGAAACAGCAAATGGCGCGTCTGGTGGTGTTGCTGGCCTGGGTAGCGGCGGCGGCCAGCGTGTTTTTATTTGCCGCCTATGGTCTGCTGCGCGGCGATTGGCTGGGTGCGTTGCTGGCGGCCATTGCGTTGGCCATGGCGCTGCTGCCACAAGAGTTCAGCGTGGTGCTGACGGTGATTCCGGCACTGGGTGCATGGCGCTTGTCGAAGCAGCAGGTGTTGACCCGGCGCATTGCCGCCATTGAGACCCTGGGAGCCACCAGCGTGCTGTGTGTGGACAAAACCGGCACCCTGACTGAAAACCGCATGACCGTGGCCGAACTGTATGTGCCGCAGCTCAGCTCTGACGCAGCCCACGCTGCTGAAAACTTGCTGATCAACTACGCCGCCAGCACCGAACTGCCCGAGCACTTTCACACCTTGGTTGAGTTCTCGATTCTGGCCAGCGTGGCCGACCCGTTTGACCCGATGGAAAAAGCATTTCACCGCCTGGGTCAACACTTTTTGCAACACACCGAGCACCTGCACCGCGACTGGACGCTGTTGCAAACCTACGGCCTCACCTCCGAGCTGCGCGCCATGTCGCACGTCTGGCAGGCGCGTGTGGGCGATGCGCATGTGGTGGCCGCCAAGGGTGCACCTGAGGCCATCGTTGATCTGTGCCATCTGGACGATGCCGCGCGCCAGCGCATTGCCCATGCCGTAGAGCTCATGGCCGCCAAGGGCCTGCGGGTGCTGGGCGTGGCGCAGGCGCGGTTTGAGGGGCAGCAGTGGCCGGCGCTAGAGCATGATTTTGAGTTTCAATTTGTCGGGCTACTGGGCTTGGAAGACCCGTTGCGCCGCGCAATTCCCAGTGCCGTGGCGCAGGCGCACGCGGCCGGCATTCGGGTGCTGATGATCACCGGTGATTACCCCGCTACGGCGCTGGCCATTGCCCGGCAAGCCGGTCTGATCGAGGTCACGTCACCCGATTCGCCGTCCAACCCGTCGGGTGCAGCTGCGCAGGTGCTCACCGGTGATGAACTGGCCAGCCTGACCGATGCCGCGCTGCAGCAGCGTTTGCACACGGTGTGCATCTGTGCGCGCATTGCCCCGGCGCAAAAGCTACGCATTGTGCAGGCGCTCAAGGCGGGTGGCGCGGTGGTGGCCATGACCGGGGACGGGGTCAACGATGCCCCGGCACTCAAGGCCGCGCATGTGGGCGTGGCCATGGGCGGGCGCGGCACCGACGTGGCGCGTGAAGCGGCCAGTGTGGTACTGCTGGACGACAACTTTGCCAGCATCGTGGCAGCGGTGCGGTTGGGGCGGCGCATTTTTGACAACCTGCGCAAGTCCATGACTTACATCCTGGCGGTGCATGTGCCGATTGCCGGCATGGCCTTGTTGCCGGTGCTGCTGGGCTGGCCGACCCTGCTGCTGCCGCTGCACATTGCGTTTCTGGAGCTGGTGATTGACCCGTCGTGCTCCATGGTGTTCGAAAACGAGCCCGAAGAACGCGGGCTGATGCAGCGCCCACCGCGTGACGTGATGCAGCCGCTGTTTGGTGGCTGGACGCTGGGCTTGGCGTTGTTGCAGGGGCTGGGGGCGCTGGCCTTGGTGTTGTTGGCCACCTGGTGGGGCATGGCGCATTTGGCAGAAGGGGCGGCGCGGGCGTTGGCCTTTGCTACGCTGGTGGCGACCAACCTGGCTTTGATCTTTTCCAACCGCAGCCGCGCCGGGGGCCTGTGGCACAGTCTGCGCGTGCCCAATCGCACGCTGTGGTCGGTCACGGGGGCTGCGTTGGCGCTGCTGCTGTTGGCGTTGTATGTGCCGTGGCTGGCGCGCTTGTTTGTGTTTGAGACCTTGCCGCTGCCTTACCTGTTGGCGGCGGGCGTGCTTGGGCTGGTGAGTGTGGGTTGGCTGGAGTGGCTCAAACCCCGTGCTGCTGGCGCAGGTGGGTGATCCGCTCGGTGCTCAGGCGGATGTTGACCTGCGCAGCGGTCAGCGGCGCGCGCACGGCAAAGTGGGTGTGCCGGGTGTCTCGGTATTGGTAGGGGATCAGTGGCATGCCCTGCGCGTTGACCAGCGCGGCCACGTGCGGCGTGTTGGCTCTGTCGCCGCGCGCCAGCACCACTGCGGCCTCGCCATTGGCCAGTTGCACGTACGTGCCGGGGGGGTAAAACCCCAGCACCGATGCCATGGCCACGCGTTGTTGCTGGCTGGCGGGGGTGGCTTGCTGCAACAGTGATTTGGTTGCACCCAGGGCCGACAGGGCGGGGCGACTGATGCGCGGTGCCATTTTTGCCACCAGGGTGTCGGCCAAGTGCAGCAGGTTCAAAGGCAGCCGCTGGTCAGTGCGCTCTGGGCATTGCAGCGGCGCATGATGCCAGTGCACCATGTCCAGCAGTTCAACATTGGGCTCACCAAAGCTGCGCAAAATGTCGGCACTGGTGGGCGGGTGCGCACTGATGAGTTCGCGTTGTTCCGGGCTGGGGGCTTTGAGCTGGCGAGCCAGGCTGTCTTGCGGCCGCGCCATGCCAATGTTCATCACCAAGGCGGCGCGTAGCAACAAGCCGCGCTGTTCAGGCTGCAACGCCAGTTTGTCAGCGGTGAGCGCCCCGACCACGCCGCTGAGCAAGGCGTGGGTGGCGCAGTAACCCAGGCCCAAATCCGGCAGGGCCTGAAACAACATGAACAAGGCTTCATCCGGGTTCTGCGCCAACAGGTTCAAGGCTTTTTGCTGAATGCCTTCCAGCCTTGGCAGCGGGGTCTGCGCTTGTGCCCCCTGGTACAGCAGACCACGCAAAATTTCCTGTAAATCCAGCCAACCGCCTTCCACCGCCAGGCCTTCGAGGTAGTCGGTGTCCAGAATCTCACCCGGCATCGGCTCACGGGTCAGGGTGGCCAGATCGGCACCGTTCTGACGCAGCATGCCCAGGCATCGCTCCAGTGCTTTGTACCAAGCTTGCGCGTCGGTCTCGGTCATGCAGGCGTGGTGCGCGGCCAGCATGTCGCGGTGCGCCTCAGACTGCAGCACCTGGCCGCGGCGCAACAGCAAGCGGCCATCAGGGGTGCGCATGTCCACTGGCAAGGTGCGGCCCAGCGCCACCCGGTTGAGCGGTACGGGCAGGTACACCATCAGGCCTGGGCCACCTGCACCGGCACGCGTTGCGCCAGGGCGCACATCAATTCATAGCCCAGCGTGCCGCTGGCGTGAGCGACCTCGTCAATGCCCAGCACGGCCCCATTGCTGGCGCGCCCCCACAGGGTGACTTCGCTGCCCCATCCGGCCTGGGGCAGCGGGGTTAGGTCAACGGCCAGCATGTCCATGCTGACGCGCCCGAGCAACCGGGTGCGCACGCCGCCCACCAGTACCGGTGTGCCGGTGGGGGCGACGCGCGGATAACCGTCGGCGTAGCCACAGGCCACAACCCCAACACGCATCGGAGCATTGGCCACAAATGTTGAGCCATATCCGACGCTAGCCCCCGTATCTATTGATTGGGTAGCTATTATTTTTGCTGACAATGTCATTCCTGGCTGTAAACCCCAGTCGGCGGCCGTGTGCGCCGGGTGGTCGGGCGCGCTGCCATAGACACTGATGCCGGGGCGAATCCAGTCAGACGCGGCCACCGCATCGGGGTGGCGCAGGGTGGCCGCACTGTTGCTCAGAGAACGCTCGCCGGGCAGGTCGCGCGCGGCTTGCGCAAAGCACGCCATTTGTGCCGCAATGCCCTTGCTGCCATCGGCATCGCTGAAATGCGTCATGAGCGAGATGTCTGCCACCTGCGACAAGGCGTTCAAGCGCGACCAGGCACTGCGGTAGCGCTCCGGTGTGAAGCCCAGGCGGTTCATGCCCGAATTCATTTTTAAAAACACATGGTGACCCAGGTTGGTTTTGTGCGCTGCCAGCATGTCGATTTGCGCCTCGCAATGCACCGTGTGCCACAAGTCCAGACGCGAGCACAGCTCCAGATCACGCGGCTCAAACACGCCTTCGAGCAGCAGCACCGGGCCGCGCCAGCCCAAGGCCCGCACGCGCTGGGCTTCATCCAGGTCCAGCAGGGCAAAACCGTCGGCACTGCGCAGGCCTTCGTACACGCGCTCAATGCCGTGACCATAGGCGTTGGCTTTGACCACCGCCCACACTTTGGCCTCCGGTGCTGCGGCCCGGTTGCGGTTCAGGTTGTGCTGCAGCGCAGCAGGGTGGATGGTGGCAGAGATGGGACGCGGCATGGTGTTGGGGGTAAATCAGGTGCTGCGATTTTGACACCGCTCCAGCGTGCTATAACCCCGTACCGTTTGGAGACCGATCACACTTACATGCCGCCCCAGGCGTTGCACCCTAATCACCGATGAAACGCGGCTTTTTCACCATCATGGCAGCGCAGTTTTTCAGCTCGCTGGCCGACAACGCCTTGTTTGTGGCTGCCGTCCAATTGCTGCGCTCAAGCCATTCCCCTGAATGGCAGCAAGCCGCCCTGGTACCCATGTTTGCGCTGTTTTACGTGGTGCTGGCCCCGTTTGTGGGGGCGTTTGCCGACTCCATGCCCAAAGGCCGCGTCATGCTGGTGAGCAACTTCATCAAAGTGGCGGGCTGTCTGTTCATGCTGTTTGGCACGCACCCCTTGCTGGCCTATGCGGTGGTGGGCTTGGGCGCTGCAGCCTATTCACCGGCCAAATACGGCATCCTGACCGAGCTGTTGCCACCGTCGCAACTGGTCAAAGCCAACGGCTGGATTGAGGGCTTGACGATTGGATCCATCATTCTGGGCGTGCTGCTGGGGGGGCAACTGGTGGGGCATCACATCTCACGCTATTTGCTCGCCTTTGACATGCCGGGCATCGACACCGGTATCAATAACCCGGCCGAGGCGGCCATTGCCGTGCTGATTTTTGTTTACCTGCTGGCGGCCTGGTTCAACACCCACATTCCGCTCACCGGGGTGTTGATGCGCCCCATGCCCAAGCACCTGTTGACGCTGTTGCCCGACTTCTGGGTCTGCAATACCCGCTTGTGGCGCGACAAGTTGGGGCAAATCTCGTTGGCGGCGACCACGTTGATTTGGGGCGTGGCGGGCAATTTGCGTTTTATTGTGCTGGCCTGGGCGGCGGCGGCGCTGGGCTATTCGGTCACCCGCGCGTCGGCCTTGCAAGGCGTGGTGGCCATTGGCATGGCCGTTGGTGCGGTGCTGGCCTCCATGCGCATGCGGCTCGAAGACGGGCCACGCGTGATTCGCCTGGGCGTGGTGATGGGCTTGCTGGTCATCGGGCTGGTGTTCATCACCAATGTGTGGGTGGCTGCACCGTTTCTGATTGTGCTGGGGGCCATTGGCGGCTTTTTGGTGGTACCCATGAACGCGCTGTTACAGCACCGCGGGCATAACTTGATGGGGGCCGGGCGCTCCATTGCGGTGCAAAATTTCAACGAGCAGGCTTGCATTTTGGGTTTGGGTGCTTGCTACAGCTTGTCTACCGGCCTGGGGTTGCCAACTTTTGCGGCCATTACCGGTTTTGGGGTGGTGATTGCTGGCTTTATGCTGCTGATACGCCGCTGGCATGCGCGCAACCTGACGCAGCATGGCGAAGAGGTGGAACGCTTGCTGGCGATTGCCCGCAACGACAAAGCTCACGGTTAAATTGCCAAGGAGACACCGCATGACCACGGTTTATGACTTTGACGCGCTTGGTATTGATGGTAAAAAAGTAGCCTTGAAAAAGTTCAAAGGCAAAGCCATGCTGATCGTCAACACGGCCAGCGCCTGCGGCTTCACGCCGCAGTTCAGCGGCCTGGAAACGCTGCATGAAACCTACGCCAGCCACGGCTTGGTGGTGCTGGGTTTTCCGTGCAACCAATTTGGAGCGCAGGATGCCGGCAGCAATGCAGAAATTGCCGGGTTTTGCCAGCTCAACTACGGTGTGACGTTTCCCATGATGGCCAAGATTGAAGTCAATGGCAGCGCTGCCCACCCCTTGTATGCGTGGCTGTGCGCACAAGCGCCGGGGTTGCTGGGCAGCAAGGCCATCAAATGGAACTTCACCAAGTTTTTGGTGGGCAAAAATGGCCAGGTGCTCAAGCGCTACGCTCCCACCGATACGCCCGAGAGTCTGGCCTCAGATATTGAGGCGGCTCTGGCGGCTTGATACCGTGCGCAGGGCGCGCTGGCCGGACGTGGTTTCAGTACGTGCGGCTCGCCAGCCGTTGCGCTGCGTCACGTAAACCGCTGGCCGTTGCTTCCCAGCCCAGGCAGGCATCGGTGATCGACACGCCGTATTTCAGGTTCTCAAGCGCGCCCAGTTTCTGGTTGCCTTCAAACAGGTTGGATTCAAGCATCACGCCCTTGATGGCGTGGTTGCCGTCCACGATTTGGCCCACCACATCTTTCAGCACCAGACTTTGCAGTGCATGGTTTTTGCGTGAATTGCCGTGGCTGCAGTCCACCACGATGTTGACCGGGAGCTTGGCTTTGGTCAGCTCGGCCTGCGCCTCGGCCACCGCCACCGAGTCGTAGTTGGGCTGTGAGCCGCCACGCAAAATCAGGTGACCAAAGGCGTTGCCCCGGGTTTGCGTCAGAGCCACCTGGCCTTCGCCATTGATGCCCAAAAAGGTGTGGGGTTGGGCCGCCGACAGCATGGCGTTGATGGCCACTTCGAGGTTGCCGTCCGTGCCGTTTTTGAAACCCACCGGGCTGGACAGGCCACTGGCCATTTCGCGGTGTGTCTGGCTTTCTGTGGTGCGCGCGCCAATGGCGCTCCAGGCAATCAGGTCGCCCAGGTACTGCGGTGTGATCGGGTCCAAGGCCTCGGTGCCGCACGGCAGGCCCATGTGGTTCAGGTCAACCAGCAGCTTGCGGGCGATGTGCAGGCCTTCTTCGATGCGAAACGTATCGTCCATGCGCGGGTCGTTGATCAGCCCCTTCCAGCCCACGGTGGTGCGCGGTTTTTCAAAGTACACCCGCATCACAATGAACAGCTGGTCTTGCAACTCGTTGGCCAGGGCTTTGAGCTGGTGGGCGTAGTCCATGGCGGCGGCGATGTCGTGGATCGAGCACGGCCCCACCACCACCAGCAAACGCTGGTCTTGGCCCTTGAGGATGTCGGCCACGGTGGCGCGGGCGGCGCTGACGGTGTGGGTGGCGCGTTCGCTGGCCGGGACACCGTCGTGCAGCGCGCTGGGCGGCAGCAGGGCTTGCTGGGCGAGCACATTCAGGTTTTCAAAGGCGTTCGGGAAGGTCATGGTGCATGTATAAGAAATGGTGATCTGGCCGTTATTTTATAAGTGCTTTACGCTCCTATTTTGATAGTCTGTTTTGTGGTTGCAGGCAGGCAGACAGGCGGCCGACGTGGCCAGAAAAAAACCCACCGCAGCCGAAGCTGGGTGGGTTGCTGCTGGGCGGCAAACTCTGTATGTTTGCCGACTCCTCCCTGATCAACGGCTGTAGGCCGTCTCGCCGTGTGATGTCACATCCAAACCTTCACGCTCAGATTCTTCAGAAACACGCAGACCAATTGTCAGGTCCACCAGCTTGTAGGCCACAAAAGACACCACGCCTGACCAGATCACGGTGGTCAGCACCGCCTTGGTTTGGATCCAGACTTGCGATGCAATCGAATAGTCAGCAGCCGTCACCATGCTGGCCGTGACCCAATCGGCCACATAACCCGGGCCACCCAGGGCTGGGCTGTTGAACACGCCCGTCAAGATAGCGCCCAAAATGCCGCACACGCCGTGCACGCCGAACACGTCCAACGAGTCATCTGCGCCGAGCAGTTTCTTCAGACCGTTCACACCCCACAGACCGGCAAAGCCAGACAGGAAACCGATGATTAGCGCGCCACCAATGCCCACGTTGCCCGCCGCCGGGGTGATGGCCACCAGGCCAGCCACGCAACCAGAAGCGGCACCCAGCATGGAAGCCTTGCCGCGCATCAGGGTTTCACCGATACACCAGGCCAGGATGGCGGCTGCCGTGGCCCCAAACGTGTTGATAAAGGCCAGCGCCGCAAAACCATTGGCTTCCAGCGCAGAACCGGCGTTAAAACCAAACCAGCCGACCCACAGCAACGACGCGCCAACCATGGTCAAGGTCAGGCTGTGCGGGGCCATGGATTCTTTGCCGTAGCCAATGCGCTTGCCAACCATGAAAGCACCAATCAGGCCTGCCACCGCAGCGTTGATGTGCACCACCGTACCACCGGCAAAGTCCAGCGCGCCGGTTTGCCAGACATAACCGGCCTTGGCATTCATCGCATCCACCACGTCTTTTGCACCGTAGGCATCCGGGCCCATCCAGAACCACACCATGTGGGCAATCGGGGCGTAGCTGAAGGTAAACCACAGGGCCATGAAAGCCAGCACGGCAGAGAACTTCATGCGCTCGGCAAAGGCCCCCACAATCAGCGTGCCGGTGATGCCGGCAAACGTGGCCTGGAAGGCGGCAAACACGATTTCAGGAATCACCACGCCCTTGCTGAAGGTGGCCCCATTGGCAAACGTGCCCGCAGCGTTGTCCCAGATGCCCTTCATGAAGAGCCGGTCAAATCCGCCAAAGAAAGCGTTGCCCTCGGTGAAGGCCAAGCTGTAGCCGTAAATGAACCACAGCACCACGATCAGCGAGAACGTGACCATGACCTGCATCAGCACCGACAGCATGTTCTTGCTGCGCACCAGACCGCCGTAGAACAGCGCCAGGCCCGGCACGGTCATCAAGATCACCAGCAGGGTAGAGACCATCATCCAGGCGGTGTCGCCCTTGTTGGGCACGGGGGCAGGTGCAGCCGCCGCGGGGGCCGCTGTTGCAGCCATGGCTGCGGCTGGCGCTGCGGCGGGTGGTGCCTCTGCCGGAGCCGAGACTGCGGTGGCGGGGGCTGCATCTGACGCGGTTGGAGCCGCAGGGGTTTGTGACAGGGCCAAGCTGCTGCCAAGCAGCAGGCCTATGCCCAAGGTAAAGGAGGCGAGTAATTTTTTCATGTTGATGACCTCAAGTCTGATTTAAAGAGCTTCTTTGCCGGTCTCACCGGTGCGGATGCGGATGACCTGCTCGACGGGCGAGACAAAAATCTTGCCGTCTCCGATCTTGCCGGTACGCGCCGCACCTTCGATGGCTTCAATGACCTGGTCCACGACGGCATCGTCAATGGCGGCCTCAACCTTGACCTTGGGCAGAAAGTCCACCACGTATTCCGCCCCACGGTAGAGTTCGGTGTGGCCTTTTTGACGACCAAAGCCTTTCACTTCGGTCACGGTAATACCCTGCACGCCGATGGCGGAGAGCGCTTCGCGCACCTCATCGAGCTTGAAGGGTTTGATGATGGCAGTAACAA
>JAVHPS010000021.1:0-15606 GCA_036170715.1 Rhodoferax sp. | reverse complement strand
CACTTTTGGGTTCAAACTCGGCCAGGTAAATACCGGCCATCACGCCAATGGGCGTGCCCACAAAAGTCGCCAGGCAGACCATCAGAAACGAGCCATAAATGGCATTGGCCAAACCACCGGCATCATTGGGCGCGGGGGTCATCTCGGTCAACACCGAAAGCGTCAAACCCGCAAACCCAAGGCGCACCGTTTCAAACAAAATCCAGAATAGCCAGAACAACCCAAATGCCATGGCCAGCAAAGACAGCAACAAAGCGGCCTGATTGACACGTTTGCGGCTGTTGTAGCGCTGCTCACGCACCTGCGCCAGGGCGGCAGCCTGCAACAAAATTTCACTGGTCGTCATGCTGCAGAGCCCTCCCCTTTTTTCAATTGACTCAGCAACAACTTGGACAAGGACAACACCACAAACGTGATGAAAAACAGCACCAACCCGAGGTACATCAGAGAAGCCTGGTGCAGACCTTCACCCGCCTCGGCAAACTCGTTGGCCAACGCCGAGGTGATGCTGTTGGCCGCCTGGAACAGGCTCAGGGAGTCGAGTTGGTTGAAGTTGCCAATCACAAAAGTCACGGCCATGGTTTCACCAATGGCACGCCCCAAGCCCAGCATGATGCCGCCAATGACACCGGCTTTGGTGTAGGGCAAGACCACGGTTGACACCACCTCCCAGGTGGTGGCCCCCAAACCGTAGGCGGACTCCTTGAGCAAAGTTGGGGTGACTTCAAACACATCGCGCATCACCGCAGCGATGAACGGAATGATCATGATGGCCAGAATGATCCCCGCCGACAAAATACCAATCCCCACCGGTGGGCCAGAAAACAGTGCCTCCAGGTACGGCACGCCTTTGAATGCTTTCTGCAAAGGTTGCTGGACATAGGTAGCCAAAATCGGACCAAACACCAACAATCCCCACATACCATAGACAATGGACGGGATTGCAGCCAACAGTTCAATGGCCGTGCCCAAGGGGCGCTTCAACCAGGCCGGTGACAATTCGGTCAGAAAAATGGCAATACCGAAACTGACCGGCACCGCAATCAGCAACGCGATCAACGAGGTCATCAAGGTGCCGTAGATCATCACCAGGCCACCAAATTCTTCTTTAACCGGATCCCAGGTGGCGGTGGTCAAAAAGCCCAGGCCATATTTTTCAATGGCCGGCCAGGCACCCGCAGTAAGAGAGGCCAGAATCGCAATCAACAAGCCCAGGGTCAACAGTGCAGCACTTTTGGCAAGCCATGCAAAAACACGATCAGCCCAGGGGCCAGATGGAGCCTGTTTGACAGAAAAAGCTTGTGGCATGGCACGTCCAGCGGAGGTTTCAGGTGAATTCAACGACATATCTCGGGCTGAAAGTGTAGTGGACATCACAAGCGTTCCTAAGGTTCAAAGAGGCCCCATGCCAACGATTTATTTCAACGCCACAGGTTTGCCAGCGGTGTCCTTGACCTTGCCCCAGGATTTCTCGATGCTGGCAATCACGCTGTCAGGCAAGGCCACATAGTCCAGACTTGAGGCCAGCTTGTCGCCGCTCTTGAAGGCCCAGGTGAAGAACTTGAACGTTTCGGTGGCTTGTGCGGGCTTGTCCTGTTGCAGGTGCATCAAGATGAAGGTCGCAGTAGAAATGGGCCAGGTGCCTTTGCCAGGCTGGTTGGTGATGAGTTGGTAAAACGACTTGTTCCAGTCAGCACCTGCGGCGGCGGCCTTGAAAGCTTCTTCGCTCGGTGACACAAACACGCCATCCTTGTTCTTCATTTGGGTGTAAGTCATTTTGTTTTGCTTGACGTAGGAATACTCCACATAGCCAATCGAGTTGGGTAAACGGTTCACAAACGAGGCCACACCTTCGTTGCCCTTGCCGCCAGCGCCCACAGGCCAGTTCACAGCCGTACCTTCACCCACCTTGGCTTTCCATTCAGGATGGACGCGGCTCAAGTAGTTGGTAAAGTTAAACGTGGTACCCGAACCATCCGCACGGCGCACCGGCGCAATGTCCGCATCTGGCAAAGCCAGGCCAGGGTTCAAGGCCTTGATGGCGGCATCATTCCACTTGGTGATTTTGCCCAGGTAAATGTCACCCAACACTTGTCCGTCAAGCTTCATTTGGCCCGGGGCAATGCCCTTGATGTTGACCACCGGCACGGTGCCGCCGATCACGGTCGGAAACTGCAGTTGGCCTTTTTTCGCCAACACTTCGTCGGTCAAAGGCATGTCTGAGGCACCAAAATCAACCGTTTTGGAGTCAATTTGTTTAATGCCTGCGCCCGAACCGACCGACTGGTAATTCACTTTAACGCCCGTCACCTTGTTGTATTCTGCTGCCCACTTGGCGTAAATCGGTGCCGGAAACGAAGCCCCCGCACCGGTAATGCCTTGCGCATGTGCCACTTGGCTGAGTGCGGTGAGGCCCAAAAAAGCGACCGCTGTCGTCGCCAAAACGGATTTGAAAGCACGTGTCGTCATAAAGAGTCCTTGGTTTGATTGAAACGGTGTCTGGAACCGCACCGGGTTCGACAGGGCGTAATTTAAGACAGCTATGTGACAAGCGTGTGACAACCAAGTCAGCTACGTGGCTGGCGTTTGCCATGCAATGCTATGCTGGCAACCAGACAGCAACGCAACATCATGATGCAAAAAAATCAACGTCTGGCGGCGGTTGACCTGGGCTCCAACAGTTTCCGGCTGGAAATGGGCCGCATTGAAAACGGTCAGTTTTACCGCACCCAATACCTCAAGGAAACCGTGCGCCAAGGCAATGGTCTTGACGACCAAGGCCATCTGAGCCTGCACGCCATGCAGCGCGGATGGGACTGTCTGGAGCGGTTTGGCGCACAACTGGTCGGCTTTGAAGCCGCTGCCGTGCGCGTGGTTGCCACACAAACCCTACGCGAAGCACAAAACCGCGCGGCTTTCCTGACCCCCGGTAGCAAAAAACTGGGGTTCCCGATTGAAGTGATCTCGGGCGAAGAAGAAGCGCGACTGATTTACCTCGGAGTCGCCCAAGCCCTACCGCGGCAACCTGAGCGACGGCTGGTGCTTGACATTGGTGGACGCTCCACCGAACTCATCCTTGGCGTGGGCGCCACGCCGCAGCGCGTGGCTTCATTCCACCTGGGCAGCATCGCCTGGTCGATGGGCTACTTTGCCGATGGCATATTTTCAGAAGCAGCGTTTGAATGCGCAGAAAGCGCAGCCCACCAGGTGCTGGCCAGCGCGCATGCGGACTTTGGCCCTGCCCAGTGGGACGTGGCTTATGGCTCGGCCGGCACAGTCAATGCCATGGCCGACGTGCTGGTGGCCTGTGGTTGGCCAGCGGGTTCTGTAACCCAGGCCGGTCTGGACTGGCTGCTGGGTCAGCTGCTCAGTGCCCGCACGCTGGCGCAGCTGCAACTGCCTGGCCTGCGCGAAGACCGCCGCCCCATCATTGGGGGCGGTTTGAGTGTGCTGCGAGCGGTGTTTGGCTGGCTCGGCATCCAGCGCCTGGAGCAAGCCAGCGGCGGTTTGCGCCACGGCCTGCTGCACGACTTGATGCAGCATCAGTAGCTATTTTTTATAGCATCTATCCCTTTAAATATAAGGGCTACATGCCAAAGACATCATGATTTTTTAAAGCCGAAGCGCTGCACAAAAGTAACCACAAGCAGCGCCAAAGCACCTGCCACCACCCCGGTCAACAAGTTCAACAGCAGCGCAGCCACACCCTGCAACCAAACCGGCATCAGCGTGCTGAGTTGATCGATGCCCTGCCCCAGTGGATGCCAGCCATGCGCCAAAATCCCGCCCCCCACCAGAAACATGGCCAGCGTGCCCAACACGGTCAAGCCCTTCATGAGCAGCGGTGCCGTGCGCACCAAAGCGCGCCCCACCGCTTGCTGCAAGCCAGCGGCAAAAGCGCTCTGGCGCTGGCTTAAATACAAGCCCAAGTCATCCATTTTGACAATTGCCGCCACCAGGCCATACACCCCCAGGGTCATCAGCACCGCCACGCCGGCCAGCACGCTGAGCTGGGTCAGAAAGGCGCTGCTGGCCACCGTGCCCAGGGTAATGACAATGATCTCGGTCGACAAAATAAAGTCGGTGCGCACCGCCCCCATGATCTTGTCTTTTTCAAGCGCCACCAGGTCAACCGACCCATCACTCAGCGCCTTGACCAATTGGGCATGCGCGGCTGCATCGTCGCTGCTGGCGTGCAGCAGTTTGTGCGCGACTTTCTCAAAACCCTCAAAACACAAAAATAAACCACCGGCCATCAGCAACGGCACGATCACCCAGGGTGTCACCCAGCTCAGCAGCAACGCCCCGGGCACCAGAATGGCCTTGTTGATGAACGAGCCTTTGCACACTGCCCACACCACTGGCAATTCCCGATCGGCATCCACACCGGCCACTTGCTGCGCGTTCAAAGCCAGGTCATCACCCAACACCCCCGCGGTTTTTTTTGCCGCCACCTTGGTCAACAACGCCACATCATCCAGCACCGTGGCAATATCGTCCAATAACAAAAGCAGGCTGCCCGCCATAAACATCACTCCAAAAAAATCAAATCAAAACCAGCGCAGTGGGCATTGTGCTGCATCGTAGACGCAGCACAATGGCCGAAAGCCCCGCCAAATATCCCCGCAGCAGGCTTGATAATGGGGTTTTTAGCACCTAGCGGTGCACCCAATCCGTTTCAGAAAGCGTCCCCATGCACCGCGTATGTATCAGCAGCACTGGCCTGTATCACCCCCCTGAAGTCATCACCAATGCCGAACTGGTGGCATCGTTCAACCAGTTTGCAGACCTGGACAACGCCGCCCACGCCGCAGCAATTGCCGCTGGCACGCGCACCGCCGTGCCCTATTCCAGCGTTGAGTTCATTGAGAAAGCCTCCGGCATCCAGCGCCGCTATGTGGTGGAAAAATCGGGCGTGCTCGACCCGACCCGCATGCGCCCACGACTGCGCATTCGCCCTGACCATGAGGTGTCTCTGATGGCTGAGATGAGCATCGCCGCCGCCCGTGATGCCTTGGCGCGTGCTGGCAAAACGGCCGCTGATGTGGACGGCGTGATCTGCGCCGCAGCCAACATGCAGCGCGCCTACCCGGCGTTGGCGGTTGAAATCCAGACCGCCCTGGGCATTGAAGGTTTTGGCTTTGACATGAACGTGGCCTGCTCGTCGGCCACCTTTGGCCTGGAGATGGCGGTCAACGCCGTCAAATGCGGCACAGCGCGCGCCGTGTTGGTGGTCAACCCCGAGATCACCTCGCCGCACCTGGCCTGGAAAGACCGCGACTGCCACTTCATTTTTGGCGATGTCTGCACCGCCATCCTGGTCGAGCGGCTGGATTTGGTGCCGGCGGGCGCGTTTGAAGTGCTCGGCACCCAGCTGCAAACCACGTTTTCCAACAACATCCGCAACAACGCCGGCTACATGTGGCGCAGCGAAGACCGCAACCCCGACGACCGCGACATGCTGTTTCAGCAAGAAGGCCGCAAGGTGTTCAAAGAAGTCTGCCCGATGGCCTTTGCGCACATCAGCAGCCACCTCAACAAACATGGATTCACACCCAAGCACGTGCGCCGCTTCTGGCTGCACCAGGCCAACCTGGCCATGAACCAGCTGATTGGCCGCAAGCTGCTCGGGCGCGATGCCACGCTGGACGAAGCGCCGGTCATTTTGAACGAATTTGCCAACACCGCATCAGCTGGCTCCATCATCGCTTTTCACCGCCACCATGATGACATCCAGGCCGGTGATGTGGGCGTGATCTGCTCATTTGGTGCTGGGTATTCAATCGGCAGCGCGGTGCTGCGCCGACTCTGACTGCCCGCGGCCGTACGGCCACAACGCGCCAAAAGCGACCCGCTGTGACTCTCAAGTGACAGCGCGCCTGGTTGCGCCCTGCAACAAAAGGAAGGTGATCAGGTCAGGTCGCGTTTGAAGCGGATTTCTTCCAAGCGCGTCAACCCCACCAGCACCGTTTTGATACTGGTCATCTCACGCTTGAAACCGGCCATGTCAAAAAACCGCAGGGCTCGCTCGTAACCCAGCGGCACCCAGACGGTGACCTTGGTGCAGCCTTCTTCCACCAGTCCGTCACGCGCCGCATCCCACAGCGCCAGCCCCACCCCTTTGGCCCAATGGCTCGGGCGGGCATACAAGGCCCAAATTTCACCCATGGTGGCTGGGGTTTTCGGGTCACGTGAGCGATCAAAGCCCACAAACCCCACCACCTCGCCGCCTTGCGTGGCAACCCAGACTTGCGGATCGGCAAATTCAATGGCTTCACGCCAATAAGCCTGGCTTTTTTTCAGTGAATCAAATTCCGGCATGGGTTCACCCGGAAACTGCGCCTTGAAGGCGGCTTGGCTGGCGGCGGCCTGGATTTGGGCAATGGCTTGGGCATCACGCTCTTTGGCGGGACGCACTTCAATCTCTGAACAATCTGACATGCAAAAAAGGCCAGGAAACGAGCCCGGCAGGTTCTAAAAAGGGACAGGCATTGTCGCTGCATGGGTGACAACCGTTACAACGATTGCATGCAAGCAACAAAAATATATAGAAAATAGGCCTCTAGCCCACGTTATATAAGGGCGAGTAGCTCTATTTTTAATAGCTATAAACACCCTGCCCGGTCTTGCGCCCCAAGCGGCCGGCGGCTACCATTTCTTTCAGCAGCGGGCAAGCACGGTACTTGCTGTCGCCAAACTCGGCCAAATAGACTTCCATCACCGCCAGGCACACGTCCAGGCCCACCATGTCGGCCAACGCCAGCGGGCCAATCGGCTGATTGCAACCCAGTTTCATGCCGGCATCAATGTCTTCGGGTGAAGCCAGGCCTTCAGCCAGCACAAAAAAGGCTTCGTTGATCATCGGCACCAGAATGCGGTTGACCACAAAACCCGGCGCGTTTTTGACCGTGATGGGCGTTTTGCCCAAAGCGGTGGCCATGGCGTGCACGGCAGCGTGGGTGGCATCACTGGTTTGCAGCCCACGAATGATCTCCACCAAGGCCATCATCGGCACCGGGTTGAAGAAGTGCATGCCAATGAACTTGTCGGCACGACCCGTTACCGCCGCCAGCTTGGTGATGGAAATCGACGAGGTGTTCGATGCCACGATCACCTCCGGGGCCAGCAGTGCGTCAAGCTGCTTGACGATCTTGACCTTGAGGTCGTAGTTTTCAGTGGCGGCTTCAATCACCAGTTGCGCCCCCTTGAGATCGTCATAGCGGGTGCTGCCTTTGATGCGCGAGAGTGCCGCCGCTTTGTCTGCTGCCGTGATCTTTTCTTTTTTCAGCAGTCGATCCAGACTACCCGACACGGTGGCAATGCCTTTGGCCACAGCCGCATCTGAAATGTCCACCATCACCACGTTCATGCCCGAAACCGCACAGGCCTGTGCAATGCCATTGCCCATCGTGCCTGCGCCCACAATGCCAACTGTGCTGATGCTCATCTGAAAACTCCTTAAAAATAATCCAGCATGTTACGGCACACCCCCCTGTGACAACTGACAAACCCGGCATTCTTGCCCGCTTCAGACACGATAATCCCGGCACTTTCAACCTCTTGGAGACATTCCACATGAATCTCACCGAACAGCTGTTGACCGCGCTCAAAAAGCACGGTGCGCGGCAGATTTTTGGCATCCCCGGCGACTTTGCCCTGCCCTACTTTCGCATCATTGAAGCCTCGAAAATTTTGCCGCTCTACACATTGAGCCATGAACCTGGCGTGGGCTTTGCCGCCGACGCTGCGGCACGCATCAACGGCAGTCTGGGTGTGGCTGCCGTCACTTACGGGGCCGGGGCGCTGAACATGATCAACTCGGTAGCCGCCGCGTTTGCCGAAAAGTCACCGCTGGTGGTGCTCTCGGGCGGCCCGGGTAAAAACGAATCGCGCTCGGGGCTGCTGCTGCACCACCAGGCCAAAACGCTTGACAGTCAGTTCCAGATTTTCAAAGAAATCACCTGCGACCAATGCCGCCTGGACGATGCCGCACGGGCACCGGCCGACATCGCCCGCGTGCTGGCCAGCTGCCTGCGCCATTCGGAGCCGGTGTACATTGAAATTCCGCGCGACATGGTGGCTGAGCCCTGTGCTGAAGTGCTACCGCAAACCGCACCAGCAGTGGATGCAGATGCCCTGGATGCCTGCGTGGAGGAAATTCTGGAGCGGCTCGCGCAAGCCCACTCCCCGGTGCTGATGGTCGGCGTGGAGGTGCGCCGCTACGGTCTTGAAGACAAGGTGGCCACCTTGTCACGCCGCCTGGGGCTGCCAGTGGTGACCAGCTTCATGGGACGCGGCTTGCTGTCAGAGCAAGACGCGCCTTTGGTCGGTACTTACATGGGTGTGGCGGGGTTCCCTGAAGTCACACACTTAGTGGAGAGCTCAGACAGCCTGTTTTTGTTAGGTGAGATCATTTGCGACACCAACTTTGCCGTGTCCGAGACCAAAATCGACATGCGCAAAACCATCCAGGCGCTCAACGGCCAGGTCAACATTGGCTACCACACCTACGCCAAACTGCCACTGGCTGCGGTGGTGAACCGCATGCTTGAGCGCGTGCCGGGCCCAGACAAAACCTTCAGCGTGACACCCCAGCTGTTCCCCGTGGGCTTGGTGGACGATGCGCAAAGCATCACACCCACCGACATTGCCACCGCCGTCAACGACCTGATGGCCGCGCACGGCAAGATGCCCATTGCCTCTGACATGGGTGACTGCCTGTTCACTGCCATGGAAATCAAGCACACCGCGCTGGTCGCGCCCGGCTACTACGCCACCATGGGTTTTGGTGTCCCCGCCGGGCTGGGTCTGCAAGCCGCTACCGGGGAGCGCCCACTGATTCTGGTAGGCGACGGCGCGTTCCAGATGACCGGTTGGGAACTGGGCAACTGCCGTCGTTACGGCTGGGACCCGATCGTGATCGTTTTCAACAACGCCAGTTGGGAAATGCTGCGCACCTTTCAACCCGAATCTGGCTTCAACGACCTCGACCACTGGGGCTTTGCCGAGATGGCCAGCGGCATGGGCGGTGACGGGGTGCGCGTGAACACCCGCGCCGAGCTGCAAGCCGCATTGCACCTGGCCGTGGTCACCCGGGGCCGCTTTCAGCTGATTGAAGTGACAATTCCAAGGGGTGTGCTGTCAACCACCCTGCAACGTTTTGTGGCCGGGGTCAAAAGGCTCAACGCGGCCAAGTAGTTGCCGCACGGACTGACTCAGGAGGTGGTGGCCTCCTGAGCCTCTGGTTTGGGCTTGCCTTCTTTTTTGGACAAAGGCTGAATGTCAAGCAAGACTTCGGTTTTGCTCTCGTCTTGCTCGTCCAGATCAACTGTCAAACGGCCGCCATCCATCAAGCGACCAAATAACAATTCGTCAGCCAGGGCACGGCGAATCGTGTCCTGAATCAGGCGCTGCATGGGACGTGCGCCCATCAACGGGTCAAACCCTTTTTTGGCCAGGTGCTTGCGCAGCTTGTCGGTAAAAGTCACCTCGACCTTTTTATCGGCCAGCTGTGCCTCCAGTTGCAACAGGAACTTGTCCACCACCCGCAAGATCACTTTTTCATCCAGCGCCTTGAAGCTCACCACCGCGTCGAGCCTGTTACGGAATTCGGGCGTAAACAGGCGTTTGATGTCGGCCATTTCATCACCTGCCTGGCGCGGGTTGGTAAAGCCAATGCTGGCCTTGTTCATGGTCTCGGCCCCGGCATTGGTGGTCATGATGATGATGACGTTGCGGAAGTCGGCCTTGCGGCCGTTGTTGTCCGTCAAGGTGCCATGGTCCATCACCTGCAGCAGCACATTGAAGATGGCCGGATGGGCTTTTTCAATTTCATCCAGCAACAACACACAGTGCGGTTTTTTGGTGATGGCTTCGGTCAGCAAACCACCCTGATCAAACCCCACATAACCCGGTGGCGCGCCAATCAGGCGGCTCACAGCGTGCTGCTCCATGTATTCGCTCATGTCAAAGCGAATCAGCTCAATGCCCATGATGTAGGCCAGTTGTTTGGCTGCTTCGGTTTTACCCACCCCAGTGGGGCCGCTGAACAGGAAGGAGCCAATTGGCTTGTCACCCTTGCCCAGGCCTGAACGCGCCATCTTGACCGCCGAGGCCAACTTGTCCAGCGCCAAGTCCTGACCAAACACCACATTGCGCAGGTCGCGCTCCAGGGTCTTGAGTTTGCCGCGGTCATCATGCGAGACATTGGCAGGCGGAATGCGGGCAATTTTGGCCACAATGTCTTCCACCTCGGCCTTGGTGATGATTTTTTTACGCTTGCTCGGAGCCAGAATGCGCTGTGCCGCCCCGGCCTCGTCAATCACGTCAATGGCTTTGTCGGGCAAATGCCGGTCGTTGATGTACTTGGCACTCAATTCGGCGGCGGCCTGCAACGCAGCCACTGCGTACTTGACGTTGTGATGCTCTTCAAAACGCGACTTCAGGCCCTTGAGAATTTCAACCGTTTCCTCGACGGTGGGTTCGACCACATCCACCTTCTGGAAACGACGGCTCAAGGCTGCGTCTTTTTCAAAAATACCCCGGTATTCGGTGAACGTGGTAGCACCAATGCACTTGAGCGCGCCAGAACTCAGTGCCGGCTTGAGCAGATTGGACGCATCAAGCGTGCCGCCGGATGCCGCACCAGCGCCAATCAGGGTATGAATTTCGTCAATGAACAACACCGTGTTGGGCTTGTCTTTGATCGACTTCAAGACACCTTTGAGTCGTTGCTCAAAATCGCCACGGTATTTGGTACCCGCCAGCAACGCCCCCATGTCGAGCGAATAAACGATGGAGTCAGCCAGGATTTCAGGCACGGCTTTTTGTGTGATGCGCCAGGCCAGCCCCTCGGCAATGGCGGTTTTGCCCACACCCGCTTCGCCCACCAGCAATGGGTTGTTCTTGCGCCGACGGCACAGGATTTGGATCACGCGCTCCACTTCGTACTCGCGCCCGATCAGCGGGTCAATCTTGCCGTCTTTGGCCAGCTGGTTCAGGTTTTGTGTGTACTGCTCCAGGGGCGAAGACTTCTCGCTCTTCTCGCCACCGGCTTCTTCGGCTTCAGACTGGCTGTCACCTGCTTTGGCCGGCTCCGGCGGGTCAGATTTTTTGATGCCATGGGCAATGAAGTTCACCACGTCCAGCCGGGTGACCCCCTGCTGGTGCAGGTAATACACGGCGTGTGAGTCTTTCTCGCCAAAAATCGCCACCAGCACATTCGCCCCGGTCACTTCTTTTTTACCACTGCCGGTGGACTGCACGTGCATGATGGCGCGCTGTATCACACGCTGAAAACCCAGCGTGGGCTGGGTGTCGACCTCGTCGCTGCCTGCAACTTGCGGCGTGTTGTCCTTGATGAAGGTGACCAGCGACTTGCGCAGGTCGTCAATGTTGGCTGAGCAGGCCCGCAGCACTTCAGCCGCACTCGGGTTGTCCAGCAGGGCCAGCAGCAAGTGCTCAACCGTGATGAATTCATGGCGCTGTTGCCGCGCTTCGACAAATGCCATGTGAAGGCTGACTTCCAGTTCTTGGGCAATCATGTGGTTCCTTTTGATAGCTTTGTTTCGAGACTTGACTGTAATCTGATTTCAGAATCAGTTCAGGGTAAATGGATTACAAAATCCTCAAGGTTCCAAGGGTTCACTGACACACTGCAACGGATGCCCGGCTTTGTTGGCAGCGTCCATCACCTGATCCACCTTGGTAGCCGCCACGTCGCGTGAATACACGCCACACACGCCACGGCCGTCCAGGTGAATTTTGAGCATGATCTGGGTCGCGCTTTCAAGGTCTTTGCCAAAAAACTCCTGAATCACCAGCACCACAAACTCCATCGGCGTGTAGTCGTCATTGAGCATCACCACCTGGTACATGGACGGTGGACGGGTGCGTTGCGTGCGGCGTTCCAGCACCACCACACCGTCGTCGTCTGCGTCAGGCACGCGCGCTGGGTTGGGTTGGGGCGTTTTTGGAGTTTTTGGAGTTTTTGTGGCCATGAAAACATTCTATCGGGGGCAATCAACAACCCCAGACTCACAGGACATGGTGCCATCTGGGCGTAATTCAAGCCTCAGGTCGGCAACGACCGATGCGCCAACAACTGGCGTTGCCGTTCAAACCAGAGCGCGACATCGCGCGGATCATGGAACTGGCGCACCGCCATGAAAGCTTCTTGCGCCGGCGGGTTAGCACGCCGCAACAGGTTCAACCATTGTTTGAGTCGGCCCGTCTGCTGGTCACGATCGAGGTGTTGCACCACCAATAGCCAAAATTGTTCCATCAAACCAAATAGCTCAGACCAGGGCAAGGTCAACGGTTCAGACTGCACCGCGCCAACGCCCAAAATGGCCCGTGCCAACGCCGGATTGGCCACCATGCCACGCCCCAGCATCAGGCGCTGGCATCCAGACACCTGGCGGCAGCGCAACGCGTCAGCCACGCTCCATATTTCGCCATTGGCCACCAAGGGCAAACGCACCACCTGACGAATATCGGCAATCCGTTCCCAGTAGGCCGGTGGCCGGTAGCCATCGGATTTGGTACGGGCGTGCACCACCAATTCACTCGCGCCAGCGGACTCTATGGCCAACGCACAGGCTTCTGCCCGGGTGTCATCGTGCAAACCCAAACGCATCTTGGCCGACACCGGCAAATGGGCTGGCACGGCCTGGCGAACGGCCAGCACAATGCGGTACAGCAACTCGGGCTCGTCAAGCAACGCCGAGCCACCCCGATGCCGATTGACCACCGGTGACGGGCAACCAAAATTCAGATCAATGCCCTCTGGCCCCAAGCTGGCCAGACTGGCCGCGTTTTCAGCTAAGCAAACTGGGTCAGAGCCCAACAACTGCGGCCGTACCGCCACACCCGCGGTCGTCTTGCCGCCGCACTTGAGCTCAGGTACATAGCGCAAAAAAACGCGCTCAGGCAGCAACGTGTCGGTGACACGAATGAACTCAGAGACACACCGCTCCACACCACCGACGCGGGTCAAAATGTCGCGCAGTACAAAATCCAGCAGCCCTTCCATCGGGGCAAGTAGCAAACGCATGTGGGCCTTATGATTGAAGCCGGTATTGTGGTGGCAAACTTTGGGCTACCGTCGCACCTGTTGTATCAACCACTTGGAGACCCCCATGGCCATCACCGTCACGATCGATTTGGGCTACGAATTTGCCGTCAAGGCGGACTATGCAAGCGTCTTTGAAGTACTCAGCCATGTGCCCACCTCAGCCAGCTTTTTTCCCAAAGTCGACCAACTGGTCGATCTGGGCCAAAACACCTACCGCTGGGAAATGGCCAAAATTGGCCTGGCGCAAGTTAACCTGCAAACCATTTACGCGTCCAAATACAGCAGCAACAAAGCCAAGGGCAGCGTGGTCTGGACTCCGGTGCAGGGTGAAGGCAATGCCCTGGTCTCAGGCAGTTGGAAGATCACGGACAAGAAAAAATCAACCCAGCTTGAACTCCACATCCACGGCGACCTGACGCTGCCGCTACCGGGTTTGATGAAGATGGTGGTGGCGCCCGTGGTGGAAGCCGAATTTGAAAAAATGGTCGAGCAATACATTGACAACCTGAGTGCCCATTTTGGTGGCGAGGCCTAGTCAGCCGTAGAATCCCGCCCGCGCCACACGTTGGCGCATTCGCTAGGGGTGTTGGTCTGCAGCTCAAACTGCCAGGCCGACTGAGAAAGTCCCTTTGAACCTGATTGAGGTAATCCTCGCGCAGGGAAGCATGTTGAACCCGGGTCTTCGCCGCCTTCTCTGACGAGGTTTTCTACCCGGCCAACGCCGCCGACCTGCCAACTTTTTGCATGGAGCAAACAGATGGCACACGTTTCAACACACCCTCTCGTATCCGCTGCCGAGCGGGTTGACAACGGGCACATGCACATCGTAATTTTGGGCGCTGGCCTGATGGGCCGACTGCTGGCTTGTTCGCTGGCACGCGCCGGGCACAAATTGACAGTTTATGAGGCCAACGAGGCCAGCAACCGAAGCGCCGCTGCCTTTGCCGCCGCCGCCATGCTGGCCCCGCTGGCCGAATCGGCGGTGGCCGAAGACCGGGTGGTGCGCATGGGCCAGTATGGCCTGACGCGCTGGCCCGAACTGATTGCTGCGCTGGACGCACCGGTGTTTTTTCAGCAACAAGGCACGCTGGTGCTGTGGCATCGCCAGGATGCGGCCGATGCACAGCGTTTTGCCCAACTGCTGGCTGCCACCGGGCAGCGTCTGCCCGACCTGCCACGCTCGCAGCCGCTTGATGCCAGCGGCCTGGAGCAACTAGAGCCCGGCCTGGGCGCACGCTTTGCCCAAGGCCTGTACCTGCCCGGCGAAGGCCAGCTGGACAACCACCAATTGATGGATGCGCTACTGGCACAGCTGCAACGCCTGGGTGTCACGCTGCACTGGAGCAGCCCACGCAGCCCGGCCGACTTTTGCCCCGGCCAGCCCGGCCAACCCGACTGGGTGCTGGACTGCCGTGGCCTGGGTGCGCAGCCGCAGTGGCCCGAGCTGCGCGGCGTGCGCGGCGAAATCATCACCCTGCTGGCCCCGCACGTGACCCTGTCGCGCCCAACCCGGCTGGTACATCCGCGCTACCCGATCTACATCGCGCCCAAACAGGACGGGTATTTTTTGGTTGGGGCAACCGAAATCGAATCCGACGACATTTCCCCGGTCAGCGTGCGATCAGCGTTGGAACTGCTCAGCGCGGCCTACACCGTGGACAGTGGTTTTGGCGAGGCGCGCATCATCGACCTGGTGGCGCAATGCCGCCCAGCCCTGGGCGACAACCAGCCCGCCGTGCGCTGGCTGGGCGCACGCACCTTACAAGTCAACGGCCTGTACCGGCATGGCTACCTGATCTCGCCGGCGCTGCACGACGTGGTGCTGGAACTGCTGGCCAACGGTAGCTCAGCCCTGGCGGCGCGTTGGTCGCTGACGGTTGAACACCTGCAGGTTTAGGGCGGTTTCATGAACGCCCCCGATACCCTGCACGTTTGGGTTAACCAGGCCCCGCTGACCCTGGCTGGCGGGGCGACGCTGGCCGACGCGGTGGCCGCGCTGCAAGCCAAACCACCGTTTGCCGCTGCCATCAACCTGCAGTTCATCCCCCAAACCCGCTACCCGCAAACCGCACTGCATGAGGGCGACCGCATCGACCTGATTGCACCCGTGGTCGGCGGCTAACCTACCCCCTTGATCACCATGACACCCTTACCCCCAGCCCCCACACCAACCCCGGACGATGCCTTGGTTTTATACGGCAAATCGTTCTCTAGCCGCCTGTTACTGGGCACAGCACGCTATCCATCGCATAGCATATTGCAAGCCGCTGTGACGCGCGCCCGGCCCGCCATGCTGACGGCATCGCTGCGCCGGCAAAACCTGTCCGCACCCGACACCGGCAACCGTTTCTGGCAGCTGCTGGGCGAACTGGCCGTGCCGGTGCTGCCCAACACGGCGGGCTGCCACACGCTGCAAGAAGTCATTACCACCGCGCACATGGCGCGCGAGGTGTTTGCCACACCCTGGCTCAAACTGGAGCTGATTGGCGACGACTACACCCTGCAGCCCGACACGCTGAACCTGGTGCAAG
>JAVHPS010000020.1:0-15638 GCA_036170715.1 Rhodoferax sp. | reverse complement strand
AGCGGTTGATCATGCTGTCCATGTTGCCCGCGGTCACGCCCCAAAACAGGTTGGGCTTGCCCAGCACCTTGAAAGGATCGGCACTTTGCCAGTCAGGTTGGGCGATGATGCCAACACGAAAGCCCTGGTTTTCCAGCATCCGGCCAATCACCGCCATGCCAAAGCTGGGGTGATCCACATAGGCATCACCAGTGACGATGATGATGTCGCAACTGTCCCAGCCCAGTTGGGTCATTTCGTCGCGACTCATTGGGAAAAATGGGGCTGTGCCCAAGCGCGCCGCCCAGAACTTGCGGTAACTGGTCAGGGGTTTGGCGTGGCGCGGAAAAAAAGAGACGTCAACAGGGGCGTTCATGAAAACTCAAGCGGTGGGAAGCGTGCGAGTGTAAGGTTTGACGGCTTTTCGAGTCGCCACAAGGGGTACTGTGCGGCCCCAGCATTGCAACCATGCACATTGATGTATCAGAGGTAACCGAGCGTAAAAGGACTAGGGGGTGACGATTTTGCCTGAGATGATTCACCCATCTCAACACGCCTCACCCAAAAAGCATATGAACAAAGATCTCAACCAATTCGTGACCAAGTACCTCTCCATCGTGTTCGGCACGTTCATGTCGGTCAGTTTTGTGGCCTTTGTGTCGATTCCCTACACACTGGCCAGCAGCGCCGTCTAAACGGGTAGGGAATCCATCAGGCTGCTGGTGGGTTCAAAGGTATAAAACGCCCTTGGGCAGCGCTTGACTCACCCAGCGTCAGCAACTGCATCACCGCGCGCACCTGGTCAGGAGTGACCAAGGGTTGCGGCGCACGGCTCCTGATGTGGTCGCGCAGTTGCGCGTAGTAGGCTAGATAGTTACCAGAACGCTCGGGCGTGGCGCAGCGCACCGACACCGGCGCGACCACGCCAGGCAACGTTTTCCAGCTCAAAACCTCACCCGCGTTCGGGTCTTTACCCCAGTCTTGCAAACCATCCAGCTGCGGTCGCGCACCGGCTTTGAGCGCATCTTCTTGCGGATCCAAGCCAAATTTGGTGAAACTCCCATTTGAACCGTGCACCGCCCAACGTGGCCCCAAATCAGCCACTAGCGTGCTGGCATGCAGTACCACGCGCAGGCCATTATGTCTGGTGGTGTAGCGTAATACCGCATGAAACCAGTCGTTGACCTGTGCACCTTCACGCACCTTGGCTTGGTCCAGCAGAATGTCATCGGGCAGACCAAACAACATCAGGGTCTGATCGACCAGATGCGGCCCCAAATCAAACCACAGGCCTGAGCCGGGCAGATCTTGCTCGCGCCAGCGCACGGGCACTGCAGGCCGATAGCGGTCAAAGTGCGAATTCACCTCGACCAAACGACCCAGTGCACCACTTTGAATAACTTGCTGCAAGGCCAGAAAATCACTGTCAAAGCGCCGGTTTTGAAACACCGTCAGCACTTTGCCCTGGGTGTGCGCCAGCGCCAGCAGGGTCTGTGTTTCGGCCAGGGTGACCGTGCAGGGTTTGTCAATCAGCACATGTTTACCCGCTTTCAAGGCGGCCTGCGCCAATTCAAAGTGGCTGGCGTTGGGCGTGGCAATCACCACCAGGTCAATGCTGGGGTCTTGCAAAACAGTGGCAACATGTGGCTCACACTGAACGTGGGGCCAATCGTGCTGCACAGCGTCACTTTGGCGCGTCACAATGCAGCACAACTGCAATCCGGGTACGCCTGAGATCAATGGCGCATGAAACACACGGCCAGCGCCGCCGTAACCGATCAACGCCACGGCAAGGGGAACGGGAGGGTGGGGTAAGTCTGAGGTGCTCATGCACCAATCATCCACGAAAATACGCGCCACAAGTTGCATTTGGCCATTTGTCATTTCAAAGTTATACAACTGGAGCTTTTCCCCATGTCTATTCTTATCCGTTTGATTTATGCCAGCAAAGTCTCTGCCCAATTCGGTCCCATGGACATACATGACATTTTGGACAAATCGCGCCGCAACAACACTGAAAGCGGCATCACCGGCTTACTGGTCATGGCCGATGGCTATTTTTTTCAGGCACTTGAAGGTGAGCGTGCCGCTGTGCATCAGGTCTACGCCAAAATTTTGCGCGACAGCAGGCACAGCCAGTCTGCGATTTTGAGTTCAACTGAAATTGAAAAACGTCAGTTCTTTGACTGGTCGATGGGCTATGTGCTTCGCACCGAGATAAATCGTCCGCTGTTTTTGTCATATTCGGCTAACAAATACTTTGAGCCGTTGTCCATGCGTGCGCAAACGGCAGAAATGTTGCTAACAGAAATTGGCCAACACGCACGCCACATTGGCGGCACACAAACCGCAGTTTGATACCACCGTCAAAGCTTTGAAACCAAGTGAACTTTATGCTGAATGCTTTGCCTGCACTGCTGCGCGGCGCGGTGGCTGCAACCCTGATGCTGCTCAACATTTTGTTTTGGGTGCCAATTTTGTTACTGTTCTCATTGGTCAAACTGTTGTTGCCGTTCAAACGTGTGCGTTTATGGATTGACCCGCTGCTGCTGCGCATTGCCGAGGCTTGGATAGCGGGCAACAGCGGCTGGATGCGCCTGACACAAAAGCTGAACTGGACGGTGTCCGGCATTGAAGAGGTCAGCTCCAAACAGTGGTATCTGGTGGTCTGTAACCACCAGAGTTGGGTTGACATTCTGGTGCTGCAACACGTCTTCAACCGACGCATTCCGCTGCTGAAGTTCTTTCTAAAAAAAGAGTTGATCTGGGTGCCCATCATGGGTCTGGCGTGGTGGGCGCTTGAGTTTCCTTTCATGCGCCGTCACAGCGAGGCTTACTTGCAACAGCATCCCGAGGAGCGCGGCAAAGATGCCGCTACCACCCGCACTGCCTGCGAAAAATACGCATTGATTCCAACCAGCGTGATGAATTTTCTGGAAGGCACGCGCTGTACTCCGGCCAAGCAGCTGCACCAGCAATCCCCTTACAAGCACCTGCTCAAACCCAAAGCCGGCGGCATCACGCTGGCGCTACAGGCGATGGGCGAAAAATTTGGCGCGGTGCTGGACGTGACCATCGCCTACCCTGACGGCCAACCCAATTTTTGGCAGTTTTTACAGGGTCGAGTTCCACGGATACTGGTCAAGGTGCGCACCTTGCCTGTGCCCCGTTTATCAAACGACGTTGAGCACAGTGAAACGGCTTGGCGCGATCTTTGCCAAAACTGGGTCAATCAGCTGTGGCAAGACAAAGACCGTTTACTCTGCAGTCTGACGGAAGATGCCAATAACGAGAAAAGTCGAGTCAAAACCAACAGCGCATCCTAAGGTGCAATGCTCTCGGCATACTCATACAACGCCCCCAACAGAGCCTCACCGCGCTCATCCGCTGTTTCAGCAAGCTGGTCAATCTGGTCAAACAAAGCGGTCACGGTCAAGGCTCCGGCCTGGCCTTCGAGCAAGCGCGCAGCGCGGTGCGCTTGCCAACGATCAAGCTCCTCCAGCGACAAAGTTTGCGGAAAATTCCGGGCGCGATAACGCCACAGCAACTCACCCAGGCGGACATCTTCAAACCCGGGGCGTGCCCTGGCCAGTTGCTCGGGCGTACTGTGGCGCAAATCGTTGAGTCGGCGGCGATCCGCGTTACCAACAAAGCCACCGTACAGGTCTTCGTCCACATCCACCGCGCCGCTGGCTTCGCGTTTGAAGACCTCGGCCCAGATGGCGCTCATGTCAGGCAGGTCCCGTGCCAAAGCAGCGTGCTGCAGTTGCGTGGCCATGTCAATGCCCCAACGCTGCGCCATGGCCGGGTTCAACACCTTGAGGTTGCTCATCACCATGGGTGATTTGTTCAGGTGCACGGACTTGATCGGCAAGCGGCTTACGCCCTCGGGCAGCTCGCTTGCCCTGGTGAACAGGCGCTGACGGATCTGAGCAGCATTCAACCGCACCAATTCGGACGGGTCATGCGCCAGGTCCCAGGCCAGCAGTTCGTTCTTGTTGCCCGGGTGCATGGCCAGCGGCCACATCAGCGCCAGGCAACCGCGTTCAGGCGCAAACATGCCCGAGATGTGCCAGAACGGTTTGGCATTGGCCTGCGTGACGGGTAAACCCAGCTCAGCCAGCACACGGTCTTTTTTGTGCAGACCAAAGCAGAAGTCAAACAACTTGGGTTGCGCGGCTTTGACCAGTTGCGCGAGCGCAATCGTGGCACGCACGTCACTCAAGGCATCGTGCGCTGACTCATGCGCCAGGCCGTTGGCTGCACTCAGGTCGGTGAGTTTGAAGCTGGGTTTGCCATCTGGCTTGATAGGCCACTGGATGCCGTCGGGGCGCAGCGCGTAGGCGGTGCGTACCACGTCAAGCAAGTCCCAGCGGCCGCAGTCGTTTTGCCATTCGCGCGCATAGGGGTCAATCAGGTTGCGCCAGAACATGAAGCGGGTGATTTCGTCGTCAAACCGGATGGTGTTGTAGCCCACACCCACGGTGCCGGGCCACGCCAGCGCCTGTTCAATCTGGGCGGCAAATTGCGGCTCGGGGATGCCTTTGGCCAGACACGCCTGTGGCGTGATACCGGTGATCAGGCAAGCCTCAGGTTCGGGTAAAAAGTCGTTGGCTGGCTGGCAGTAGAACATGATCGGCTCGCCCATGGGGTTGAGCGCAGCGTCGGTACGAATGGCAGCAAACTGTGCCGGACGGGTACTGCGGGTGTTAGCCCCAAAGGTTTCGTAGTCGTGCCAGAGGAAGGTGTGGGTCATAAAATATCCCATAAATGCTATAAATTAAATAGCTGTTAGCCCTTTTAATACAAGGGCTATACGCCAATATTACTTGCGACGCGCAGAGCGCACACCTGGCAGGTCAAGCACCAGCGCCAGCACCTTGTGCAGACGGCCAGAGTCGGCCACCTCAACGGTAAAAGTCATCCAGGCAATGCCTTTGATGGTTTGGGTTTGAACCCCGGTGACGTTCATTTTTTCTTTGGTGAAGACTTCAGAGATGTCGCGCAACAGGCCTTGCCGGTCTTGCGCCGTGATGGCCACGTCCACTGGGTAAACCGAGCTGCTGGCAGCCTGCCCCAGCCCCCATTCCACGTCGATCAGGCGCTCGCCATTTTTAGCCACCATCTCGGCCAGGTTCGGGCAGTCTTTGCGGTGCACACTGACCCCTTTGCCACGCGTGACAAAGCCAACAATGGGGTCAGGCGGTGCGGGCTTACAGCACTTGGCCATTTGTGTCAGGAGCGAATCCACTCCCACCACCAGCAAACCACCTTTGGTCGGGTTGTTACCACTGCGGGCCTTGCGCAGCAACGGTGCGTCGGCATCAAACTGAGGCGCATCGTCGGGGCGCAGCAACAGCTCTATTTGGCGCAGTGAAAAGGTGTCTTTGCCCACGTCTTCAAACAGGGCATTGGCATTGTCAAAACCCAGCTGGGTGGCCAGGTCGTCCAGCTTGAGGGCGGTTTTACCCTCACGCTGCAGCAGTTTTTCAACCACCTCGCGGCCTTTGGCAATGGTCTCTGACAAGGCCAGTGCATTGAACCAGGCGCGCACCTTGGTTTTGGCGCGGTGACTCACCAAGTAGCCCAACTCGGGGTTGAGCCAGTCGCGCGACGGCCCCCCCTCTTTGGCGGCATTGACCTCAACCGTCTGACCATTTTTAAGCGGTGTATTCAGCGGTACCATGGCCCCGTCCACACGCGCACCACGGCAACGGTGGCCGAGGTCGGTGTGCACGGTGTAGGCAAAGTCAATGGCCGTTGCACCCTGGGGCAACTCGACGATGGACGCATCCGGGGTCAAGACGTAGATGCGGTCATCCAGCAAGGTCTGGGTATGGCCATCGGACAGGTCGCGCTCCCACGCCAGCAGCTGGCGCAACACGGCAATTTTTGCGTCATATGCACCGCTGGCCGAGACCCCGGCGTAGCCCTTGGCTCCCGCTTCTTTGTAAGCCCAATGTGCGGCCACACCGTTTTCGGCATGGTCGTGCATGGCTTGGGTGCGAATCTGGATTTCAGTCGGCTGGCCTGCCGCATCACGTACCACGGTGTGCAAGGACTGGTAGCCGTTGATCTTGGGTTTGGCAATGTAATCATCAAATTCATCTGCAATCGGCGTGAAATGATCATGCACCCAACTCAGCGCCCCATAGCACGCGGGGATGCTGTCAACCAGAATGCGCAAGGCACGCACGTCATACACCTGGTTGAACGCCAGGGATTTACCCCGCATTTTTTTCACAATGCTGAAGATGTGCTTGGGTCGTCCAGAGACCTGGGCATGCATGCCGTTGGCATTCAGGTCGTGCTCTAGCTGACTGCGCAGGCGCTCCACATGGGCCTCGCGCTCAACCCGTTTTTCGTCCAGCAAGCGCGCCACCTGCTTGTAGGTCTCAGGCTCCAGAAACCGGAACGCCAAGTCTTCTAGCTCCCACTTGATTTCCCAGATGCCCAAGCGGTTGGCCAGCGGCGCAAACACGTGTAGGGCCTCGGACGCAATGCCATCGGGCACAGGCAACTTGGCAGCCGCAAAAAACCGCAGGGTCTGCAGCCGGGAGGCCAGCCGCAACATCACCACGCGCAGATCGCGCGAAAACGCCAGCAGCATCTTGCGGACATTTTCGGTTTGCAACGCAGCGGCCTGCTGCGTTGCCGGGGTATGGGCGGGTGCAGTGGGCCGGGTCAGTCGCGCCTGACGTTGTACCCGCACCAGTTTGGTGGTTTCAATCGCCAAGGCGGCAAAGTTGTCACCAAAGGCTTTGGCGATCACTTCTTGCGGTTTGTTCAGATGGTCACAGGCATAAACCAGGTAACTGGCTGCCTGCATCGCCTCTGAGCCCCCAATACCGTTCAGAATCTCAGCCACAGCATCGGCATGTGCCAGGATATTTTCACCCGTATCCAGGGTTTCAGAAGCCAGCAGTGGCTCGGCAAACGCACGCGCACGGCGCAGCGCATTGACCTGCTCGGGCAAGCTTTGTGCCGTGGCAGCAACCACCGGTAAAACAGGTTTATCAGCACCCAGAATGCTTGGGCTAGCCATGTAGAGACTTTTCATTGGCGCAGCAACAGCAGCTTGAAAAACAAAGCGGTAAAAAGCAAAAATAGTTGCAGTTGATTGACTTTAACACTGCCCTGCAAGGCGCAAGAAACCGCGCCACTGCAATGCCTTACCCCGGCTGTAAAAACGCCAAAACACCCTGCGCGCCAGCCGCACCGCTGGCCAGACAGGCAGTCAGCAAATAGCCGCCCGTAGGGGCCTCCCAGTCGAGCATTTCGCCGACACAAAACACCCCCGAAAGGTTTTCAAGCATCAGGCCGTCGGTCAGGCCTTCAAACAAAACCCCTCCGGCACTGCTGATGGCTTCATCAATGGGGCGTGCGGCGCTCAGCGTGATTGGCAACGCCTTGATGGCCTGCGCCAGTTGCACGGCATCGTGCAGCTGGTCTTTAGTCAACAACTCGTACAACAGGGCGGTCTTGATGCCGTCCAGGTGCAAGCGGCTTTTCAAGTGACTGGAGAGTGAGCGCGAACCACGCGGATGTTGCACCTCTGCCAGAACACGGGCCAGCGGCATATCGGGCAACAAATCAAGCCCCAAACTGGCTTGCCCGCAGGCCAGGATTTGATCCCGCAATAGACTCGATGCGGCATAGATCAGACTGCCCTCGACACCGGTCGCTGTAGCGACAAATTCGCCCTTGCGTTCAAATGCCGGGCCCGACGCAGGATGTACCGCAATAGCCACCGACTTGAACGGCTGCCCCGCAAATCGGGAGGCAAAGTGCGGACTCCAACCAGACTTGACATCAAAACCGCAATTGGATGGAAGCAGCGGTGCCACCGCCACGCCCCGTGCTTGCAACAAGGACACCCAGGCACCGGTTGAACCCAAGCGGGTCCAACTTCCCCCACCTAAGGCCAGCACCACGGCATCAGCCTGCCTTTGAACCGGGCCACTGGGGGTTTCAAACACCATCTGCAACGGCGCAGTCGATACCGCTGCCCCAACAGAGTCTCCTGCTCTAGGGGGCCAGCCGAGCCATTTATGGCGCATGAAAAATTCAACCGGCAATCCTTTTTGAGGATGACGCAAACGTGCCAGCCAGGCTCGCAGCAAAGGCGCTGCCTTCATGTCCACAGGGAACACGCGCCCGGAGCTGCCGACAAATGTTTCAATGCCCAGTGAGGCGGCCCAGGCACGCACACTACCCGCATCAAAAGTTTTGAACAAGGTTTCAATTTGCGCGCGCCGCTGCCCATAGCGGGAAGCAAACAAGTCTGCAGGCTCTGAATGGGTCAAATTCAATCCCCCTTTGCCTGCCAGCAAAAACTTGCGCCCAATGCTGGGCATGGCATCAAAAAGTTGTACCGCTACACCGGCACTGGAAAGCACTTCGGCCACCATCAACCCGGCTGGCCCGGCCCCCACCACCATGACATTTTTCATAACTGAACCCTTTTACTGATAAAAATAGGTGCGCCGTGCACCAAAAAACCATATCCTGTTGGCCTGAACCGCTTTCTGTCACAATTTCCGGATTCGATCTTTTTAATACCTTTTACCTTGAGGAAATAACATGGCCAGTGAACTCATCAAACACGTCTCAGATGCTTCTTTCGAAGGCGATGTCCTTCAAGCTGGACTGCCGGTACTGGTGGACTACTGGGCTGAATGGTGCGGCCCATGCAAAATGATCGCACCCATTCTGGACGAAGTATCGACGGCTTATGAAGGCAAATTGCAAATTGCAAAAATGAATGTCGATGAAAACCGCGACATTCCGGCCAAGTTTGGTATCCGTGGCATTCCCACCCTGATGCTCTTCAAAGGCGGTCAATTGGCTGCCACCAAAGTAGGTGCCATGAGCAAGGCACAACTCACCGCTTTCATCGACCAGCAACTGGCTTGATGCGTTGGCGGCAGGCAGCGCCTGCCTGCCTGCCCGACCCTTGCACTTGGGCTAATTTTTTCCTGTCATAATTCGCATCACTCACTGACCCCCATCCAGGGTCAGAGCGAGTCTTAGGCACAACGCCCCTGCGACTTGAATCCCTACAAAAACAAGTCCAGTTCGCCATCACATTCCCCGGCAGCTTCCACCTATTCACTGAGTCATTCCATGCATTTAAACGAACTCAAGGCACTGCACGTGTCAGAAGTCCTCAAGCAAGCTGAAGATCTTGAGATTGAAAACACGGGCCGTATGCGCAAACAAGAGTTGATGTTTGCCATCATTAAAAAACGTGCCCGTGCCGGTGAACAAATTTTTGCCGACGGCGTGCTGGAAATTTTGCCCGACGGTTTTGGTTTTTTGCGCAGCCCCGACACCAGCTACACCGCCTCCACAGACGATATTTACATCAGCCCCAGCCAGGTGCGCCGCTTCAACCTGCATACCGGCGACATGATTGAAGGCGAAGTGCGCACCCCAAAAGACGGCGAGCGCTACTTTGCCCTGAACAAGCTGGAAAAGGTCAACGGTGGTGGCCCGGAAGAAAACAAACACAAGGTGATGTTTGAAAACTTGACCCCGCTCTTTCCCAAAGAGCAAATGCGCCTGGAACGCGACGGTGTCAAGAGTGACGAAAACATCACCGGCCGCATCATCGACATCATCGCCCCCATTGGCAAAGGCCAGCGCGCCTTGCTGGTAGCGCCGCCCAAGAGCGGCAAAACGGTGATGATGCAGCACATCGCCCACGCTATCTCGGCCAACTACCCCGACAGTTACATGATGGTACTGCTGGTAGACGAGCGCCCCGAAGAAGTGACTGAAATGCAGCGCACCGTCAAAGGTGAAGTGATTGCCTCCACTTTTGACGAACCCGCCGCCCGCCATGTACACGTGGCCGAAATGGTGATCGAGCGCGCCAAACGCCTGGTTGAGCTGAAAAAAGACGTGGTGATTTTGCTCGACTCCATCACCCGGCTGGCACGCGCCTACAACAACGTGGTGCCGTCCAGTGGCAAGGTCCTGACCGGTGGCGTGGACTCCAACGCGCTGCAACGTCCGAAACGCTTTTTGGGAGCCGCCCGCAATGTGGAAGAAGGCGGCTCATTGACCATCATCGCCACTGCGCTGGTGGACACCGGCAGTCGCATGGATGAAGTGATTTTTGAAGAGTTCAAAGGCACCGGCAACTCTGAAATTCACCTCGATCGCCGCCTCTATGAAAAACGGGTATTCCCGTCGATCCAACTCAACCGCAGCGGCACCCGACGTGAAGAACTGTTGTTGTCGCCAGACATTTTGTCCAAGACCCGCATCCTGCGCCAGTTCTTGTACAACATGGACGAGATCGAATCGATGGAAATGGTCTTGAAGCAAATGAAGGCCACCAAGACCAACGGTGAATTCTTCGACTTGATGCGCCGAGGCGGCTGATCAGCTTTAAAACACTATAATCAATGGTTTTTAGCGAAAAGTACGAGCGGCTTTGAATTGCACAATGGGTTGTGCAAGGGCTGACGCGGCTAACGCAACTGATGGAGAAATCATGAAAGAAGGCATACACCCCAACTACCGCGAAGTTTGTTTCCTGGACTCGTCCAATGGCTTCAAATTCGTGACCCGTTCTTGCGCCAACGCCAAGGAAATGATCACCATGGAAGACGGCCGCGAATTGCCGCTTTTCAAGCTCGATACCTCCAGCGAGTCGCACCCCTTCTACACTGGTACACAAAAATCCGTGGACAACATGGGTGGCCGTGTAGAACGCTTCCGCAACCGCTTCGGCAAAACCGCAGCTGCCAAGTAAGCTACTTTCAGCGCGTTACCAAAGGCAGCCGGTTCATACCGCGCTGCCTTTTTCTTTGTTTTGAAACATGTTGTTTTCTGACTCGTGAATCAACCCACTCCAGCCATTGTTCCCCAACATGCCGTCCAGCGCCTGCCACGCTTGGCGTTGCTGTTGTTTTGCCTGGCCTATGTGCTGCCCGGCTTTCTGGGGCGCGTGCCCTGGAAATCAGACGACATCGCAGCCTTTGGGTACATGGCCGAACTGGCGCGTGGCAGTTCATCCTGGCTAGCCCCGACCCTGGCAGGGTTGCCACCTGAAGTGGATGCCTTGCTGCCCTATTGGTTAGGGGCGTGGGGCATCCAGCTTGCGCCCACGTGGCTTGCCACCGACCTGGCTGCCCGTCTGCCTTTTATGGTGTTGTTGGTGCTTGCCATGGTGGCCACGTGGTACGGCACGTATTACCTGGCACGCAGTCCCATGGCACAGCCCTTGGCTTTTGCCTTTGGCGGCGAAGCACAAGCCACCGACTACGCCCGGGCGGTTGCGGACGGCAGTCTGCTGGCCTTCATCGCCAGCCTGGGCTTGGCGCAGTTGGGGCATGAAACCACCCCGGCTCTGGCACAGCTCTGCTTCACAGCGTTGTTGTTTTATGCCACCGCCGCGCTCCCCTATCGACCCTGGGCTCGGGGTGCAGGGGCCTCCATCGGATTGCTGGGGCTTGCCCTGTCTGGTGCACCGTCCATGGCGCTGGCATTCGGGCTAGGTGGGGCGGCACTCTACCTCCTCGCCCCCGCATCGGATGCACGCGACGCGTCACAAAATAAATCACGCGCCACGGCCCTGCTGGCGCTGACCGTGGTCACCGCACTGCTTTCAACGTACTTGCACCTGTGGCGCTGGCGCATCGATCTGCCACAAGCCAATTGGGCTGAATGGCAAAGCCTGGGACGACTTTTCTTATGGTTTACCTGGCCTGCATGGCCCTTGGCACTTTGGACACTGTGGCGCTGGCGGCGACAGCTGATCAGTACCCGTTTCACTGGCTTGCACCTATGGCTGCCAATCTGGTTTGTGATGGTGGCCAGTTTTGCGACCCTGACTACCAGTGCAGCTGACCGCTCTTTGCTGTTGGCGTTACCCGCCTTGGCCGCCTTGGCCGCCTTCGCCTTGCCCACCCTGGGACGCAGCATGGGTGCACTGGTTGACTGGTTTACCCTGATTTTTTTTACCGGCTGCGCCTTGGTGATTTGGGTGGTCTGGATTTCGATGCAAACCGGCTTGCCAGCCCAACCCGCGGCCAACGTGGCACGACTGGCTCCAGGATTTGTTCACAGCTTCTCAATCACTTCATTTTTAATAGCATTAAGTGCAAGTATGGCTTGGGCTTGGCTGGTTAAATGGCGCGTTGGTCGGCATCGCGCTGCAATCTGGAAAAGTCTGATCTTGCCAGCCGGGGGAGCAGCCTTGAGCTGGTCGCTGCTGATGACGTTGTGGCTACCCCTGCTGGACTTTGCGCGCAGCTACGCGCCGTTGGTGCACCAAGTCACTGCCAATTTACCCAACGAGCCGGGTTGCGTGGCCACCTTGGGCCTCAAGCGCAGCCAGATTGCGGCGTTTCAATTTCACAGCAAGTTGCAACTCAAGCCATGGCTGACCGGCACCACTTGCCAATGGTTGCTGGCCGACTTGCAAACCGTTCGGGCGTACCCGGAAATTTGGCAAGAAAGCAACTGGCCACTGCAACGCACTTTGGGACACCCAGCTGAGCGCATCGACACACTGGGACTGTACGCACGCCGCACCCCCATGCCCCTCACACCAGCCGTGAAGCCGGAAACGTCAAACTGAAGCTTGAACCCTTGCCAACCGTGCTTTCGATGTGCAGCACGGCCCCATGACGTTGCGCCACGTGTTTGACAATGGCCAAGCCCAAACCCGTGCCGCCAGTTTCCCTGGAGCGGCTGCGGTCAACACGGTAAAAACGCTCAGTCAAACGACCCAAGTGTTCAGCCGCAACGCCAGGGCCTGTATCCGTCACTGAAAAAACCAGACCACTTTGTGCGTCTTGATAAACCCGCACGTTAATTTGCCCACCGACTGGGGTGTAGCGCACCGCGTTACTGATCAAGTTACCCATGGCGCTGAGCAACTCAGTGGCTACGCCTGCCAAGTCACCTTGATACGCACAATCAAATTCAAACTGGTGGTCAACGCCGTTGTCAGTGCCCATCACCAGTGACAAAGCCATGGCATCGGCTTCAAGCTGGCGCATTAATTTGGGTACCGACACGTGGGCATCAAGGCCTGGTGGCACACTGCCTTCAAGTTTGGACAGGGTCAACAAATCACTGACCAAAGACTGCATGCGCTGGGCCTGCTGCGCCATCAGCGCCAGATATTGCTGGCGTTCGGCTTCTGGCAAATTGAGCGATTGCAAGGTTTCCACAAACCCGGCCAGCACGGTCAAAGGGGTGCGAATTTCATGCGATACATTGGCCACAAAATCGCGCCGCATCGCCTCGGCCTGCTCCAGCGCAGTGATATCGCGCGACAGCAACAACTTGCGTCCTTTCGCATAAGGATGCAGTTGAACCGACAACATGACCGGTCTGGAGGCCGTGCTGTCGCGCCCCGGCATCGACAAGCTGCTGCCGAATTCACCGCTGGTCAGATAGGCGGCAAAACCAGGGTCGCGCACCAGATTGCCAATGGTTTGATCCAAATCCCGCTGCGCATCCAAACCAAAATGGGTCGCCGCCGTCTGATTGCACCATTCGATGCGGGATTCGGCGTTCAACAACATCACACCATTGGGCGATGCCTGCAAGGCCGATAAAAAATCATGCAAACGTGTCTTTTGATCTTGCGTCTTGCGCTCCCGGTCACGCAACATGCGCCGTATACGGGTGGTTAATTCACCCCAGACACCAGACTCAGGGCCACCCGCCTGGGAGGTATCCAGACGCAACCAGCCCAACAACTGGCTGAAGCGCCAACTGTCCGCCAGCAGCCAGAGCACGGCAGCCAGCAGCATACCGATGGGGACGGCAAAGTGGTGTGGCCAATAAAGGTTAACCACCACGCCTGCCACACCCCCCATCAATAGACAAAGCGCAAATAGGACGGCTCGACCGAGCATAAAAAGGGCGAACTACACCGTTTTGACGATGGCCGTTTGAGCGGTCAATCGGTAGCCGGCACCACGCACTGTGTCGACCATTGACCCCGCCACACCCAAAGCTTCACGCAGCCGCTTCACGTGCACGTCAACGGTTCGCTCTTCAATGAACACGTGGTCGCCCCACACTTTGTCGAGCAGTTGCGAGCGGCTGTGCACCCGTTCGGCGTGTGTCATCAGGTAATGCAACAACTTGAATTCGGTCGGGCCGAGCTTCAAGTGCTCACCTTCAAAGGTGACCCGATAAGTAGCGGGATCGAGCACCAGATCACCGACTTTTGCCAGCGCAGCATCTTGTTCGGGCGCACGGCGGCGCAACACGGCCCGAATGCGTGCCAGCAACTCCTTGGTTGAAAAAGGCTTGGCCATGTAATCATCAGCCCCCGCATCCAGACCTGCGACACGGTCAACTTCATCGCCTCGGGCTGTCAGCATGATGATCGGCACGGCCTTGGTGCGGGGATGAGCTCGCCAGCGCTTGGCTAACGCCAAACCACTTTCACCCGGCAGCATCCAGTCCAGCAAAATGACATCGGGCAGCACTGCGTCCAGTTCGGCCTGGGCAGTCACACTGTCCAGTGCCCAGACGGGTCGAAAACCACTGTGCTTCAAGTTGACTGAAATCAGTTCAGCAATGGCCGGCTCATCCTCAACAATCAACACCACGGGCAAATGTCTCATTTCACCACCGACTCAATTTGCTCCATCGAAGCGTGTCGCACATCGGCCCCTTTAACGATGTAGATGATCAGCTCGGCGATGTTCTTGGCATGGTCACCAATGCGCTCAATCGCCTTGGCCAAAAACAGCAAATCCAGGCTGGGTGAAATCATGCGCGGGTCTTCCATCATGTAGGTGATGAGCTTGCGCACAAAACCATCAAACTCCTGGTCAATCAGGTCGTCTTCTTTCAAGATGGCCAACGCTGCAGTGGTATCAAGACGGGCAAACGCGTCCAGTGCTTTTCGGAGCAACCCAGAAGCCAAGTCAGAGGCTACACGCAGTTCCATGGCGGGCAAGGAGCGCAAATCACCACTTTGGATGATGGAGCGCACCATGCGCGCAATTTTGGCCGCCTCATCACCCACACGTTCCAAATTGGCCGTAGTTTTGGAAATAGCCATGAGCAGACGCAAATCACGTGCCGTGGGCTGACGCCGTGCAATGATGCTGGAGAGTTCACGGTCAATGTCCAGTTCCATGGTGTTGACACGGGTCTCGGTTGCAGTCACTTCATTGGCCGCTTCCACACTGAACTGTGACAGGGCGTAAATTGCTTGACGTATTTGCGATTCAACCAATCCGCCCATTTCCATGACACGGGTCGACACAGAGCCGAGTTCACTGTCGAACTGGCTTGAGAGATGTTTTTCAGGCATGAAAATGATCCTAAATAAAGGGATTCAACAGCGGGTGATCAATGTAAAACCAATCACACCCATCAGCCAAACCGCCCGGTGATGTAATCCTCGGTTTCTTGACGATTAGGCTTGAAGAAGATTTGCTCCGTCGCACCAAACTCAACCAGATCACCCAAATACATGTAGGCGGTGTAATCACTGCAACGAGCCGCCTGTTGCATGTTGTGGGTCACAATGACCACGGTGTAATCCGCTTTGAGCTCAATGATGAGTTCTTCAATTTTGGCGGTTGAAATCGGGTCCAGGGCCGAGCACGGTTCATCCAGCAGCAACACCTCGGGTTTGATGGCAATGCCACGCGCGATGCACAGGC
>JAVHPS010000019.1:7242-15671 GCA_036170715.1 Rhodoferax sp. | reverse complement strand
TCAAGAGGTTTACTACCGCACAGATACCCACTGGAACCAAACCGGGGCCCAAATTGCGGCAGAAAGCATCGCGCTTCAGATCCAGGCCATGAACTTGAATCTGGAGCCAAGCAGGTTCCAGTCCACCGCCAGCGGCGTGCCCACAGAGCGCGCAGGCGACCTGATTCATTTGATGGGTTTGGACAATGTTCCTGATGCGCTGCGCCCGCCACCAGATCGGGAACTGGGGCTGACCACCCGGCAAACAGATGGTGACCAGGCAGTGGGTTTGTTTGGTGATGCCAGTCTCCCGGTGACGCTGGTCGGTACCTCGTATTCACTGCGTGGAAATTTTCATGGCTTTTTGCAACAAGCCTTGATGTCCAAGGTGCTCAATGCCGCCAAAGATGGCGGTGGTTTGCTGGATGCCGCTACGGCATATTTGAAGGACGATGCCTTCAAACAAAACAAACCCAAACTTGTGATTTGGGAGATACCTGAACGCTTTTTGTACGCCCCACTCGGCCAAGAACAGACTTGGTTAGACCGCGTGGGGTTTGAACCATGATCTCGGTCGATACCCATCCATCCAACCTATCTTTCGCTGCCGTCTTACTGCAGTAAATTTTCAGGTTGACGGCAAATCTGCAGGTTTTGCAATACCAAACCATTGCTTTTGCCCGGGAAAAGTCGGATCTTTGTGAACCCTTTTCCAGCAGACGGAAGCGGCATTTTGAACGCATGCGGGGCATCGTCCCCGACCACGGCAACGGCCACCCGGCGTGCTCCAACACCGACACCACTGCCCTCCAAGGAAATCGATTTGGGGCCATTGAGGGTCAATTGAGCCGACAGGTAGTCCAGTTTATCCAGCGGCTTGTCCAAATTAATTTCAACAAAATCCGCCTCAGACGTTGGCCCGGTCACCAGATCGTTGCCCTTGAGCTGCGTTGATTTTGCAGCCAAGCCAGCCGCCCCCACCTGGGCACGGGTTGCAACAGGATTGCATTTGGTTTGTACCAATGCAGACACCCGCAACAGCCACTCGGTGCTGTCCACCTTGTAGCGGGCATCGCGATATACATAGTCCGGCGGAGCCTTCATGTCCCGTTCAGGCAGCTCCCACAACAACAATGCAGGCGCTTTGGTCTGGAACGAATCATCGCGCAAGTAGCTCTCCATACCCACCCACGAACCGCGGTCAGCACCAACCGACACGCTCAGAACATCACGCTGCAACACATACCGCAGGGCATCCGCAAACCCGGTCCATTCATGCGAATAGCTGCTGCCAACCAACGTCACACCAACTGGCAGACGGTTACCCAACAAGTCTTCTTTGGCGGGCTGTGCGCGGTTGACGTTGACCTGGTTCACCAGTTCGACTGGATATGTCGGTGACCCGGCCGGTAGCTGTTCTGCCAGGTCACGGCCCTTGGATCGGTACTTGCGTTTGCTGTATGCAATGTTGAATTTTTCCTCTGGAACTGTTGCCAATGCGCGTTGCGAATCCGGATTGGCTTGAATCCCCGCTCCAATGGTTTCAGCCGCCAACATGGCCCCACTGGGGGCCCAATGTGTATCCAACCGATAGAAAAATGGCAGATCAGCAGTGCGCTTGGGACTGGTCAGAAAGGCCGTATTCAGATCAACCACGTGCACCTGTTCTGCTGCCAGAACGCCGGCCATACGTGTGTAACTGTCGCGCATGTACTCACTGATTTTTATCGTGTCTGGCAAATGCTCGGCATAAACACGCATTTTCAATGGCACCATACTCACAACCAAGTGAATGCCATTGTCACGCAACTGTCGATTCAGCCTCGTGATCAACTTCAGTGAAGTATTTTCAGTATTGACATGGCCTGGATCGGTCATTTCATATTGATAAAACAACCAATCATGTTGACCAATAATTGTTGTCCCCTGTTGTGCCCATAGTGAACCACTGCATAAAGAAGCAGTAACGGTCATTGCAAGCATTAGTTTTTTATTCATAAATTAATCGCTTTATTGTTAGTTCAGAAGTTTGGTGATGTGTGACAACCATTCGGTATTATCAATGATATAGCGCGCATCTCTGAATTTATTATTTGGTGGCGAACGGAATTCACGCTCCGGAATTTCCCAAATAATCATTTTTGGTTTATTGGTCTTGAACGCATCATCCTTCAGATACGCTTCCATTCCAACCCAAGGCCCCTGGTCTACAGGAATCGAAATATCGAGCAAATTGCGCTGCAAGGTATAACGGAGTCCATCCGGATAACCGGTATTTTTGTTGGTATAGCTGCTTCCAATCACCGTGATTCCAACCTTGTCCCCATCCGTGAGCAAACCAGCCTGTGCTTTGGATTCTTTGATAACTGTGAAGAAAGTAGTTCTTTCAGGTGCATAAGAGGGCGAGTTAGCTGGCAAAAATTTCACCAAATCCCGTGCCCGACTCAACTTGGCCTTGGGAGCCCAGGTTAAGCTAAATTTTTCTTCAGGAATTGACGACCAGGCTTTGTTCAAAGCAGGATTCTTATCAATTTCAGTCTTGATGGTTTCTGCTGCCAATAATGCACCTGTTGGCGACCAATGTGTATCCTGATGCAAGAACAAAGTTTCATTACCACTGCGTTTTGGACTATTCAAAAATGCCTGATTCAGGTTAACAACATGAACACCTTTGCCACTCAGTGATTGATATATATGTTCATATTTATCATTTGTATATGTATCCAATGGCTTGTCAGTTGGAAGTTGGTCACTGTAAATCCTGATTTTTGAAGGCACAATCACCAAAGCCAAAGCAATATCGTGGCGTGCAAAAATTTCGTTTGCTTTTTCGAGCAAACCAATAGTTGCATTGGTATCACCGACATCGGTTGGCGTTGCAAATTCATATTTTGTAAACAACCAATCATCGTTCCCAATCACCACATAAGAATCCTGGGCCTGTACAAAGGTGGCGCAAACTGCACTAGTCAACGCGAGCCCAGTCAACATTTTTTTAATAAAAATTTGCTTCATGATGGATAAAATTTAGTTTTAATAAAAATTAAAAAATACATTTTTTAAATCAGAACCAGCTATTTACCCGTATAGCGTTCTATTTTATTTTGATAGCTGCGGGCAGTGAGTTTGCCGCCCACTCCAGCGGTCAACACAATGCTGAAGGTACCGCCCTGAATCATGGACAAGGGTGTGGTCGCCAATGCGGTCTTGTCACCGGATCGGGCCGCCATCAGGTCAATGGTGATGGGATTGACTTGAATATTGACCGACTGCCCAAACTGAACTGCTGAAAATACCTTGGTTTTCCCATCGGCGCTGAGCACATCGAGCGCACCGGCTTTTGCATCCAGGTGGTAGACCGCCACCAGCGCTTTAAGTTTGTTCGAATTGGCTTTGTCTTCAAAAACAAAAGGCTTGACACCGGTTTGCAACGACGCGTAGGCCACGGTCATGGCGCGTCCACGAACGACATCAAGCGCGGTCGAATAGTGGACTTTGGATTGACCGCTGGGCTGAATCGACACCACGTGCGACCCGGCTGGAACCACCAAATAATCACTGGGACTGCCCGCGCTGAGTCGCTTGACACGAATTTTCCCGTCAACCGCCACATCCATGGCCACCCCCTGCGGGGCTACCAAAACACGGACATACGCAGAATCGGCCGGTGGTTCGGGGTCATAAAGCAAACCCGTGGGTTGCGCATGGGCGAGGCAACTCAGCGCAGCGCAGGCCACAACACTGAACCATTTAAGAAGTTTTGAAGGTAAAAGCATAAGAATTTAGAAAAAATTGAAACACACTCAAACCCGCCAACCGGGCGCAAATCAAGGCTACACACTACCGTGTCACGGGGTCAAACGCCAGCTCCCACTGGTAGCGCCCCGGTTTTAATCCATCCAGCAAGACCGACGCGCGCCACGCATCCACTGCACGTACTTTTGGTGTAACAGCTGCAGCGTCGATGGCCTTCAAGCGCAAGGTACTGTAAGCCTGCGGTAAATTCACCCGCACCGCCAAAACCCCGGCCACAGGTTCCACGCCAGCAATGGTCACCGTTAAAACCGGCACGCCTTGTGTGGCCTGAAAATTCACCTTGACCCGTTCACGCGCCCGCCACCATTGGTTCACCTTGGCCGCTGTAACCATCCAGGTTTGGTCTTTACGTGTTTTTAGATAGCCAAAAACTTCGCCCAATTGCTCTGGTGTCAACAAGCTCTGGTTGGGGAGCCGCAACACCGACAAACCGGCCATGTGCTGCGACACATCCAATGCGCCCATGAAAATTTTCATGCCATCTTCCGGGTCGTTTTCTTCCATGACATCATCCGGGCCGCTTTGGGTGCGCGGCAGCACCAGCGTTTGCTTCTGAAGTGTCTCTGTTCCCTGGCTGGGTTCGGCCTGCAGCAGCACAGGCAGGCGCGTGTCGGTCGCATCCATGAAGGCAACGTAGTACCCAAAAGCACCTTCGCGGAGTAATTTCTCAGTGGTTTTGTCATAAGACTCCATGGGTGCATGGAAACCTGCGTCCGCTGCCAGTTCCAACCCGGTGCTTTGAATCAACTGCCGCATGGTCTCCAAACGCTTGGACTGAACCTTGGTTGATTGGTCACGAAAACCGGCAAAACTGTCGCCCATGTAGGCAATCTCATGACCGCGTGCCTGCAGCTTTTTCAAGACATCCGCACTTTTTTGCGCTGCATCACCCAGCACAAAATAAGTCCCATGGCCACCTGCATTTTCAAGTTGCTGCGCGAGTTGCAAATCGCTCGGCAGCATCACTTCAGCCGTGTCAATGGCCATCACCAGGGCACTGCCAAAAGGCTCAGGCCACGCGGCCAGATAGGCATCGGGCTGGCGTAGCAACCACATCAGGGCATTGTGCGCAATGGCCTCCAACTGCTGCGGGTCTGCCGACAACCACAAACGCTCCGGGTAGCCCAGCACCACGGAACGTGAATAGGCCCCTGACGGCAGCGCCCGTTCATCAAAAACCAGCGTGGTAGCCTGTTTACCCAGGATAAAGTTACGCGACCAATCGGTGACTTCAGCGGCCGCATGTCCACCCGCCAGACGCAGCGGATACCACCCCTGTACCCGCTCAAGCCAAATGCGCTGCCCCGCCGACAGGGCATGGGTGACCGGGTTGTCACCATAAGTTGACATGAAATTGTCTTCTTCATCGTCCTGCGTGTCGCCCAACACCTGAACACCCAGCGCCGTTGACATGAAGTCAAAGCCCAGCCACTGCCCCTTTGCACCACGCACCCCCGTCAGCCAGGTGGCTAACACCGACCCGCCTTTGGCCCTGAAATTAACCACAGCGCGCTGCTCGGCATCCGACAAAGCCACGCTGGACGGCAACAACAGCACGCCAGGCTGGGATGTTTCAAGCTGCTCGGCAGACGATACCTTTTTGAATGGGATTTTGTATTTACGCAGAAACACTTCCCAAAGGCGTACTCCCATCGTGGCATCCAGCCCCGCTGATGTCAAATACGCTTGGGTCGAGGGAGAGGCGTACAACCAGACTTGCGGCGCGAACGCAGGCGGGGCCACTGCACCGGCGCTGGTCAGCGGTTTGGGTAGTGCCGTGGCAGCCGTGGGGCGCTCCAGATTGGGCACTTTGCCAAAGCTGCCGGAGGGGACAAAAAAATCAGCCGCAGGCAACACTTCTTTGGCGGCTGATGCCTCTGCTTCAGGCGCAGTCAGCGATGGTTTACTCGCGCAGGCTTGCAACAACAGCAAGGTCACCAGCACCAAGCACTTCGACGCATAACCCGATGACTTGAAACCCTGGAGCTGAAATTTCATGGTTTTATTTGAAATAAGAGGGATTTCCGTGAAATCACCGGCATTTTTTACCTGAAACAAATTGGCCATTTGTGATAAAAACCTTACAACTCTAACATGCAGTTTCAATATGAATGACTCCACGCTTTCGACACCGCCCACCTCTGTGGTGCAACTCGGCATTCACGCGCTTCCATTGCTCAGCAGTGGCATGGTTCATGGTGGACTGTACGTGTTGTTAGCCGAAATACCCTCGGCACGCTTCCCCATTCTGGCCGGCAGCATGGCCAGTGCGCTGGAGAGCGGAACGCATTGCAGCGTCATACTTCCTAATAATCCAGAACTTTTTTTGCAGCGAATCAATTCATTTGGAGAACTCGACACACAAGAAAGCATGGCATCCAATTGTCTTCAGCTATTTTTGATGCAGGAGGAATTTGCCAAAAAAATGTTTCGCTTTGGTGCCGAAAATTTCACACAGGAACTGGAATATTTTGATATTCCAGCCGATAGTTTCCTGCTGTTTGATCAGGCTGATGAGCTGTTAAGCCTGCACGACATCTCCTTGGCGCTGGACCAAATTGAAGTATTGTCCAAATGGCTGGCAGACCGCCACGTCACAGCCCTGCTGGTATTCACCCGGTTAACGCCGGAGCATGCCAGCACCATCAACGCCATGATGGACAACCTGACCGGCATTGCCCGTTTGGGTGGCGAAAAAAATGGCCTCGAGATTTCCTTTGACTATTGGCAATCCCCAGAAGGGGCTGTCGCGGCCCGGCATTTTCCGCTGCAAGCACTTGCATCCGGCCTTTACGAAGTCGTACCTGCAGTTGCCGCGGCCTCACCAGGACAGCGCAGCACCGACCCCATTGCCAACCTCACACCGGACGATGCCGAGCTGCGGGTTTTTTACATGGATCCGGACTTGGGCAGCCTGGCGCGCCAAAGTGCCGGTATCTGGCAACCAGTGGACACACTGGTTGGCATGCTGCACGCCACGCGGTCAACCCGCTCTGCCACCATCATTTTGAGTTTTCAACCTGAAACCAGTTTGCGGCAATTGGCAGAAACCGTCCACACCCTGCGCCTCGGCTTGGGCCGCAACGCCCACATCGTGGTGCAGGAAAAATCTGCTTCGCTGCGCTTCCAGAACGAGGCCCTGTTGTTGCGCCTGGGTGTAAATCTGATCATCCACAGAGACGTACCCAGCAGCCGTTTGACCCTGTTGCTGGATTCCCTGCGGGGCCAAGTTTTTACCCGTGACGTAGACATCAACTTTGAAGCTGCGCTGGCCAGCGTAACCCCCACTCGCATGCGCGGCTATTTGCGGCCGTTGCGTTTTGTGCGTGAAGTCAATCTGATCCTGGATCGTGCCATCACACTGAACATCCCCTGTGCCCTGATCGTTGCCACGCCCCACCCAGGTCAACCCTTGGCAGATGGGTTGCAGCGCATCAATTTGTCGCGGCCTGGCGATTTATTGTCGGCAGACCACGACCAGATTTACATCTTTTTCAATGCCTGCCAGGAGTCCGTTCTGCTCAGCACACTGGAGCGGATTCTGGGGGCCGCGGTTGATACCGTTTTCAGCAACATCCAGTTTTTGGTCAGACGCGAGGACATTCAACCTGAGTTGGCCGGGCTCTCACGTGCGCTCGAAACCGATAGCCTGCCAGACCACACCGCCGTCTTGGGTGGGGTCAATCCAGAGGAAGCCGCGGCTACCTTGGCCCCGCCATTGGCTGCGGTTGCTGCTGCAACACGCCACCCAACAGAAGCACAGCCAACACCCAAATTAAGTTTGTTTGCAAACCGTGGGCTCAAGCCCGTACCCAGTCAGCCGCCAACCCCGGCTGCTGCACAGGCCGCAACCAGCACCACGGCCCGATCGGCCGCACCGTTTGTATACACTGAAGAGGCCCGACCTTCAGTGTTTGGCAAGCAACAAGCACCGCGTGCGGTGCGCAGCACACAAAGCAAATCATGACACCTGAAACAGCGCATCAATTACACCGGCAGCACCTCGTTTGGCTGGTTTGCGCCGCCTTACCTTTAAGCGGCCTGGCCCAATCCAACAACTTGTCAGCCAGCACCACACTTGATCGTCAGGGCCTGGTGACCCCCAATGGGGGCTGGTTACCGCTGCCGTCGTTCAAATACATCCCGGCACCCGGTGCTTCCAGGTCCAGCGAATCCAATGCCAGTGTGCCCAAACGCTCGCCCGAGCAGCAGCGCGTGGCGGACTTCAACTCAGCGGGTGACTATCAAAATGCCGGCACAGCCGGTTTGGAGTTGCTGGCCAAAGAAAAACCTGATCCTGAACTGCAACTGATCATTGCCAACAGTCTGGCCTGGACTGGGCGCTTGCGAGCGGCCATTCCAGCCTACGAGGCGCTGACCACGGGTGAACTTGCCAACCCGGCCCGCGTCGGCCTGGCCAACGTACAACGCTGGCGTGGTCGCGACGACATCGCCAAACCCCTCTACGACCAGGTGCTGGCCAGTGAGCCAGAAAATCCCGATGCCCTGGAAGGGCTTGAATTGGCCAACCGCGAACTCAGCCCACGCACCCTGATTGACATGGGACATGCCCAAGACTCCTCCGACAACACGCGCCAGTCGCTCACCGCCAACCACCGTTGGCGTGACAGCAG
>JAVHPS010000019.1:5929-7142 GCA_036170715.1 Rhodoferax sp. | reverse complement strand
GTTCAAGGCAAGCTGCATTACTACAACATCACCGACGGCAACACCATTCTCACCACCAACCTGCATCTGGCATCGGTATGGCGGCCACTGGGCGATCATTTCAAGCCATTTGCGGGCGTGGAAACACGGCTGGCCAAGTTCAACAGCGCCAACTATTGGTCACCCGATCAAGGCTCAGGAACACTGTATGCCGGTCTGTTGGGCGAGTGGGGTGACAGCAACTCCAACCTGTTTGCATCGGCACAACTGGGCACTGGCATTTATGGTGAAGCGGGATCCAGCTGGAGCCTTTCCGGTGGCGGCAAACACTGGTTGAGTCGTGACATCGCCGTCGGCATGAACATCTGGGCCATGTCCAGCTGGCGCGATGCCAGTGCCTACAAAGCCCAGTCGGTCAACATCAATCTGGAAAAGCTTTGGCGCTAAAAGGAAAACTCAGTCGCTATTTTTGGGCGGCCCTGTCTTTTGCGGTTTTTGTACTGGTACTGATCTTCAGTTACCAGTCGGTGCGCGCCGCCAAAGGCTCTTTCAGCTTATTGTTGGAAAGTGCAGTGCTGTCGAGCATTTCTGCCTACCTACTCTCTTTCCTGGCATTGCTGGTGCTGCGTTACGTGATTTTAATTGTGTATTCGTTTCTGGATCATCTGGAAACCCTGCACACCAAACGCGACCTGAAGCCGGTGCACTACCGTGACGAGGCTTCACTGCCAATGATTTCCCTGGTAGTGCCGGCCTTCAATGAAGGCCTGGTGATTCAAGCTGCGGTTCGCTCCCTGCTGCAGCTGGACTACCCCAACTTTGAGATCATTGTGGTCGACGATGGCTCCACCGACGACACCTATGAAAAAGCCAGTGCCGTGGCGCGGGAATCCACCTCCATTCGTGTGCGTGTGGTCACCAAACGCAATGGCGGCAAAGCCCAGGCATTGAACACGGGCATGACCCTGGCACGCGGCGACTTTGTCCTGAACATGGACGGCGACTCCAAGCTCTCCAGCAACACCTTGCGAGCCTGCATCCGGCACTTCGAAAACCCCAGGATTGCGGCCGTGGCCGGCAATGTCAAGGTCATTAACCGTGAAAACATCTGGACCAAAATCCAGGCTCTTGAATACGTTGAAGGGCTGGCCATGGCACGCAAGGCGCAAAGCTTCATCCGGTCAGTCAACATCATTCCAGGGCCGCTGGGCATGTTTCGCAAATCGGTACTGCA
>JAVHPS010000019.1:0-5829 GCA_036170715.1 Rhodoferax sp. | reverse complement strand
TACGCGGTATTGTTCCGCCTTTTTTACATCAATATCATTGACATCTCCAAGGTCTTCGCCACGATTGAAGAATGGCGTGGCCACAGCATGACCTGGGGCAAACTCGAACGCGAAGGAAAACTCTGACATGGATCTGATCTCTATCCTGGCGACCGTTATTCTGGTCACCACCATTGGCACTATGGTGATTGGTCTGGGGGCCTACGCGGCGTTCAAAATTCGCGACCGGCGCAAACCCTCAACCCAAAGGGGCGACGACACCATGGAGGGCAGCGTCTCCAGAGAACCGATTTTTCTCACCCGCTACACACCACAAACTTCGCAAGAGCCCGGCACTGAAGCCCCATGACGAGCAGCCTCACCATGCCGCTTCTTAGGCCACATGCACCCCAAGTCGAGGATCGCAGCGCCCCTTCAATCTTCCGCACGATTCGGCCCTATTTGCCAACCATTGTGGTGCTCAGCATTGCGGTGTCCATTCTGGCGTACGTGGCCTTGATGCAGGTACTGGGCTGGCGCACCCCGGTGTTCGGGGCCCAGGGTGTCATCGGCTTCATGCCCCCCACCAGCCAAAACGTGACGCTTTATGCCTCGGCCAACACGCGCAACTACCTGGTGGGCGTGGGTGGCAATTACGATGTCTTGTTGGGCGCATGGCGTGGTTATTTCAACGACCGCAAGCTCGGCTTCAACGAAATTGACACGGTGGCGCAGTTGCGCAAACAAAAGGAAGGGGTGCTGATTCTGCCGTCAGTGCTCTCACTCAGCACCGAAGAACGTGCTGAAATTATCTCGTTTCGTGATCGTGGCGGGGCCATTTTGAGCACCTGGGCTACCGGCACCCGCGACGACAAAGGGGCTTGGCTGGGGTGGACGTTTCTGGCTGGACTGGGCATCCACATGCAGGGTGAAATTGCGCCCGAGGTCGAGGTCAACAACCTGATCCTCAACGGCGAGTCCCCGGTAGCGCATACGCACCCCGCCGGGTTGCGTCTGGGTTTGACCAAAACCACCGAACGTTTGCTGCGCTTCAGTGGTGACATGGTCGCGGCCCGCTTCATGAACTGGGCCCGCACCACCGACGCTGAGCGCCGCACCGAAGGTGGCGTGGTATTTGCCGAGACCCAACCCGAAGTGGGTCGTGTCGTGGCGTTCGCGTTTGCCGAAACCGTATGGGAGTCGCATCCGTTTTTCATGTACGGACTGATTGACGACACCCTGGCCTGGCTGCACCGTGAGCCCGTCGCGGTACTGGCAGCCTGGCCGCACGGCAAACGGGCCGCGCAAAGTATCGAAATGGACACCGAGCAGGGTTTCCCCAACGCGCTGCCGTTCCTGTCCATGATGCAAGCCGTGGACTACCCGACCTCGTTCTACGTCCTGACTTCGGTGGCCAAAACGTTCCCTGACACCCTGTTGCGGCTGCGCCGTGAATCTGAAGTCCATTTTCACGGTGACATTCACACCAGCTTCAAAGACCAGTCCGCCGCCGAACAAACCCAGCGCGTGCAACACATGCGCGCCGACCTGGCCTCGGTACTTGGCGACACGCAGTCCATCACTGGTTTTCGCGCCCCCACCGAAGGCTATGACAGCACCACCGAACAGGTGCTGCAACAAGCGGGCATTCGCCACCATACCGCAGACCCGAACCGCTCCGAGGCACGCTTGCCACTGCTGGCCAGGCAAGAGGGGGTTGATCTGACCCAGGCCTTGGTGGTGCTGCCCAGAACCCAGCGCGATGACATCAATTTGTACGCAGAAAATCTCAGTGCCGAACAAACCACCCAAGCCCTGATTGACGATGCCACCCTGGTGCGCGAGAACGGTGCACTGGGGGTGCTGAGCATCCACAGCCAGAATTTTGCGCAAGACAGCACACTGGCCAAAGCCCTGCCCGGTTTTCTGGTGCATTTGAAGCAACACAAGGCCACCATCTGGCTGGCCTCCACCGGGCAAGTGGCAGCGTGGTGGCAGCAGCGCGAGCGTATCAAGTTCAAGTCCAGCTATTCCGGCAAGCGGCTGCTGCTTTACCTCACCATCACCGGCACGGAGCCGGTCACCGGGGCCAGTTTCACCGTCATGCTGCCAGGCAAAGGCCTGTTGCCCAAAGTTGGGTCCACCAAAATTGGCTTTCCAGCACCCGTAGTGCACAACATTGACAACTACCGCGCCAGCCTTGTTTTTGAATCCATCAAGCCCGGCAACTATGAATACCAGGTCACGTTTAACCCCTGATGCCAGCGTCTAAACCATCCTGGGCCGGTAGTTTGCGGGTCTACCTCGAACCCGCCAGCCTGCGCATGCTTTCGCTGGGGTTTTCGGCCGGCTTGCCGCTGCTGCTGGTGCTGGGCACGCTGAGTTTCTGGCTGCGCGAAGCCGGCATTGACCGCACCACCATTGGTTACCTGAGCTGGGTCGGGCTGGCCTATGCCTTCAAATGGGCCTGGGCCCCGCTGGTTGATCGCCTGCCGATTCCGTTGCTGACCCGGCTGCTCGGGCGCAGGCGCAGCTGGCTGCTGCTGTCGCAAAGCGCCATCATGGCCGGTTTGGTCGCCATGTCCTTCAACGACCCGCAACTGGCCTTGCAACCGGTGGTATGGGGCGCGCTGGCCGTGGCCTTTGGCTCGGCCACGCAAGATATTGCGCTGGACGCGTTTCGCATTGAATCGGCCGACGCAGACCGGCAGGCGGCACTGGCCGCCACCTACCAAACCGGCTACCGCCTGGCCATGATCTGGGCCGGGGCCGGGGCTTTGTGGCTGGCCGCACGCGCCGAGGTGGCGGGTGCAGTGGGCTACCAGCACGCCGCCTGGCACAGCGCCTATTTGGTCATGGCCGCCAGCATGTTGCCCGGGGTCTTGACCGTGTTGCTGTCCAATGAACCGCTGCCGCGAAGTTTGCCGCTGGCCAGGAATGCGCTGGACTGGTTGCGTAGCGCTTTGGTGGAACCGTTTGCGGATTTTCTGGGCCGCTACCACTGGCAGGCGGTACTGATCTTGGCGTTGATCGCCACCTACCGCATCAGCGACGTGGTGATGGGCATCATGGCCAACCCGTTTTACGTTGACATGGGCTACAGCAAGGACGAAGTGGCTGCCGTCACCAAGGTGTTTGGTGTCATCATGACGCTGCTGGGGGCGTTCGTCGGTGGCCTGCTGGCGATGCGGCTGGGCGTGATGCGGGTACTGATGCTGGGGGCCGTGCTCAGCGCCGCCAGCAACCTGCTGTTTGCCGTCTTGAGCGCCCGTGGGCACGATCTGAACGGCCTGATCTTTGTGATCTCGGCCGACAACCTGTCCGGCGGCATCGCCTCGGCCGCCTTCATTGCCTACCTGTCGAGCTTGACCAACGTCAATTACTCCGCTACCCAATACGCCCTGTTCAGCTCCATGATGCTGTTGTTGCCCAAATTCCTGGCCGGCTATTCGGGCCGCTATGTGGACGCATTTGGCTATGCCCACTTTTTTGTGGCCACCGCCTTGTTGGGGCTGCCCGTGTTGTTGCTGTTGTGGCTTGTTTCAAGACAAAATAGGCCTATAACCCTACCATCATAAAGGTTAACAGCTATTTAATGTATAGCAAACACCAAGCTTCTTTTACCTAACTTTACGCCCACTTCAAGGCCCGGACGTGGGGGCGCACTAGACTCAAGCCATGAACCAACAGCTGCTGATGATCGAAGACGATGCGCGCCTGGCCGACATGGTCAGCACCTACCTGGGGCAGTCTGGCTACCAGGTCACCCATGCAGGTGACGGGCAAAGCGGGCTCAGCCAGTTGCAAGCCAAACCCTGCGACCTGGTCATTCTGGACTTGATGCTGCCCGACCTCGATGGCCTGGAAGTGTGTCGGCGCATCCGCGCCCTGCCGGGACATCTGGCCAGCACCCCGGTGCTGATGCTCACCGCCAAAGGCGACCCCATGGATCGCATCATTGGTCTGGAAATGGGAGCCGACGATTACTTGCCCAAACCCTTTGAGCCACGCGAGCTGTTGGCGCGCATCCGCGCGGTACTGCGCCGCCAAAGCGAAGCCAGCCGCTGCGAAGCCAGCACCCTGCTGCGCTTTGGCACACTCGAAATCGACCGTGATGCACGGCTGGTCAGTGTGGCCGGCCAGGCCTGCGACCTGACCTCGTACCAGTTTGACCTGTTGGTGGCGCTGGCTGAACGTGCCGGGCGCGTGCTTACCCGCGACCAGATCATGGAAGCCGTGCGCGGACGCGAGCTGGAGGCGTTTGATCGCTCGATTGACGTGCACATGGGCCGCATTCGCGCCGCCATTGAAGCCGATGCCAAAAACCCGAAACGCATCCTGACGGTGCGTGGCGTAGGCTACGTGTTTGCGCGCCAGCAAGACTGAAATCTGAAACTTTGCGGGACAGATCAAGAATTGCGCAGCAATTTTGCTCTGTCCTCAACACTTTGAAATTTACCCTCTTTACAACGAGTTTACTGATGTTCAACAAACTCTATGTGCGCATCTGGCTGGCCGTGGTGCTGGCGGTGGCCGTGCTGACTTTGCTGGTGGGCTGGGTCTGGCGGCTGGCGGCTGAGCCGCCGCTGCGCGACGTGGTGCTGCGCAACGAAGCCGGGCAAATCATTGGCCGCGGCCATTCACGCCCGGCGCTGACCGAAGCTGACTTGCATGCCCGCATGATGCGCCGCATGCAGCGCCAGCAAGCAAACGATGCGCAAACCGCCAACGAACCCGCGCTACCCGCAGCGCAGCCCAGCGCACCAGAACCCAGCGACAACCTGCCGTTGGAGACCCGTAGCGAGGTGTCTGAACGCAGCATCGGCCCGGGCGCACCCGAGTTCGAGCTGCGCATGCATGACGGCCAAACCATGCGCATGCACTTGCTGCGCGCCCCGCCTTCGTTCTGGAGCCGTCCCCCGTTTGGTTTTGCCTGGATGCTGGTCTGGGTTGGCCTGGCCGTGGCGCTGGCCACCTACCCGATCGTGCGCACCCTGACGCGCCGCCTGGAGCGTCTGCAAACTGGTGTCCAGCAGTGGGGCGCGGGCGACCTGTCGATTCGCGTGCCCGAGGCCGGTCAGGATGAAGTAGCTTTTCTGGCCAAGCGCTTCAACCAGGCGGCGCAGCGGGTGCAAACGCTGGTGCAGTCGCACGAGGCACTGCTGGCCTCGCAAAAATCGCTGCTGGCCAATGCCTCGCACGAGTTGCGCTCGCCACTGACACGCATCCGCATGGGTCTGGAGCTGATGGACGCATCGGCCACGCCCGCCTTTCGCGACGAGATCGCGCGCAACATCAACGAACTCGACCAACTGATTGAAGAAATTTTGCTGGCCAGCCGCCTGGATGCCCATGAGTCGGATCTCGGCAGCGTCGAGTCGGTTGACCTGATCGGGCTGGCGGCCGAAGAATGCGCGCGGGTCGATGCCGAGCTGGCGCTGCAGACCTCCCCGTCGGGCCACGGCGCAGCGCCAACGGCCACCGAACTGGTGGTGCCCGGTGTGGCCAAACTGCTGCGCCGTGCGGTGCGCAACTTGCTGGAGAATGCCCGCCGTTATGGAGCTGGCCAGATCACGCTGAGCCTGAGCCAAAACCAGCAAATGGCCACCGTGCGGGTGGCTGACCACGGCCCCGGCGTACCGCCCGAGTTGCAGCAACGTATTTTTGAGCCGTTTTACCGTCTGCCCGGAGCCACCGAGCGCGACGGCGGTGTCGGCCTGGGGCTGGCGCTGGTGAAATCCATCGCGCAACGCCACGGTGGTCGCGCGTTTTGTGAAAACCGGCCCGGTGGCGGAGCCTCCTTTGTGATTGAATTGCCGCTGAACCCAGCCACACCTGGCTAAACCAGCT
>JAVHPS010000018.1:0-3320 GCA_036170715.1 Rhodoferax sp. | reverse complement strand
CGAAAGTGGTCGATGCGAATCACATCGGCCAACTGCAGCTGGCGGCGCAGCCGCGCAATCCACCAGCGGTAACCGTCTGCCGCCATGGCCGGCCAGTGGTACAGCGGGTTACCCCAGCGCTGCCCGGTGGCCGAGAAAAAGTCGGGCGGGACACCGGCCACCACCTGCGGCTGGCCAGTGGCATCCAGCAGGTACAGGTCGGGCCGGGCCCAGCAGTCGGCACTGTGGTGGGCGATGAAGATCGGCAGGTCACCGACCAGGCGCACGCCTTTGCTGTGGGCGTAGTTTTTGAGGGCCTGCCACTGCAGCTCAAACTGCCACTGGACAAAGCGCCAGAACGCAATTTCTAGCGCATGTTGCTGGCACGCGCAGGCCATGGCTGCCGGGGCGCGTTGCGACAAGCCGGGCGGCCACTGCGGCCACAGCGCCGGGCTGTAAGCCTGGTCCAAGGCCATGAACAGGGCGTAGTCGTCGAGCCAATGGGCCTGGGTCAAGGCCCAGGCGTTCAGCTCGGCGCGCTCTTGCACCGTGGCACGCTGCTCAAACCCGGCAAAAGCCTGGCGCAGTTGTTGCAACCGCCAAGGAACCAGCACGGGGTAGTCAATGCGTTCTTCATCCCACGTTGCCTGCAAGCGGCTCGCATCCAGCCAGCCACGCGCCACCAGAGGCTCCAGCGCCACCAGCAGCGGGTTGCCGGCAAAGGCCGAACTGCCCATGTAGGGCGAATACCCCGGCCCCACCGGCCCCAGCGGCAGGGTTTGCCACAGGGTCTGACCCGCCGCCTGCAACCAGTCCACAAAGTAATAGGCGTGAGGCCCCAGATCACCGGCTCCATGCGGCCCCGGCAGCGAGGTCGGGTGCAAGATCACCCCGGCGGCGCGCTCCAACGGGTTCATGGAGCCACCAGTTGCCGATACAGCGCCACGTATTGCGCTGCAGCGTTGTCCCAGCCCAAAGCTTGTTGCATGGCACGTTGGCGCACGCCGCGCCACTCGGCCGGTCGGGCATACAAGGCCAGGGCACGGCGCAGCGCGCAGCCCAACGCGTGTGACGTAAATTCAGTGAACACAAACCCATTGGCACTGCCGTCGGCCAGGTTCTCCAGCGCGCAATCCACCACCGTGTCGGCCAGGCCGCCCACCCGGTGCACCAGCGGCAGGCTGCCGTATTTGAGCCCATACATTTGTGTCAGGCCGCAGGGCTCAAAGCGCGACGGCACCAGGGTGACATCGGTGGCCGAGAACATGCGGTGGGCATAGGCCTCGTCGTACCCAATGCGCACCGATACGGCTTGCGGCTGCGCTGCTGCGCGCGCCGTAAAAGCGGCCTCCAGCGCAGCATCGCCGGTGCCCAGCAGCACCAGTTGTCCACCACGCGCCACCAGCGCATCAAGCTCGGCCAGCACCAGGTGCAGACCTTTTTGCTCAGTCAGGCGGCTGACCACGCCAAACAGTGGTGCATGGGGTTGCACGCTCAAGCCCAGGGCCTGTTGCAACGCGGCTTTGCAACGCGCTTTGCCGGCCGGTTTTTGGGCAGTAAACGGGGCACTGATGTGCGCGTCATGCGCCGGGTTCCAAACCGCCTCATCGACCGCATTCAGGATGCCGCTGAGGTCTGGCGCGCGCACGCGCAGCAGACCATCGAGTCCGCAGCCCTGCTCAGGGGTCTGTATTTCTTGTGCATAGGTCGGGCTGACGGTGGTGATGTGGTCGCTGTAATACAGCCCGGCTTTCATGAACGACATCTGGCCGTGAAACTCCAGCCCGTTGACCGCGAAGGCCTGCGCTGGCAAACCCAGGTCATAAAAATGAATCGGGGCAAACACACCCTGGTAGGCCAGGTTGTGCACCGTGAACACAGTCGCCACACGCCGGCCTTTGGCCGGACCAAAGGCCAGATACGCGCTGGTCAGACCGGCATGCCAGTCGTGGCTGTGCAGCACCGCAGGTTGCCAGTGCCGATCCAGCCCACAAGCCAGTTGCGCCGCTACCCAGCCCAGCAAGGCAAAACGCAGGTGGTTGTCGTGAAACGGCTGGCGCTGTGCGTCTTCATACGGCGTGCCCGGGCGCAGGTACAACTGCGGCGCATCAATCACGTACGCGGACACCCCCAGCGTGGCCAACACCCCCTGGCGCAGCACCATACGATCGCCCCAGGGGGTGGTCAGCTCGGCCAGCACGGTGGGGGCTTCCAGGTCGGCCAGAATCGGCGCAAACCCTGGCAACAGCACGCGCACCGCACACCCGGCCGCGGTCAGAGCGGCGGGCAACGCACCAGCCACGTCAGCCAGCCCGCCGGTTTTGAGCAAAGGAAAAATTTCAGCACTGACTTGCAAAACCTTCATCTACAAACACGCTCCAGGGTTACTTGGTTTCCAGTTGGGCCAGCATGTCGCGGGTGATCAGCACCACGCCACCTTCGGTACGCTCAAAGCGTTGTGCGTCCAGCGCGGCATCTTCGCCCACCACCAGACCTTCGGGGATGATGCAGCCACGGTCAATCACCACTCGACACAAACGGCAGTGCCGATGAATCGTGACATCGGGCAGCACCACGGCCTCTTTGATGTGGCAGTCCGAATGCACGCGTACCTCGGAGAAAAAGACCGAATGCGCCACAAACGACCCCGACACGATGCAACCGCCCGACACCACCGTGTTCACATACACGCCGTTGTTGCCGTCTTTATCGGGCACAAACTTGGCCGGTGGCAACTGGCGTTGGTAAGTCCAGATCGGCCAGTCGGTGTCGTAAATATCAAGCTCGGGCACGGTCGAAGCCAGGTCCAGGTTAGCTGACCAAAAAGCGTCGATGGTACCCACGTCGCGCCAATAGGGTTGCACCCCCTTGACGCGCGACACGCACGACATGCCAAACGGGTGCGCCAGCGCGCGACCATCCGACACGGCACGCGGAATCACGTTTTTGCCAAAGTCGTGTTCCGACTCGGGGTTGCGCAGGTCATCCTCCAGCAACTGGTAAAGGTAGTCGGCATCAAAAATGTAAATACCCATGCTGGCCAGTGACACCGCGTCATTGCCCGGCATGGCTGGCGGATCAGCGGGCTTTTCAACAAAAGCGGTGATGCGGCGGGTCTCATTGATGGCCATGACACCAAAAGCACTGGCCTCGGCACGGGGCACTTCAATGCAGCCCACCGTGCAACCTGCGCCTTGGGCCACATGGTCTTTAAGCATGATCGAGTAGTCCATCTTGTAGACGTGATCACCGGCCAGAATGACAATGTATTTGGGTCGGCTGGAGCGGATGATGTCCATGTTCTGGAAGATCGCATCCGCCGTGCCGCGGTACCAATGCTC
>JAVHPS010000017.1:0-15743 GCA_036170715.1 Rhodoferax sp. | reverse complement strand
TGGTTGCTGACGATCAGTGCATCTGCGCCGGAATCAACCGCCAGACGCGCGTCTTCCACGTCCTGAATGCCTTTCAAAATCAGCGGGCCACCCCAGCGTTTCTTAATCCACTCGACATCGCCCCAGTTGAGCGCCGGGTCAAACTGCTTGGCCGTCCACTCGCTCAGTGTGCCCATGCTCTCAATGCCCTTGACGTGGCCGACAATGTTGCCAAAGCCGCGCCGTGGCGTGCCCAGCATGCCCAGTCCCCAACGCGGTTTGGTCATCATGTTCAGGATGTTGGGCAGGGTCAGTTTGGGTGGTGCAGACAGACCGTTGCGGATGTCGTTGTGGCGCTGGCCGATGATCTGCAAATCGAGCGTCAGCACCAGTGCCGCGCAGTGCGCCGCTTTGGCGCGGTCGATCAACCGCTCAATGTAGTCACGGTCTTTCATCACATAAAGCTGGAACCAGAACGGGTGGCCGCCGGTGGCCTGGGCCACGTCTTCAATCGAGCAGATGCTCATGGTGGACAGGGTGAACGGCACGCCAAATTTTTTGGCTGCCAGTGCCGCCTTGATTTCACCGTCGGCGCATTGCATGCCGGTCAAGCCGGTGGGAGCCAGCGCCACCGGCATGGCCACCGGCTGGCCAATCATGGTGCTGGCGGTGCTGCGGTTTTCCATGTTGATGGCAACCCGCTGGCGCAGCTTGATGCCTTGAAAATCGGCGCTGTTGGCGCGGTAAGTGGACTCGGTCCAGCTGCCGGAATCGGCGTACTGGTAGAACATGCGCGGCACGCGCTTCTTAGCCAGCAGCCGCAAGTCTTCGATGTTGGTGATCACAGGCATGGTGTTGCTCCTTGGCATTCGTTTGGTAACCGCCTGGCATGTTACGTTGACCCCGGTGCGGGTGGTTTTGAAACCTGCTAATGCAGCATGAAAAAAATGATTGAAGTCAAATGTTTGCCCCTCAAACCGGGCATCCCCGGCATACTGGCGGCACTTCACGCGGCGGCAGTGCGCTGTTTATTTCCTACCTTGAGAGTTTCGTCATGCAGACAACAGATGTTCTGATTTTGGGTGCGGGTATGGCCGGTGCATCGGCGGCCTATTTCTTGGCTCCGCACAAAAAAGTGATCCTGCTGGAGCGCGAAGCGCAGCCCGGCTACCACGCCACGGGTCGTTCGGCTGCGTTGTATTCTGAAACTTATGGCAACGCCCCGGTGCGGGCCATCACCACCGCGTCCAAGGCGTTCTACCTGAATCCACCGGCCGGTTTTTCACCGTATCCGTTGGTCACCCCGCGCGGTTCGCTCAGCGTGGGCGGTGCAGATGACCACGACGTGCTGGCCCAGGCCTTGCAAGACAAGCGTACCCTGGTGCCCAACATTGAATGGTGGACGCAAGCGCAAATCCTGCAACGCATTGCGGTGCTCAAACCCGAGTGCGCCGTGTATGGCGTGTATGAACCCGATGCCATGGACATGGATGTGCACGGGATTCACCAAGGTTTCTTGCGCGGGGCCAAAGCAGCCGGGGCGCAACTGGTGTGTGATGCCGACGTGCTCGACATCCACCGTGAGGCGCAAGGCTGGCGGGTGCAAACGTCCGCTGGGGTGTTCCAGGCCGGCATTGTGGTGAACGCCGCCGGAGCGTGGTGCGATGAGCTGGCCAAGTTGGCCGGTGTGGCTCCCATCGGGCTGGTGCCGATGCGCCGCACTGCGTTCACCTGCGATGCTCCACCCGGGTGCGACATCACCGACTGGCCGATGGTGATTGATGCCGCCGAGAGTTTTTACATGAAGCCTGACGCGGGCTTGTTGCTGGTGTCGCCGGCCAATGAAGACCCGGTGGGACCACAGGATGTGCAGCCCGAAGAGCTCGACGTGGCGATTGCCGTAGACCGCATGGAAACCGCCACCACACTGCAAATCCGTCAGGTCAAGCGCAAATGGGCTGGTTTGCGCTCCTTTGTGGCCGACCGCACGCCGGTGGTTGGCTTCGCACCCGATGCACCCGGGTTTTTCTGGCTTGCCGGGCAAGGGGGCTATGGCATTCAAACCGCACCCGCCATGGGTGAACTGGCCGCCGCTTTGGTGCAAGGCCACCCTGTGCCTGCCGCCATTGCTGCGCTGGGGGTGACACAGGCCGATGTGGGGGTTAGCCGCCTGCGTGTGGCGTGATCAACCCCGGCTGTACTTTTTGATAAACCGGCGGTCAATCCAGTTTTTTAACCACCAGACCCAGCGCCCCTGCGCCGACCACGCACCCCAACTGGCGATGGCGTAGCGGTTGCCACACGACAGCAGGTTCAAGGTTTTTTGCTGAGGCGTGTAGGGGGCCGGGTCGATGCCGGCCAACAATGCGCGCAGGTTGTGGGTCAGCGCTGGCCCGGCACGCACGGCGTAAACCCCGCTGCGCGGCAGCTTCAGGTCAACACGCGTGGCGACATCGCCAGCAGCAAACACCTGCGGGTGGCAGGTGGCGCGCTGGAACGCATCCACGGCCACAAAGCCTTGGGCATCCAGTGCCAGGCCGCTGTGCTGCAGCCATGCGGGGGCTTGGGCACCAATGGCCAGTACCGGCACGTCACAGGCCAGATATGCGCCACCGGTCAGTATGACTTCCTCCGCGCTCATACCCACGGCGCGTTCCTGAATCACGGTGATGCCACGGCTTTTCAAGGCCGCCCGCATCAAGGTTTGCACCTGCGACGGGTAATGGGCTCCCACCGGTGCATCGCCACTGAGCAGCGTCACCGCAGCGCTTGGCAACCGGTGTGCCACAGCGCAGGCCAACTCGAACCCGGCAGCGCCGCCGCCAATGACCGCGATGCGCAACGGTTTTTGCTGCCCCAGTTCGACCACCCGCGGCCACAGGGTGGCAAAGGATTCGATCGGACGGGCAAACAGCGCGTGCTCGCGTGCACCGGGCATCATGCGTTCAATCTGTGAGCGGCTTTGCACCGAGCCTGTGTTGATGGACAGTGCGTCGTAAGTCAGCGCACGGCCATCATCCAGCGTCACGATTTTTTGGGTGGCATCCAGTGCCGTGACAGACTGTGTCAGCCAAGTGATGTTGGCATCTTTGAGCAGCGGTTCAAGTGGGATGACGCAGTCTTGCAGCGCGTAATGACCGGCCACAAAGCCCGGCATCATGCCCGAGTAAAGCTGGCGCGGGTGGGGTGCAACCAAGGTGATCTGCACACCCGCTGGCGGGTGCGCAGCCAGGGTTGAGAGCAGGTGCACATGCGCATGGCCTGCGCCAAGCATCACCAGGTGTTTCATGGACTGGGGCTAAAGCAGAGACCAAGAACCACGGGCATCAACCTAAAAAATAAGCGCCCTGGGGCGCTTTAATTTTGTGAAAATTGGTCGGAATGAGAGGATTCGAACCTCCGACCCCTTCGTCCCGAACGAAGTGCGCTACCAGGCTGCGCTACATTCCGATGTTGTTTGCAGAGTCAGGATTGACGCTCAAGCAACTGAGCTGCCAATTGTATCAAACACTGTGTGTGGGCATTGTCGGGCAGCAGGCGAGCGGCGGCGATGGCGCGTTGGGCTTCGCTGCGGGCAGCCTCGCGTGCCACCTCCAGCGCCCCGGTGCTTGAAACAATGGCCACCACCTGGTCAATCAGATCCAGCCGGCCGGTTTCAATGGCGGTCTGGATCAGCTCGCGTTGTGCGGGCGTGCCGCGCTGCATGGCGGCAATCAGCGGCAAGGTGGTTTTGCCTTCGCGCAGGTCGTCACCCAGGTTTTTGCCCATGACGGCGGCGTTACCGGTGTAGTCCAGCACGTCGTCAATCACCTGAAAGGCCGTGCCCAGCGCTTGGCCGTAGTCGGCGCAGGCGGTTTCCGTAGGGCTGTCGGCTCCAGCCAGAATGGCACCCACGCGGGCACTGGCCTCAAACAATTTAGCGGTTTTGGAGCGTATCACCTGCAGGTAGCCGGCCTCATCCAGCGCGGCATTGTGCATGTTCATCAGTTGCATCACCTCGCCTTCAGCAATGATGTTGGTGGCATCGGCCAGCACTTCCATGACGCGCATGCTTTGCGCGTCAACCATCATCTGGAACGCGCGTGAATACAAAAAGTCACCCACCAGCACGCTGGCTGGGTTGCCAAAGGTTTCGTTGGCCGTGGCATTGCCGCGCCGCAGTGCAGAGTCGTCCACCACGTCGTCGTGCAGCAGGGTGGCGGTGTGGATGAATTCCACCACGGCCGCCAGGTTGAAACGCTGCGCGCCCTTGAAGCCCAGCGCACCGCACATGAACAGCAGCAGTGCCGGTCGCAGCCGTTTGCCACCGGCCGAAATGATGTAGCGTGCAACCTGACCGACCAGGGGTACGCTGGAGTCAAGTCGCTGGGCAATGACCTGGTCGACCTCCTGCATGTCCTGCGCAATGACCGACAAGGGGTTGGGTTGGGAGGAGGGGGAGGCGTGCAAGACAGTGGCTCGGTTAATTGGCTGCATTATAGAAAGTACAGCTGCGCAACCGGGTCGGTTTTTAGCGCCCTGCAGATGGAATTTGGCAAGACGGTTGACTTATGTGATAATCCTCGGCTCTGCGAAAATTCGTTCGCGGAGCTTTTTTTAAGAGGTTATTATGTACGCGGTCATAAAAACCGGTGGCAAACAATACAGAGTTGCGACCGGCGAAAAAATTAAAGTAGAACAGATTGCTGCGGATGTAGGCCAAGAAATTGTGATCGACCAGGTTCTGGCAGTCGGTAGCGGCGCTGAATTGAAGGTTGGCACACCCTTGGTGTCCGGTGCATCTGTGAGCGTCACGGTCGTGACGCATGGCAAACACGACAAGGTCAGCATTTTCAAAATGCGCCGTCGCAAGCACTATCAAAAACGTCAAGGTCACCGTCAACAGTTCACTGAACTGCTGATTGGCGCGATTACCGCATAAGGAGCAGGAGTCATGGCACATAAAAAAGGCGGCGGCTCGACGCGAAACGGGCGCGATTCCAAGCCCAAAATGCTCGGTGTGAAGATGTACGGTGGCCAACTGATCAGCGCTGGCGCGATCATTGTGCGTCAACGTGGTACGCAATTTCACCCTGGCGTGAATGTGGGTATCGGCAAAGACCACACCTTGTTTGCATTGACAGAAGGCCATGTGTCTTTTGCCATCAAGGGTGCGCTCAACCGCCACACCGTGAGCGTGACACCAGCCTGATCGCTGGGTTACTCCCTCGCAAGACCCTGCGCCCGGCGCGGGGTTTTTCGTTTTTGAAACCTTGCGTAACAGACCCAGAGTGGCACGCAGTGAACTTGGCTCTGTTTCCAACTGATTAACCATCATGAAATTCGTAGACGAAGCCTACATTGACATCTCCGCTGGAGACGGTGGCGCTGGCTGCGTCTCGTTTCGGCATGAAAAATACAAAGAATTTGGCGGCCCCAATGGCGGCGACGGTGGCCGCGGTGGCCACGTGTTTGCCGTTGCCGACGAAAACTTGAACACCCTGGTGGACTACCGCTTTTCGCGCCGCCACGACGCGCAACGCGGCCAGCACGGCATGGGCTCGGACATGTTTGGAGCCGCCGGTGACGACATCACCCTCAAAATGCCGGTCGGCACCATCATCACCGATGCCGAAACTGGCGAGGTGCTGTTTGAATTGCTCAAGCCCGGTGAAGTCATCACCATTGCCAAGGGCGGTGACGGTGGCTTTGGCAACCTGCGCTACAAGAGTGCCATCAACCGCGCACCACGGCAAAAAACGCCAGGCTGGCCGGGTGAAAAACGCAACCTGAAGCTGGAACTGAAAGTGCTGGCCGACGTGGGTTTGCTGGGCATGCCGAATGCGGGCAAATCGACCCTGATCACGGCCATCTCCAACGCTCGTCCGCGGATTGCTGACTATCCCTTCACCACCCTGCACCCCAACCTGGGTGTGGTGCGTGTCGGCCCTGAGCAGAGTTTTGTGGTGGCTGATTTACCCGGGCTGATTGAAGGCGCGTCTGAAGGTGCTGGTCTGGGACACCAATTTTTGCGCCACTTGCAGCGCACCCGTTTGCTGCTGCACATCGTTGACATGGCCCCGTTTGATGACGGCGTGGATACCGTGGCGCAGGCCAAGGCCATTGTGAATGAGCTGAAGAAATACGACCCGGGCCTGTATGCCAAACCGCGCTGGCTGGTGTTGAACAAGCTCGACATGGTGCCGCAGGAAGCGCGTGAAGCGCTGATCAAAAATTTTGTCAAACAGCTCAAGTGGAAAGGCCCGGTGTTTGAAATTTCGGCCTTGACGCGCGAGGGCTGCGAGCCCCTGATCAAAACCGTGTTCAAGCACATCAGTGCGCAACAAAAGTTGGAGCAAGCGCCCGAGGTGATCGACCCGCGTTTTGCAGTGGCTTCAGATACTGCCGCTGACACCATTAAATAACTATCAATATAGTAGCTAATAACGCTTATTTAATAAGGGCTAGAGGCCTAAATGGTTAAAAAGTTTGAGTCTTTCGTGTTGTGTGATGCACGCCGTGTGGTGGTCAAGGTTGGCTCCAGCCTGGTGACCAATGAAGGCCGCGGGCTGGACGAGGCCGCCATTGGTGAATGGTGTCGCCAACTGGCGGTGTTGGTGCGCGGGGGGCGCGAGGTCATCATGGTCTCCAGTGGAGCCATTGCCGAGGGCATGAAGCGCTTGGGCTGGAAGACGCGTCCACATGAAATTCACGAGCTGCAGGCTGCTGCCGCGGTAGGCCAGATGGGCTTGGCGCAGATGTACGAAACCAAGCTGCGCCAAAACGGCTTGGGCAGCGCCCAGGTGCTGCTGACGCACGCTGACCTGGCCGACCGCGAGCGCTACCTCAATGCCCGTTCCACCTTGTTGACTTTGCTCAAACTGGGCGTGGTGCCGGTGATCAATGAAAACGACACCGTGGTCAATGACGAAATCAAGTTTGGTGACAACGATACCTTGGGGGCATTGGTGGCCAATCTGGTGGAAGCCGATGCGTTGGTCATTTTGACCGATCAAAAAGGCCTGTACACCGCAGACCCGCGCAAAGACCCGTCGGCCGAGTTGGTGCACGTGGCGCAGGCCGGCGACGTGGCGCTGGAGGCCATGGCCGGTGGCGCAGGCTCCAGCTTGGGGCGTGGTGGCATGCTCACCAAAATATTGGCGGCCAAGCGCGCTGCGGGCTCTGGCGCGTCCACGGTGATTGCCTGGGGGCGTGAGCCCGATGCCTTGTTGCGCTTGAGCCAGGGCGAAGCCATTGGCACGTTGTTGCTGGCCGCCACGCAGAAAACCCAGGCGCGCAAGCAGTGGATCGCCGATCACCTGCAACTGCGCGGCTCAGTAACGGTAGACGAGGGGGCGGTGCGCAAGTTGCGTGGGGATGGCTCCAGCTTGTTGTCGATTGGCATGACGGCGGTAGAGGGCGATTTCTCGCGCGGTGACGTGATTGCTATTCGTGATGCGACAGGGCTTGAAATTGCCCGTGGGCTGGCCAACTACACCAGCTCTGAGGCGCGGCTGATTTGCCGCAAACCCAGCAGCGCGTTTGAGGCCTTGCTGGGCTATGCAGCCGAGCCGGAAATGGTGCACCGGGACAACATGGTGCTGAGCCGCTGAACACGTATCCAGACGCGCAGCGTGCCCCTATCGAGCGGGCTTCAGCGCCCGGATGATGTCGGCCACGCTGCTGGCTGTGGTGGCGCGGCTGTCGCAGGCTCCCTGCCGGGCAAAAGCCAATGCGTGTTTGGACGGTTGCTTGCCATTCAAGTCACTCCACTGCGGTTCTTGCACCGCTGACCAGTGGCCGCTGGCGTTGGCGCGCGCATAGGTTTTGACTTGTCCGGTGGCGCAGCGAATGCCCTCATACATGGCGTTGACCGAGCCACTGGCATTCACCGCCACCATCACGTAGCGCACGATGCCGTCGGGCGTGATGGCCAACGTGGCCGGGTCGACACCAAAGGTCAGCGTTACATAACGTGGCATGTCCACCGGCAGCAGGTGCGCCGGACTGAAAGCGGGCGGTGCTGGCACCTCGGACTCTTGCCAATCCGGGTCTGTGGCGGGATCCGTGGCCTGGGCCTGGGCAGAGGCCACGCAACTGGCCAAGCCCAGTGCCAGCAGCGCGTGTGCCCATGCTCCGAGGGATTTGAAAAAGGGCGTGTTATGCATGGTCAGGGTGGCCGGGTTGTGGCAGTGGTTCAAACGTGCCACCGGGTGGCAATTCAAGCGCACCATGCCCGGAATCGTTGTACATGGGGTTGGCATCCAGGGGGCGGATGCCCTGGCGCAGAAAGCGGTTGCGGTGCTCGCTGCGCGGCACGTAGCGTGACAGTTCGTTGAGCGCGGTCACATACACCTCACGCTTGAACTCCACCACCGCCTCCAGTGGCACCCAGTAGTCGTTCCAGCGCCAGGCATCAAATTCAGGGTGATCCGTGGCGCGCAGGTTCAGGTCCCAGTCGTGGCCCACCAGTTGCAGCAAGAACCAGATTTGTTTCTGGCCCTTGTAAAAACCGCGTGAATCGCGGCGGATGAATCGGTCTGGCACCTCGTAGCGCAACCAGTCACGGGTGCGGGCCACAATGCGAATGTGCTCGCGCAGCAGCCCAATTTCTTCATGCAGTTCCCGGATCATGGCCTGCTCGGGGGTTTCACCCCGGTCAATGCCACCTTGAGGAAATTGCCAGGAGTGCGTGCGGATACGCTTGCCCCAAAACACCTGATTTTTCTGGTTGAGCAGGACGATGCCGACGTTGGGCCTAAAGCCGTCCCGGTCAAGCATAATCAAACCCCAATTTTTAAATTGACTCGATTATGCACAGACCTTGCTGTGCATCAAGAGTCAAAACCCCGATAACTTGCCGGATTTCCCCATGAAAGCCTCTCAATTTTTTATTTCAACCCTCAAAGAAGCGCCGGCCGATGCAGAGGTGGTGAGCCACCAACTGATGTTGCGTGCCGGCATGATCAAAAAGCTCGGCGCTGGCATTTACACCCTGATGCCAATGGGTTTGCGCGTGGTAAAAAAGGTAGAAGCCATCGTGCGTGAAGAAATGAACCGCGCTGGGGCGGTAGAGTTGGCGATGCCGGTGATTCAACCGGCTGAGTTATGGATGGAGACCGGCCGCTTCGACAAAATGGGCCCCGAGTTGCTGCGCATCAAAGACCGCCATGGCAATGGGTTTGTGGTGCAACCCACCAGCGAAGAAGTGGTGACCGACATCGCGCGCCAGGAAATTCGCAGTTACAAACAGTTGCCAAAAAACTTTTACCAGATACAGACCAAGTTCCGCGACGAACGCCGACCACGCTTTGGCCTGATGCGTGGGCGCGAATTCATCATGAAAGATGCCTACAGCTTTGACCGTGACCAGGCCTCTGCCCAAGCCAGCTATCAGGTTATGGCTGCTGCCTACCGCCGGATTTTTGACCGCTTTGGCCTGACCTACCGTGCCGTGGCGGCTGACAGCGGAGCGATTGGTGGTGACCTGAGCGAAGAATTCCAGGTGATTGCGGCCACGGGCGAAGATGCCATCGTGTACTGCCCTGGCAGCAACTACGCCGCTAACATGGAAAAGGCCGAAGCCTTGGCACCGTTTGCAGGTCAATTTACACCTGCAGCCCGCACCAGCATTGCTAAATCAGTTATGCAAAAAATAGCAACTCCAGGCAAAAGCACCTGCGCCGACGTGGCCGCGTTGCTGGGTTTGCCACTGACGCAAACCGTTAAATCTTTGGTGCTGGCCACGGATACGCTAGACGACCAAGGTGAAGTGGTCAAAACGCAAGTCTGGTTGCTGCTGCTGCGTGGCGACCACGACATGAACGAGGTCAAGGTCAACAAACTGCCCGGCCTGGCCGCCTTCCGCTTTGCCAGTGTGACTGAAATCCTAGACCATTTTGGCTGCGAGCCCGGCTACCTGGGGCCTTTGAACCTGCAGAAACCGGTCAAATTGGTGGTTGACCGCGAAGTGGCGGTGCTGGCCGACTGGGTGTGCGGTGCCAATGACAAAGACTTTCACCTCACCGGTGTCAACTGGGGCCGTGACTTGCCCGAGCCGAATACGGTGGCGGATTTGCGCAACGTGGTGGCCGGTGACGCATCGCCGGACGGCCAAGGCGTGTTGGCCATCGAGCGCGGCATTGAAGTGGGCCACGTGTTTTACCTCGGCACCAAATACAGCGAAGCCATGAAGGCCACCTTCTTGGACCAGAACGGCAAGCCGCAACTGCTGGAAATGGGCTGCTACGGCATCGGCATCACACGCCTGCCTGCGGCCGCCATTGAGCAAAACCACGACGCGCGCGGCATCATCTGGCCCGACGCGCTGGCCCCGTTCACGGTGGTGATTTGCCCGATCAACGCCGAGCGTTCACCCGAGGTCAAAGCCACTTCGGAGCAGCTCTACGCCGAGCTGTTGGCCGCAGGCGTGGACGTGCTGCTGGACGACCGGGGCGAGCGCCCCGGCGCGATGTTTGCCGACTGGGAACTCATCGGCGTGCCGCACCGCATCAACGTGGGCGACCGTGCCTTGAAAGAAGGCCAGGTCGAATACCAGCACCGCCGCGATGCCGCCGCCAGCGCCGTGCCGGTGGCCGAGATCGTGGCGCGGTTGCTGGCCTTGCTTCAGCACTGACACGTGCCATCACACTGCAACGCATGGGTTTTTTGAACGCTGGTGATGCCGATCAGCTGGCCACCCATCGGACAGTCGATGCGGCGGTTGCGCGGCGCTCTTTTTTGCATGGTGTTTTAAGTATTTCGCCCTTATGGATACTGGGCGGACAGCTATTTATTTCAGAGCATGCATGGGCCGGTGCGCAAGTCGAGGAACCGTTGGTGGATGCGGTGCGCACCGCGCTCAGTTCCGCCATTGCCAATAGCGCACCGCCAGTGCCTGAGTTTGCGGATACTGAATCGCGCCTGGCTTATCTGCGCTGGCTGGGGGCCATGAGTGAGCGCCTGCAAAAGAAAAAAACCGACTGGGTGACGCGCAAAGAATTTCTGCAAACCGTGTGGTACGAGTCCAAACGCGCCGGACTGGAGGTGTCACTGGTGCTGGGCTTGATTCAGGTGGAGAGCAATTTCCGCAAGTTTGCCGTGAGCCGTGTGGGCGCGCGTGGCTACATGCAGGTGATGCCGTTCTGGACCCGGGTGCTGGGCGATGGCGATGCCGGCAAACTGTTTCACATGCAAACCAACCTGCGTTTTGGCTGCGTGATTTTGCGGCACTACCTGGAGCGTGAACGCGGCGATTGGTTTTTGGCGCTGGGGCGTTACAACGGTTCACGTGGCCAGCCGCAGTACCCCAACGCGGTCTTGGCGGCGCAAAAAAATTGGCGCTTCAGCGCCTGAACTTGCCGCTCGCGGTGATGATGGACAAGTCGGCAAAATCCAGACCAGTGTGGTTGCTTTTGTCATAGCTTACTTCCAGGCCGCCAATGTCGTATTTGAAGTTTTCCAAACTGGCCAGCAGTTTTTCACGCGTCGGTTTGGCTCCGCTGCGGCGCAGCGCCTCGACCAGCACCTTGGCCGACGCATAGCCCTCTAACATGGCCGGGCTGAGCACCTCAAGGCCTTTAGTTTTGGCCAACTGTGTGGCATCTTTCACCAGCGTGTAGTTGAAGCTTTGCGGAAAGACTTGCGTCACGATCACCCCGCGGCCCTGCTCGCCCAGCAGCTTGACAAAGCCTTCTGAGGCATTGTTGGACAGGGTGATGAACTGTGCGCCGCTACCGGCGGCCTTGATTTGCTTAATGCCCTGCACCACCGCAGTGCCCGAGCCAATCACCATCACGGCTTGTGCCTCGGCCTTCACCACCTGCGGCGCAATGGCAGAAAAGTCAGGCTTGCTGCGGTCAAATTTGGCCAGCACCACGGGGGTCAGCTTGTTCACCGTCATACCCTGTTGTGCGCCCACCAGGGCATCACTGCCAAAGGTGTCGTCCACATGCACCAGGGCAATGCGGGTGATGCCAATGGTGGCCAGGTGGGTGATGGCTTTTTCGGCCTCGCGCTGGTACGTGGCGCGCACGTTGAACACATACGGCTGCACCGGTTGGTGAAACACCATAGCCCCGGTGGAAGGCCCCACCAGCGGCACACCGTGTTGACCGAGCAGCGACAAAATGCCTTGGGTGTGCGGCGTGCCACGGGTCATGAACAAGGCCAGCACCTTGCGCTCTTCAATCAGGGTTTTGGCGTTGGCCAGGGTGAGTTTGGTGTCAAACTTGTCGTCCAGCGTGATGACCTGAATTTTGTCGCCAAAAATACCGCCTTTGGCGTTGACGCTGTCCAGGTACAAGTTGGCCCCGAGCATCGACTCTTTGACCGTGGCAGCCACCGCGCCGGTCACCCCCACGGTTTGCCCAATCAGCACCTGTGCCTGGGCGCTGCACACGCCCAGTGCCAGCCCTAAAGTTAACGCCAACGCCGTTTTGATGTTCATGTTGAACTCCTTTTTTTTCAGTCTAGCAGTTGGTGGCGGGCTTGTCTTGATGGATATCCCTTAGCCCACGCCGGGGTGGCCCCTGTCCCTAGAATCAATGCCCTCATCACCCGGGAAGCCTCATGTCACAGGGAACCATCCGCATTCGCGGTGCACGCCAGCACAACCTCAAAAACCTCGACCTGGACATTCGCACCGGTGAACTCACCGTGGTCACCGGCCCCAGCGGATCGGGCAAATCCAGCCTGGTGTTTGACACCTTGTTTGCCGAAGGGCAGCGCCGCTACGTAGAAACCTTCAGCGCCTACGCGCGCCAGTTTCTGGACCGCATGGACAAGCCCGCCGTGGACAAAGTTGAAGGCGTGCCGCCGGCCATTGCCATTGACCAGACCAACCCGGTGCGCTCCAGCCGCAGCACGGTCGGGACGATGACCGAGCTCAACGACCACTTGAAGCTGCTGTTTGCCCGCGCCGCCCAGCTGTTTGACAAGGACACCGCGCAGCCGGTGCGCCATGACACGCCCGAGACCATTTATGCCGAGTTGTTGCGCCGGGCTGAAGGCTTCACCGGCATGCAGCCCCAAGGTGAGGCACCCCCGTCAAGCGGCAACAAAACCAGTGCTGTGGGTGGCGCGGGGGTGTCGGATTTGCGTGTGGCCATCACCTTCCCGGTCGAGTTGCCGACCAGTGCCACGCCAGAAGAAATTGCGCAATGGTTGTCGGTGAGCGGTTTCACCAAAGTTCAAGCCGAGCGGGTGGTAGACCAACGCAAGGTCTTGGACGTGGTGGCCGACCGCTTCCGCCTGGGTGCTGCCGAGCGCGCCCGGGTGCTGGAAGCGATTGAAGTGGCCTTGAAGCATGGTTCCGGGCATCTTAATGTTTATGTATTAAATCAGCCTCTAGCCCATGTGGAACAAGGTCAAGTAGCTATTGAAAAAATAGCATCCGACGCGCCTGACATCTGGCGCTTTTCCACCGGCCTGCATTGCCCCGAGAGCAACCAGCGCTACACCGACCCGATCGCATCCGCGTTTTCCTTCAACTCAGCCGTGGGCGCGTGCGACACCTGCCGTGGTTTTGGGCGCGTCATCGGCGTGGACTACGGCCTGGTGATTCCCAACGACAAACTCACGCTGCGTGCCGGGGCCGTCAAACCGATGCAAACCCCGGCCTGGAAGGAAGCGCAGGACGATTTGATGCGCCATGCCGAGGCCGCTGGCATTCCGCGCGACACGCCGTGGAACAAGCTCACCCCGGAGCAACAAGCCTGGGTCATCAACGGCTCCCCGCACTGGAACGGCAAGTGGAACCAGCACTGGTTTGGCATCAAACGCTTTTTTGAATACCTGGAAACCAAAGCCTACAAGATGCACATCCGTGTGCTGCTGTCCAAGTACCGCAGTTACACCGAGTGCCCGGATTGCGCCGGTGCACGCCTGAAGACCGAATCGCTGCTGTGGCGCATCGGCAGCAAGGCCGATGCCGACGCGGTGCTGGAACCCTCCAGACGCTTCATGCCGCAGGGTGTGGCCTGGACACGTGCGCAGCTGGAGGCGCTGCCGGGGCTGTGTCTGCATGATTTGATGCTGTTGCCGCTGGCGCGGCTGCGGCAGTTTTTTGATGCGTTGCAGGCCAGGTTGGATGTGTCGCAGGCCACGGACGCTGATGCCAAAACCCTCCGACTGCTGTTGGATGAAATCAACACGCGTCTGAAATACCTGTGCGAAGTTGGCATTGGCTACCTCACGCTGGATCGGCAAAGCCGCACGCTCTCCGGCGGCGAGGTGCAGCGCATTAACCTGACCACGGCGTTGGGCACGTCGCTGGTCAACACGCTGTTTGTGCTGGACGAACCCAGCATTGGCCTGCACCCGCGCGACATGAACCGCATCATCACCGCCATGCAGCGCCTGCGCGATGCTGGCAACACGCTGGTGGTGGTGGAGCACGACCCGGCCGTGATGCTGGCCGCCGACCGCATGATCGACATGGGCCCCGGCCCCGGTGAGCGCGGCGGGCAGATTGTGTTTGATGGCTCCACCGCCGATCTGCGCCACGCCGACACCCTCACTGGTGCTTACCTGGGCGGGCGCAAAACTGTGGGCATGGGCTTCAAGCGCTTGGTGGCGGCCAGCACGCCACGCTTGATTCTGGAAGGTGCCAGCGACCACAACCTTAAAAACATCAGCGTCGAGATTCCGCTCAACCGCCTGGTGGTGGTCACGGGGGTCAGCGGTTCGGGCAAATCCACGCTGATTCAGGACACACTTAGCCCCGCGCTGTTGCGCCACTTTGGTAAGGCCACTGACACGCCGGGTGCGTTTGATCGGCTTCTGGGCGCAGAGCAATTGAGCGACGTGGTGTTTGTGGACCAATCGCCCATTGGCAAAACGGCGCGTTCCAACCCGGCCAGTTTTGTCGGCGCGTGGGATGCCATTCGCATCCTGTTTGCCTGCGCGCCGCTGGCACAACAACGCGGCTACACCGCCACCAAGTTCAGCTTCAACAACGGCGACGGCCGCTGCCCCACCTGCGGCGGCTCAGGCTTTGAGCATGTGGAGATGCAGTTTTTGAGCGACGTGTACCTGCGTTGTCCGGACTGCGATGGCAAGCGCTACCGGCCTGAGATTTTGGAGGTGACGATTGAGCGCAGTGCGGGTGTTGCTTCAGCTTCGGCTTTGACCCGCAGCGCACGCGGGGTGTCCGACTCCGCGGATGTCCCCCGGTCCGGGCTACGCCCGAACCTCCTCCTTGATTCCGCTACGTCAGACACCCCACGCACGCCGCTAGACGTTGCTGACAAACGGGTTGTTGTAAGAGATGCGTTTGCAGTTTCTGATTCGGTTTCGGGACTGCGTCTGAGCCAAGGAGCTGAAATGGGGTCAGATCCCAATTCGGGCTCAAATCGTTCGCAAGAATCCACACGCCTCACCGAATTGGGCTCTGACCCCGTTTCTGCGGTGCCAGTTCACAGCGTCAACGCGGCGCGATCGACAACCACAAAACACCTCAACGTCGCCGACGTCCTTGACTTGACCGTCAGCCAGGCCGCCGACCTGTTCCGGCACGACCGCGAGGTCATCCGCGCCCTTCAACCCATCATCGACGTGGGTCTGGACTACGTCAAACTCGGTCAGCCCGTACCCACGCTCAGCGGTGGCGAGGCGCAGCGCCTGAAACTCGCCGGTTTTCTTGCTGAAGCGGCCAAGACCAGCGCCGCCAGCCGCCAAGCCTTGGCGCGCAAGGGCACGCTGTTCATGTTTGACGAGCCCACCACCGGTTTGCACTTTGACGACATTGCCAAGCTCATGCGCGCTCTGCGCAAGCTGCAGGATGC
>JAVHPS010000016.1:0-3345 GCA_036170715.1 Rhodoferax sp. | reverse complement strand
CGCGTTTTCAGGCGCGGGAAATAGGTGTAGACCTTGTCCAGGTTGGCGGCAATCTCGCCTTTGTCTTTGCGCGTGTAACTGCCAGTGAGCAGGTTTTCTTCAATCGTCAGGTGGGCAAAACAGTGGCGGCCTTCCATCACCTGCACCACGCCGCGCTGCACCAGGTCTGCGGGCGACAGGTTTTCAATGCGTTCACCGCTCAACTCAATCGAGCCTTTGGTGACCTCGCCGCGCTCACCATGCAGCAGGTTGGAGATGGCGCGCAAGGTGGTGGTTTTGCCCGCGCCATTGCCGCCCAGAATGGCCACGATCTTGCCTTCGGGCACATTCAGGGACACGCCCTTCAAGACCAGAATGACGTGGTTGTAAATGACCTCAATGCCGTTGACGTTGAGAACAATGTTTTTGGAGTTCATATAAGTCTTTGCCTTTACCAAGCGGCAGCACTGCACGCAACGCTGCCGCTTGGCATCCCGGTGCTGACCGGGATGCACGGTTTACATCAAGACTGGCAGTCCGCCGGGGTGCGCGGAGACAGTTTCTTGTCGGCCGCGTATTTGGCTGCGGTCTTCTTCACCAGCGGCTTCAGAATTTGCTCATCGGCTTGCAACCAATCAGAGGTGAAGTTCCACTTCTTGCCGTCCCAGGTATGAATACGCGCCCAGTTAGCCCCCATGTGGTCAGCACAGGTGGTGCTGATCGGGCGCATGACCCCAGAGAAGCCCAGCGCATCGAGTTTTTTCTGATCCAGCGCCAGGTTTTCATAGCCCCAGCGCGCTTGCTCACCGGTGACCCATTTGCCTTTGCCAAAACGCTCTTGCGCCCGGCGCACGCCTTCCACCGCCAGCATGGCGCTCATGGCCCCGCGCATGTACAGCACCGAGCCGACTTCGTCTTTGGGTCCAGTGCCCTGGCCTTTGTCATGCACCTTGGCCAGAATTTCTTTCACCACGGCCGAGTTGTGTTCAGCACCGTGCTGCATGGTCACCGCGTTGTAGCCCTTGGCCCCCTCGCCCACGTCTTTCACGTCAGGCTCTGCACCAGACCACCACACACCGTACATTTTTTCGCGCGGGTAACCGGTGGCTTGCGCTTCTTTGAGCGACGTGGAGTTCATCACGCCCCAGCCCCACAGCAAGACGTAATCAGGGCGCGCCTGGCGCACTTGCAGCCAAGTGGCTTTTTGTTCTACCCCCGGGTGTGCCACGGGCAACAATTGCAGGCTAAAGCCGTGCATGGCGGCGCGCTCTTGCAGCAGTGCAATCGGCTCTTTGCCATACGGCGAGTCGTGGTAGACAAGGGCAATTTTTTTGCCTTTGAGCTTGTCAAAGCCCCCTTCTCTTTTGGCAATGGTCTGCACCAGCACGTCAGCCGCCAACCAATAAGTGCCAGCCAGTGGGAAGTTCCATTTGAAGACCGTGCCGTCCTGGCTTTCACTGCGGCCATAACCTGCCGTGATCAGGGGAATTTTGTCCAGGGGCGCTTTTTCCGTCAGTGCAAACGTGATGCCGGTGGACAACGGCTGGAACACAGTCGCCCCACCGTGTTTGCCCTTCAGGCGTTCGTAGCATTCGACCCCGCGGTCGGTGGCGTAGCCGGTTTCACATTCTTCATAAATGATCTTGATGCCGTTGATACCGCCACGCGCGTTGGTCAATTTCAGGTAGTCGGCATAGCCGTTGGCCCATGGCACGCCGTTGGGGGCGTAGGCACCGGTGCGGTAGGGCAAGCCGGGAAAAAATTGTTCTTTGGGCTGGGCTAACGCCGCAGCGCCGACCGTGGCCATGAGAGCCGCTAACGCAATGTGCTTGATTTTCATGCTTGTCTCCTAGATGTAATGCACCGCAGTGCTTTGGTTAACGAAATCAACAACTCAGTGAGGGAAAGGCCACAGCCGCAATTTTTGTTTGCCAATGGACCACAGTTTGGCCAACCCATGCGGCTCCACAATCAGGAACCAGACAATCAGTGCGCCAAAGATGATCAGCTCGGTGTGCGAAATACCCGAAGTGGAAATTTCAACCCCCACCAAATTACCGACAAAGGGCAAAAACTGGTTCAAGAAAATCGGCAGCACCACGATGAAGCCAGCACCAAAAAAACTGCCCATGATGGAGCCCATGCCACCGATGATGACCATGAACAACAGCTTGAACGACAGATCGACCGAAAACGCAGCCGGTTCCCAGGCGCTCAGGTACACAAAGCCCCACAGGGCTCCAGCCACACCGATGATGAACGAGCTGACGGCAAAGGCACTGAGCTTGGCGTACATGGGCCGGATGCCAATCACAGCCGCAGCCACATCCATGTCACGAATCGCCATCCACTCGCGGCCAATGGCGCTGCGCACCAGATTTTTGGCGAGCAGCGCCAAAACCACCAGCAGGATCAGGCAAAACAGGTATTTGGAGATTGGGCTTTCAATGGGCATGCCAAACACTTGCAAATTGGACACCTGCACCGAGCCCGACGGCGCGTCGTTGGTGAACCACTTGATGCGCAAGAACATCCAGTCGCTGAAAAACTGCGCCGCCAGCGTGGCCACGGCCAAATACAGGCCTTTGACCCGCAAGCTGGGCAAGCCAAACAAAATGCCGAATGCAGACGAACAAACGCCCCCTAGCACCAGCGCCAACAACAGCGGCATGCCCTCCACGCGCACAAAGAAGTTGAATGCCGCATAGGCTCCCACCGCCATGAAGGCTCCGGAACCAAGCGAAATCTGGCCGCAATAGCCCACCAGAATGTTCACGCCCAACGCCGCCAGCGACATGATCACAAACGGGATCAGAATGGCACGAAACATGTACTCGCTGGTGATGAAAGGCACCACCAAAAAAGCCGCCGCAATCAGCAGCAGCACCGCCACGCGGTCTTGCGTGATGGCAAAGATTTGCTGGTCGTCACGGTAATTGGTTTTGAATTGGCCGTTTTCTCTGTAAAACATAGGTTTCTTTTTAATCAGTTGGGGACAGAGCTAAAGATCTGTCCCGCAAAGTAAACATCCAACGTCCGACAATCAGTTGGGGACAGAGCTAAAGATCTGTCCCGCAAAGTTTCAGACTCGATCAATAATTTTCTCGCCAAACAACCCTTGCGGACGCACCAGCAGGAACATCAGCGCCAGCACATAGGCAAACCAGATCTCAATGCCGCCGCCCACATAGGGGCCCAAAAACACCTCAGACAGTTTCTCGCCCACACCAATGATCAGGCCGCCCACAATGGCGCCAGGCACCGAGGTCAGGCCGCCCAAAATCACCACCGGCAAGGCGCGCAGCGCCACGGTGGTCAATGAAAACTGCACACCCAGTTTGCTGCCCCAGATCATGCCGGCCACCA
>JAVHPS010000015.1:0-3370 GCA_036170715.1 Rhodoferax sp. | reverse complement strand
CAACGCCAGGGCCTGGGCATTGGCGGCCTGAAAGCCAAAGGCGCGCAACGCGGCGGCGGTGACCACTCGCCCTGGTTTGTGGCGCGCAAGGATATGGACAGCAACACGCTGTGGGTGGTGCAGGGGCACGAGCATCCGTGGCTGCAATCGCTGCAGCTTACGGCTGGGCAGGCGAGCTGGGTAGCAGGCGTCGCGCCGGCTGGTGGTGCATTTGCTGCCAAAACGCGTTACCGCCAGGCCGATGCGGCGTGCGTGTTGTCAGGTGTGGATGCCAGCCGCTTCACGCTGGACTTTCCCCAGCCGCAATGGGCCGTCACCCCCGGGCAGTCGGCTGTGTTGTATGACGGTGAGGTGTGTCTGGGGGGTGGGGTGATTGAGGCCAAGAGCTGAAACTGCCGATTTGGGCTTTCAGCGTCCGTTCGCAAGAGTGCGCGTCGGCAATGCAGCGGTTGCAGTCGTTCGCGACTGCCCGCTTCCTGAAAGTCCGTATCACGAAATTGACGGACTGCTCACTTTGGCCGGGCGAACTATTTATGCTCCAATTCGGCTAAAGGGCTATCTGAGTTTGAATCACGTCGTTGAGCCTTACCCAAATGCTTTGATAAACCCGTCTTCCAGCTGATTGATCAGCACAAGCGTATCTAATTCAATCTTTAGCAACAAATCAGAGTCTGCAGTAAGCGCTTCACGATCTGCCGACTCAAATGGATCACCGCTAATAGCGTCCATTAACTCGCCGCAAGCACCGGTAACGTCGAATTGCGCGTGTTTATTTTCCAATCGCTCTACGCGGGCAATGAGTCTTTGTAGCTCGAACCGTATTTCTGCGGCCCTTGATTTCGACAGTGCATCAGAAGCTGCCGCACCGAAGTAGATCCGAGACTTTAGTACCAACTCCGCCAGCAATTTGATACAAGCGTCGATTTCAGTCCGTGCTTCCTTTCGCTTTTCTCGACTATTGGCCTGGGCATTAGAGACAAGCCAACCAACGATAGTGAAAAACCAACCACCAGCAATCAATAGGTCCTTGGCAGTCAATCCAAGAAAAATCACATCGGGGTTAACTGCCGTTGGCATATCTCTAACTAACCCTTTGGTTTGGCGTCATCAACGTAACGCCAAATCCGCTGCTCATAGGTTTTAAGCTTCGACGAGATGCGTAGCTTTTCGTGAAGCGCTTCAGACTTTAATCCTGCCTCACGGACTAGGCCACCAAATGCCTCTTCGAGAAATGAAGATCCAAAGCCAAGAGCACCATCGAGTTGCACCTCAACTGTTTCTGATTGCCGCAGTGCTGGCAGCAGCAGATTTTCTCGGAAAGATTGGCCAGAAAAAGGGCCGTCAGCCTGATACCGCCCAGCAGGGCTGCGGGAAAACTGTTTTGCAATATTTAAAACGATTGTCATGGCGTTGTTCCTGACAAGTTGAGCATCCATACTATTAAAGTCCCTGTGATTGGCTTGGTCAGTCTGCCAACGCTCTCTATTTGTTCACGCCCGCTAAACCTAAAAAATCCACGGCGGCTGTAGATAGCCAATTCACCGTTTTCAGCCGCTTTCGTGAACTGTAGCATTTCAGGCAAGCCTTTTCCTCGATAGGGCAACTTGGTACTTGTCCGCCCGTCGGCAGCCGCAGAAATTAGTTTGCCGTCAGCCCGTCCTTGCCGCCAAACCCTGCCTGTCAGATAGTCCCAAATCTCTGGTTTTTCAAGAAGGGTCGCTGGAATAGATTCCCCGCGATCATGCATGGCAACAAAAATGCGCTTTTCTGAAATCGTCGCAAATATCCACCACCGACCACCGCCGCTGTTTGCGTAAGCATGGTGTCGGACGTTTGTCATCGCTTCGTTGACGCAATCGGCAAGCCCCATTTGCGCTTCTTCGCCAACAACCGCGCGTACATGCTCCATGAACGGTTCAACCGGTGTCGCGTCGACATTCATACCAGTGAAGTAGTGCCATCTAGTCACGTCATTGTGTGAAATTTTCTTCCGAGGTGAAAGGCCAAGCTTTTGCAAAACGCCAACATGTTGCAGCATTTGCTCCACCAAGTCGTCCGCCGGGTAGTTGGCGGATAACCGGTTTGGAAACCTTTCTACCCAGTCGTCAACCACACCCATGACGATAAGAACGCCACAGGGGAACAATCGCTTTGTGTTGTCGAAGTCCAAGAAGACGTTCCTGCCAAGACCAAGGTAATGCTCAACCCGCTCCAAGAATCGACCAAACTCTCTTCGTTGTTCCTTGTCTGCGTAGTAGCGCACATGTACCGGCACATGAACGATTGCCAACGGAAGTTTTGGACTAGCAACCCGCAAAAAGCCTTTCCGACTACTTCGTCGGGCGGTTGTCGCTTTGGCGCGCAAACGCATAGCGCTTTTTGCTCGTCGAGCACAAGACAGTTTTTGCTTCGAACTCAACTTCTTCATGTTTTGAATGCCCTTAAAAGAGTCGCCTGCCTTAGCGCCTGTGCGCGATGGAGGTTTATGTCGACCTAGGTTTCGACTTCACGGATGACGAACAGGTGGCAGTCGACTTCGGCGACGATTCGGGCTTGCTGCGGCGGATAAACATTTCAAACAACATGTGATCAAGTATCGCACCTTGGAAGCACCCTCAATCCAAATGAAAAAGCGCGACTTGCAGCCCCACCTGCCAGGTTCACCACCAGGGTTTGATGTTCAGGAGCATGATTTGCGGTGAGCGGCGTGTGTCAGGCGCAGAGCCATCCCTCTGCGATTTAAAATTGCCGCCTCAACAAATCACCAACTGATACGTTGATCAACCTAGTAATCGGGGGCCGGTTTGGCTGCCAGATCTCAATCCGGCTCAATTTGCACCCCTTGATCGATCTGCGCGTCACCACGATTGACCGACAACAGTGGTCCGTAAGAGGAACACGCCAGTTTGAACGACTGGTATGGATCAGGCAAATCGCAAACCGCTACTACCGCTTCGGGTCTTTAAGCGACCCTCAAGCGCATGATCTAGTTCTCCAGTTTTGACCAACCACCTGCAACAAATTGGCTGACACCGCGGACCCCTGATCTGGGCGACCAAGCCGAAACTATAGCGAAACTATAGGGTCAGGTCTTGTATTGCAACATCCCCACTCTCAACCCTGGCCAAACCCGCATAAAATACCCCTGAAACCCTTGTCAAAAAAGCGTAACATGCTCTCTTTTTCATAGTAATAAAAAGGGAACATTACCTTTAAATTCCTGCGAAAGGTGTCAACACTGTCGCGCAATGGAAGCAAAATTCCCACAGATCCGTTAACATGCCATTCATGATATATACATATATAAGACATGTTGGAAATTGAAGAACACCGCCGTGTTGACAAACAGCTTTCTGGCTCTGTACCGGTT
>JAVHPS010000014.1:0-3408 GCA_036170715.1 Rhodoferax sp. | reverse complement strand
GAACAGGCGCGCGTTGATGGTTTCCTGGTCAAGCCGGTGTCACCCTCCACCCTGCTCGACACCATCCTGTCAGTGCTTGGACGTGGACGAATTCTTGGAACCAGCAGCAACCAGGCCAAAACACTGGCTACCATCAGCCATGCCGAACTGGCTGGTGCGTGCCTGTTACTGGCGGAAGACAACGACATCAATCGGGAATTTGCCACTGAACTGCTGCGCAGCGAAGGCATTCATGTCATTGAAGCAGTCAATGGTCAGGAAGCCGTTGAAAAGGTGCAACAACAAGAAATGGATGCCGTGCTGATGGATCTGCAAATGCCAGTCATGGACGGACTGGAAGCCACACGCCGCATCCGGGCGCTGGCCAATGCCCCGGGCGGCGAGCGCTTTGCCACGCTCCCGATCATTGCCATGACCGCACTGGCCATGGCGCAAGATGCCCAGCGCAGCCGCGAGGCAGGCATGAATGACCACCTCAGCAAACCGGTAGATCCAGCCCGCATGATGGCAGTTTTGACCAAATGGATCCATGTGCCAGCGCATCGGCATGGTGTGCCTGTCCTGAGTACCGCTGCAGACATCCCGACTGACCTGCTCGCGTTGACCAGTCTGGACACCCGCGAAGGGATACGTCGCATTGGCGGCAAGGTAGACGCCTACCGCCGCCAATTGCGCCGCTTCAGGGAACACTACGCCGACTCGGCCGAAAAGCTGCAGAGCCTGATCACCACACAAGGCCCCAGACAGGCAGAAGACTATTGCCACATGCTCAAAGGCGTCACCGGAAACCTTGGCGCATTGGCGCTGTACGCCCAAGTGGCCACAATTGACACTCAACTCAAACAAGATACTTCGCCTGGTGCGCTTGACCTGGACAACATGCGGGTGCTGTTACAAGCTGTGATGCAAGACATTGACAGCCTGGGCAACAGCGTCAAGCAGCCCATAGAGCCCAGCGAGCCATTGGATGTGAGCCAGTTGCACGACCACTTATTGCGCTTGCAGCAGGCGCTGGACTACGATCTAGGCAGTGCTGAGCGGCTACTTGCGCAGTTGCGCAGTGGTATGACCGGTACCCCCCTTGAGCCTGACATATCGGCCATCGCCGCCAAAGTCGATATTTTCGAGATCGACGCAGCCCAAATCCTGCTAACCCAATTGCAAGGTCGCTTGAAGAACGAAAGCTGAATCGTTTCACCATGAACCCAACCACCCGCCCCCACATTCTGATCGTCGACGACGTGAATGAAAATCTGCATGCGCTGATGAACATCCTGAGTGACGACTACGCCATCGTCGCCGCCAACTCGGGAGAAAAAGCGCTTGAACTGGCGCAACGCCAGCCCCAGCCTGAGTTGATTTTGCTCGACATCAAGATGCCCGGCATGGACGGATATTCGGTGCTGTCCCACCTCAAAGCACATCCAGATACCGCTGACATCCCGGTGATTTTTGTCACTGCCCTGGCCGAGGTAGCGGACGAAGCGCGTGGTCTGGCGCTGGGCGTGGCGGACTACATCACAAAACCTGTGAACCCGGATTTGCTGCACATGCGGGTAAAAGTCCAGTTGGAATTGCAGCGTTACCGCAAACATCCGGTCACTTTTGACGTCGCCCAACATGCTGATCCCGAACACCCCGCCTCGCTGCTGGTGGTGGACGACGTGCCAGAAAACATTCACGAACTGCTCGAAGCCCTGAAAGACGACTACCGCATCATGGTGGCCAATTCAGGAGCCAAGGCACTTGAGTTGGTGCAAGGCTCAAACCCACCTGATCTGGTGTTGCTTGACATCGTGATGCCGGGCATGGACGGCTACGAGGTGTGCCGGCGCATCAAGGCAACACCTGCAGGCAATCGGATTCCAGTGATATTCGTCACCGTGGTCGATGCAGCACAACAAAAGGTCAAAGGGTTCGATTTGGGTGGTGCCGACTACATCACCAAACCTTTTGACATTAACGAAGTGCGCGCCCGCATCAGAACCCACCTTGAGTTGGCGCGACTACAGCACTCGCTGGAACACCTGGTGGCGCAACGCACCGCCCTGCTGGACAAAAGTGAAGAAAAGTACCGCATTCTGGCCGACTACTCCCCCAATTGGGAGTACTGGATGGCGCCCGATGGCAGCTACCTGTATGTGTCGCCGGCGTGCGCAGAGGAGTCTGGCTACACCCCCCAGGATTTTTTTGACGATGCCGGTCTGATGGACAAAATCATCCACCCTGATGACCTTGATGCGTGGCATCAATATGGACCATCCTCAGCCTGTGCCATGTCTGAGCCGCTCATTCTGCGCATTCGCGCAAAAGATGGCAGCGAGCACTGGATTGAACATGTATGCAAACAAGTGGTGAACACCCAAGGTCAGGTGCTTGGCCAACGCGGCTCACACCGCGACATCTCCAAGCGCCATGATGCCGAGCAACGGCTGAACTTTTTCATCAACCGCGACCCGCTCACCGGCCTGCCCAACCGCACCTTGTTTCGCGAACTCTTGGGTCACACACTGGAACGCGCAGAGCGCGACCAGACACAGTTTGCCCTGCTGTCGGTCGACTTGGATAACTTCAAAACCATCAACGAGAGTCTGGGCCACAGCCAAGGCGACCAGCTGCTGATAGAAGCAGGCCAACGCCTCAAAGCACTGCTGACCGACATGGACGCTCTTGCTCGCATCGGCGGCGATGAATTCAACATCATTCTGAAACACAACGACAGCCTGCTTTGGATCGATTTGGCCGCGCAGCGCGTGATTGACACCATGGCCAGGCCATTTGAGCTCAACGGTAACTCGGTCTACATGGGTGCCAGCATCGGCATTTCGCTCTACCCCAACGATGGCAGCGATGCAGACACCTTACTCAGCAGCGCTGCGGCCGCCCTGCACCAAGCCAAGCTGCGGGGACGAGGCATGCTGCAGTTTTTCTCCTCGGAAATGACCAGCCGCTCCAAACAACGCCTGACGCTGGAGGCTGCCCTGCGCCGCTCAGTCGAGCGCCAGGAGCTGCGGCTGTATTACCAACCTCAGGTCGACCTGATCAGCGGCCAGATTGTGGGCGTGGAGGCACTGGTGCGTTGGCAGCATCCTGAGCGTGGCCTGATTCCCCCAGGCGAGTTCATCCCTCTGGCGGAAGAAAGTGGTTTTGTGGTGACCTTGGGTGACTGGGTGCTGCGCACTGCCTGTCGACAAATCAAGGCATGGGCCACTTTGGAACTGCCGCTGCGCCAGGTGGCTGTCAATGTGTCTGCCGTTCAATTGAGCCGCGGACACTTGGTTGCATCCGTCAAAGAGGCTCTCGAAGAAACCGGCATTGCACCCAACCTGCTGGAACTGGAAATCACCGAGAGCAGCGTCATGCTGGACCGCGAAAAGTCGTTTGAAACACTCGCCCAGCTCAAAGCAC
>JAVHPS010000013.1:0-3417 GCA_036170715.1 Rhodoferax sp. | reverse complement strand
CTTCGGAGCTGCCCAGAATGCGCATCACCACGGGGTCTTTGCTGCTGGCTTTGAGTGCATCCACATTGGCTTTGTTGATGCCATATTCTTCAGCCTCAATCAAGCCGTAAATCGTCCATTTGACGATGGCAAACCACTCGTCGTCACCGCGGCGCACCATGGGGCCCAGGGGTTCTTTGGAGATCAGTTCAGGCAGGATGATGTGTTCTTTGGGGTCTTTGGCCACTTTGTTGCGGGTGGAGGCCAGGCCGGACGCGTCGGTGGTGTAGGCGATGCAACGACCGGTGAAATAAGCGTTTTCAGCGGCTTCCAATTTTTCAAACACCACAGGCTTGATGTTCAGGCCATTGGCTTTGGAGTAGTCGGTCAGGTTTTTCTCGGTGGTGGTACCAGACTGCACGCACACGGTCTGGCCCTTGAGTTGCTTGGCGCTCTTGATCTTGCTCTTGACCGGCACCATGAAGCCTTGACCGTCATAGTAAGTGACCATGGTGGAGTTCAGACCCAAAGAAGCGTCACGCGTCAGGGTAAAGGTGGTATTGCGCGACAGCACGTCTACTTCGCCCGACTGCAGGGCAGTAAAACGCTGCTGGGCGTTCAGGGGCACATATTTCACTTTTTCAGCGTCGCCCAAGGTGGCGGCAGCCATGGCGCGGCACATGTCCACATCCAGACCCGTCCATTTGCCCGATGAATCGGCTGCACCAAAGCCGGCCAAGCCGGTGTTCACCCCGCACACCACTTGCCCACGGGCTTTGATGCCGTCAAGGGTTTTGCCCGCATGGGCCGGCAATGCGGCCAGCGTGGCGAGGGCAGCTGCAACGACAGCCAGTGCTTTAACTTTGTTTGAACGCATGGGTTTTTAACTCCAGTTGATAAAAATGATAAAAATCGAATGTTGATACAACAAACTGCAGAATCAGCAAGCTTCGTACTGTAGCAGCGCACTTGATTTAGGCGGCTACGGGTTTACGCTGGAGCTTTATGCAATTTGTTCATAACCTCATTCGAATTGCTTCGCTTGACAATACAAGCAGCAAGCGTGCCATGATTGTGTAACTTTCCCAAACCCTTGTTGATGCCATGAATTTGAGGTCATCCATGTCCCTTAACAAAGCCCAACTGCTTGGCAAACCTCTGTCAGGCTGGCGCTTGCAGCTGTACACCATTATTTTCGAGGCCGATACCCGTGCCGGGCGCTGGTTTGACCAAGCGTTGATTGCTGTCATTCTGGCCAGCGTGGCGGTGGTGATGGCCGACAGCGTGCAGACTGTGCGCCAGGGTTGGCATGCAGGGTTGAACGCGGCGGAATGGTTCTTCACCGTCATCTTCACGCTGGAATATGCAGCGCGCCTGAGCTGTGTGCGTCATCCTGTGCGCTACGCCCTGAGTTTCTACGGCATCATTGATTTGCTGGCTTTGCTGCCCACGTACCTGGCTTTGCTGATGCCAGAAGTGGCGGTGTTGATCGACGTGCGCATCTTGCGGCTGCTGCGTGTGTTCCGGGTTTTTAAGCTCACGGCCTATGTGTCGGAGTACCAGACCATTGGTTTAGCCTTGCGCGCCAGCCAACGCAAGATCATGGTGTTTTTGACGGCGGTGCTGATGATTGTGTTGGTGATTGGCACGCTGATGTACGTGGTGGAAGGCCCGGCCAACGGCTACACCAGCATTCCCACCTCGGTTTATTGGGCCATCACCACCATGACCACGGTTGGTTTTGGTGACATCACCCCCAAGACCGACTTTGGCAGACTGATTGCCTCGATGATGATGCTGCTGGGCTGGGGCACGCTGGCGGTGCCCACCGGTATCGTCACGGCTGAGATGACCTACGCCCGCAAGGCCCCGACCACCACGCGCACCTGCCAGGAGTGCCTGACCGAAGGCCACATGCCCGATGCCAATTTTTGCCGCTACTGCGGAGCCCACCTGCCCGACTATGACCACGACTGAGCCTGGGGCATGGGGGGCTGCGCTAGCATCGCCACCTATTTGGAGACACCATGTTTGAATCTGTCATTGCGGGCAGCCTGCCCAAACCCGCCTGGCTGGCGGAAACGCAAAAACTCTGGCCGCAATGGAAAGCCACCGGTGAGGAACTGCTGCAAGCCAAGCGTGACGCGACGCTGCTGTGGATCAAGCTGCAGGAAGATGCCGGGCTGGACATCATTGGCGACGGCGAGCAGGCACGCCAACACTTTGTGCACGGCTTTCTAGAGCAGGTGGAAGGCATTGACTTTGAACACAAGGTGACCATGGGCATTAGGGACGGTCGCTACGACGCGCAGGTGCCACAAGTGGTGGCAGCGCTCAAGCTCAAGGGCCGCGTGCATGCGCTCGAAGCCCAGTTGCTGCGCGCGCACACGCGCAAAAAAATCAAGTTCACGCTGCCTGGCCCGATGACGATTGTGGACACCGTGGCTGACCGCTTTTACGGCAGCAAGGTGGACATGGCCATGGCCTTTGCCGACCTGCTCAACCAGGAGGCGCTGGCGCTGCAGGCCGACGGTGTGGACATCATCCAGTTTGACGAACCCGCTTTCAACGTCTATCTGAAAGATGCCGCAAGCTGGGGCGTGCAGGCGCTGGAGCGCGCCGCAAAAGGGCTCACCTGCACCACCGCTGTGCACATCTGCTACGGCTACGGCATCAAGGCCAACCTGGACTGGAAGGAAACCCTGGGCCAGGAGTGGCGGCAATACGAAGCCATCTTTCCTGCCATTGCCAAAAGCAGCATTCAGCAAGTCAGTTTGGAGTGCTACCACTCGCACGTGCCGCCGCACCTGATGGCGCTACTAGAGGGCAAGGACGTGATGGTGGGCGTGATCGACGTAGCCAGCGACGTGGTGGAAACGCCCGAGCAGGTGGCCGACACCATTGGCCAGGCCTTGCAATACGTTCCCAAGCACCGTTTGTTTGCCTGCACCAACTGCGGCATGGCCCCCATGAACCGCGACATTGCGCTGGCCAAACTCAAGGCCTTGGCTGCTGGTGCGGTGCTGGCGCGGGCGCACAATTCTTAATGCTTTTTAGGCCTCTAGCCCTTTAAATAAAAGGGTATACCGCTACTAAATTGATATGACACTCAGTCTCGTTTCCCCAGAAAAAATCGGCTTGAGCACCGCACGCCTACAGCGTCTGACGGCTGTGTTGCAACACGAGGTGGACAAAAAACGCCTGCCCGGCGCTGTGGCGGTGGTGGCACGCCATGGCAAGACCGCGCTGTTTGACAGCGTGGGCCAGCTCAACCCGGCCAGCGGCGAGGCCATGCACCGTGATGCCCGTTTTCGCATCTATTCCATGACCAAGCCCATCGTTTCGGTGGCAGCCATGATGCTGGTGGAGCAGGGGCGCTTGCTGCTCAGTGATGCAGTCAGCCAGCATCTGCCCGAATTTGCCAAACAGCAGGTGGCG
>JAVHPS010000012.1:0-3468 GCA_036170715.1 Rhodoferax sp. | reverse complement strand
GCTGGCGGGTTTTTTGTTTGTGGCCACCTGCTCGCTGTGGCTGGCGCGCCGGGGCATCTCGCCCATGCTGTTGCTGAGCGCGGGCATGGGCTTGGCGCTGGTGGCCGAGCTGGCCATCGTGCTGCACCTGGCCGCACCGCTGTGGCTGTGGCCGCTGCTGGGCATCTCGTTCAGCCTGAGCAACATTGCCTATTCGCAGCTTAGCGCGGCGTTTCCGGTGGCGCTGTCCGGGCGCGTCAACACAGCGCTGAATTTGCTGGTGTTTGTGGGCGCGTTTGGGCTGCAGTGGGGCATTGGCGCGGCCATTGACGGCCTGAACGCCAGCGGCATGAGCCGCACCGACGCGTTCAGGTTGAGCTTTGCGCTGCTGCTGGCGGCGCAGGCGGCGGCTTATGGGTGGTTTTTGCTGCCGGGCATCCAGCCTAAAAAGCTTTAGCAGCTCAAATCCGCCTGTTTGGAAAAGATGCTCGTCTAACACTGCCCCTCCACGGTTTCCCAATGCCTATGCGCATCCTCTACACCACGGACGACGGCAAGAGCCAGATTCAGCGCCGCAGCAAAGACCAAACCGTGTGGCTGACGCAGCGCGACATGGCGGAGCTTTTTGATGTCAGCACTGTCAGCGCCGACAACATCAGTCTGCACCTGAAAAACGCCTTTTAGGCCGGCGAACTCAGCCCGTGGCGTGCAGCTTCGCCGCTGGGCCTCCACCGTCCTCAAGGGATACATGAACAAGGGTTTCGTGATGGACGACGCGCGCCTCAAAAACCCCGATGGCCGCCCCGACCACTTCGACGAAATGCTGGCTGGACTGCTGCACTGGCAGGGAGCCAAGGTGCGAAAAGAAGACATTCTGGTGGCCAAAATTACCTGACCGAGGACGAAGCCGCCCTGAAAGCGCTAGCGCGACATTCACACCCATCGTGCTGTTGCATGTAACAGGTGATTGGCCTATGATGTTGCATGTAACAAACCCAAAAGGTGACAACATGGCGACGACAAATGTCAATGCAAGAGTTCAAAGACACCGCGATGCGTTGCGCATGGCGGGTCTTCGTCCGGTTCAGATTTGGGTGCCTGATACGCGCCGACCAGACTTCGCCAAAGAGTGCCACCGCCAGTCGCAGCTGGTTGCCCAAGGTGATGCGGCGGATGCAGACATGCAGCAGTTCATGGATGCGGCCTTGGCAGACGTGGACGGCTGGACACCATGAGGCGAGGTGACTTGGTGACCATCGCCATGCAGGGTGACTTTGGTAAACCAAGGCCTGCCTTGGTGATTCAGGCCAACCAATTTGCCGAAAACGCAACGCTGACGGTGTTGCCGGTGACCAGCGCGCTGGTTGCTGCACCCTTGCTGCGCATCAGCGTGGCACCCAGCGCCGGGAATGGCTTGCAAAAACCTTCGCAGGTGATGGTTGACAAGGCGATGACGGTCAAACGCGACAAGGTCGGGCCAGCCTTTGGCCGCATTGACGCAGACACGCTGGTAGAGGTTGAGCGTTGTCTGGCTGTGTTCTTGGGCATTGCCAAGTGAACGGTTGCACAGGAACACCATGAGCACTTTTGCCAAAGAATCCGAATTTGAAGCCGCCGTGATCCACGAGCTGCGCCAGAGCGGCTGGGGCGACGCGGACGTTATCAAGCACCCCAGCGAGGCGGACTTGCTGGCCAACTGGAAGCACCTTCTTTTTGAGAACAATCGCGGCAAGGACAGGCTCAACGAGATGCCGCTGACCGACGGCGAGATGCAGCAGATCACGCGTGCTTCGCACGCTGCTGAAGCTCAATAGTTTTATCAATGGCAAAACAGTCCCCATCACCCCACCAGAATCGCCCGAAAGTCATTCACGTTGGTCAGCGTCGGTCCGGTGATGACCGAGTCGCCCACGCGCTGAAAAAAGGTGTGTGCGTCGTTGCGCTCCAGAAACTGGCGCGGGTTCATGCCTTGCGCCCAGGCGCGCGCCAGCGTGTCGGGCGTGAGCAACGCACCGGCAATTTCTTCCACGCCATCCACGCCATCGGTGTCGCCCGCCAGCGCGTAAACGCCGGGTGTGCCGTCGAGCGTCAGCGCCAGCGCCAGCAAAAACTCCACGTTGCGCCCACCGCGCCCGGCGGGCTGCGCCGGGTGGCCAGCGCTGGCCGCCGGAACCGAGCGCAGCGTCACGGTGGTCTCGCCCCCAGAGAGCAGCACGCAGGGGCGCGCAAACGGTTGCCCGCGCAGCGCAACTTGGCGCGCCAGGCCGCCCAGCACCTTGGCCACGTCACGCGCTTCGCCCTCCAGACTGTCGCCCAGAATGTAGGGGGTAATGCCAGCGGCTTGCGCCACGCTGGCCGCCGCCTCCAACGCCATTTGCGGCGCGGTGATCATGCGCACGCTGCTGCTTTGCAGGCGCGCATCGTCGGGTTTGATGGTTTCGCCCGCGCCGCCCTCCAGCAACTGGCGCGCCGCCGGGGGCAGGGCGATCTGGTAACGCTGCACGATGGCCAGTGCGTCCGCGCAGGTGCTGGCATCCGCCACGGTGGGGCCCGAGGCTATGTCGGCGGGTGCGTCGCCGGGCACGTCCGAGATCAACAGCGTCACCAGCTTGGCCGGGTAGCAGGCCGCGCCCAGGCGGCCGCCCTTGATGGCTGACAAGTGACGGCGCACACAGTTCATCTCTGCAATGGTGGCCCCGCAGGTCAGCAGTGCTTGGTTAACATTTTGCTTGTCGGCCAAGGTAAGACCTCGGCCAGGTGCTACTAAAAGTGAAGAGCCACCGCCCGAGATCAAGGCAATCACCAGGTCGTCTGCCGTCAAACCCTGCACGCTGTGCAGAATGGCTTGTGTGGCCGCCAGCCCGGCCGCGTCGGGCACGGGGTGGGCGGCCTGCACGATCTGGATGCGCTGGCACGGCACGTCATAGCCGTAGCGCGTGACCACCAGGCCTTGCAGCGGCCCCGGCCAATGCGCCTCCAGCGCCTGCGCCATGGCCGCCGAGGCCTTGCCGGCACCAATGATGACGGTGCGGCCTTTGGGTGGCGGCGGCAGGTGCGCGGGCAAGCACAACGCCGGTTGGGCGGCGGCTATGGCCGCATTAAACAGCTGGCGCAGCAGGGCGCGGGGGTCGGCTGGGATAACGCGGCGGTGAGTCATACCGCAAGCTTAACCGCCGCTGGCCACCGCATGCTGCCCCATCAGTTCCAGCGCCTTGACCAGCGCCGAATGATCCAAGTCAGCCATGCCGTTGGCCGCGCACACCTGCATCAGCTGCGCCGCGCCAGCGGTTTGGGGCAGCGCCAGACCGAGCTCGCGCGCGCCTTGCAGCGCCAGGCCCAGGTCCTTCTGGTGCAGCTTGATTCTGAAGCCGGGGTCAAAGGTGCGCTGAATCATGCGCTCGCCATGCACTTCCAGAATGCGGCTGGAGGCAAAGCCGCCCATCAGCGCGGCGCGCACCTTGGCCGGGTCAGCACCGGCCTTGCTGGCAA
>JAVHPS010000011.1:0-16293 GCA_036170715.1 Rhodoferax sp. | reverse complement strand
GGCGTGACAACACGACGTTGTTGCGCTTGCGGTCGAGCTTGATGACCTTGAATTCAAGCGTTTTGTTTTCGTACGGAGACAGGTCTTTGGTCGGACGGGTGTCGACCAGTGAACCAGGCAGGAAGGCGCGGATGCCATTGACCAGCACGGTCAAACCACCCTTGACCTTGCCGCTGGTGGTGCCGGTGACAAATTCGCCGGTTTCCAGGGCTTTTTCCAGGCTCATCCAGGAAGCCAGGCGCTTGGCGGTGTCACGGCTCAGGATGGTGTCGCCGTAGCCGTTTTCGATCGAGCCGATGGCCACAGAGACGAAGTCACCGACTTGCACTTCGGTTTCGCCCTGGTCGTTTTTGAACTCTTCCAACGGCACATAGGCTTCAGACTTGAGGCCGGCGTTGACGACCACAAAGCTGTGTTCGATACGGACGACTTCAGCGGTGATGACTTCACCGGGGCGCATTTCTGTGCGTGTTAGCGATTCTTCAAACAGGGCGGCAAAAGATTCAGACATGTTGTGATGCGGTTTGAGCCGCAGGTTAAATCACGGTTTGACCCGTGGGGTTAAGTTTTTTTTGAACCTCAACCGCAGCGCACCGTTGCGATACAGAAAGTCGGTTGAGGGCCGGTTGCAAAGGCTCAGCGCCTGTGCGGTTTGCAGCCTGTTTGACGGATCAAAAAGGCTGCTTGCTTTGCCACCAGGTCAACACCTGTTCAACCGATGATTCGATTGACAAGCTAGAGTTGTCCAGCAGCAGTGCATCTGGCGCTGGCTGCAAAGGTGAGGCACTGCGGGACATGTCCCGGGCATCTCTGGCTTCTAGGTCGGCGCGAAGACTGTCAAGTGTAGCGGCATTTCCCTTTGAAATCAACTGCTTGTAGCGCCTTTGTGCACGTTGTTCGGCGCTGGCGGTCAAGAATACCTTGAGCGCCGCATCCGGGAAGATGGTGCTGCCCATGTCGCGCCCGTCAGCTACCAGGCCGGGCACGCGCCTGAAACTGTGCTGCAATGCCACCAAAGCGGTGCGCACCTGGGGCAAGGCCGATACCTGGGAAGCTTGCATGCCGGTGGCTTCTCGCCGGATGAGGTCGGTGACATCATGGCCATCGAGCAGCACTTGGTCGCCCTTGAATTCGATCTGCAAGTGCTGCGCCAGGGTGGCAATGGCGGCTTCTCCAGATGTATCCAGCGCCAGACCGGCTTGGGTAGCGGCCAGCGCGGTGATGCGGTACAGCGCGCCCGAGTCCAGCAGGTGGTAGCCGAGCTGGCGCGCCAGCTCAGCCGCCAGCGTACCTTTGCCCGAGGCCGTGGGGCCGTCGATGCAAATCACCGGAATGTGTTGCGGGGCGGTTTGCACCAGCGCAAACAGGGCTTCAAAGTAGTCCGGGAAAGTTTTGGCCACGCACTTGGGGTCTTCCAGGCGCACCGGTAGCTGCGCCGGATTGAAGGCGGCGAGTGCGAAACACATCGCCATGCGGTGGTCATCGTAGGTGTGGATGCGGGCGGCTTGCCAGTGCGCGGGCGTGGCCGGTGGCGTGACGCGGATGAAGTCTGCGCCTTCTTCCACCGCCGCTCCGAGCTTGCGCAGCTCACAGGCCATGGCCGCAATGCGGTCGGTTTCCTTGACGCGCCAACTGGCAATGTGGCGCAGGGTGGTGGTGCCGTTGGCATACATGGCCATCACGGCCAGCGTCATGGCCGCGTCGGGGATGTGGTTGCAGTCCAGGTCAAGGGCTTGCAACGGCCAGCTGCCGCGCGACACCTCGAGCCAGTTGGGACCACTGCGCACCTGGGCTCCCATCTGCTGCGCCGCCTCGACAAAGCGGATGTCACCCTGGATGGAAGCTGCGCCAACGCCTTCAATTCTTATGCAATCTTGGCCTTTAGCCCCTATAGATATTGCTCCAAGCGCTATGAAATAGCTAGCAGATGAGGCATCTGCTTCAACGTGCAGTATCCCCGGTGAACGCAGCGCGCAGCCCGCTGGAATGGTGAACCGCTGCCAGCCGTCGCGTTGCACCTGCAGGCCAAAGCGCGCCAGCAGGTTCAGGGTGATTTCAATGTAGGGGCGCGAGATGAGTTCCCCCTGCACTTCAATCACGATGTCTTGCCTGGCTACCAGCGGCAAGGCCATCAGCAGGGCGGTCAGGAACTGGCTCGACACGTCACCGCGCACCTGGATCGGTTTGGATAAGTCCAAATGGGGTTGGCCGATGCGCAACGGCGGGAAGCCATCGCGCCCGGTGTAGTCGATCTGGCAGCCAAGCTGGCGCAGTGCATCGACCAGATCACCAATCGGGCGCTCGTGCATACGCGGCACGCCGCTGAGCGCATAGCTGCCACCCATCACCGCCAGCGCCGCGGTCAGCGGACGAATGGCCGTGCCGGCATTGCCCATGAACAGGTCGGCCGTGTGGTGTTTGGGGTGGCCGCCCAGGCCGTCAACAGTCACCGTGCGGCCGGTTTGTGTGATGCCGCAGCCCAGCGTGCGCAGCGCGGTCAGCATGACCCGGGTGTCGTCCGAGTCGAGCACGTCGTGCAAGGTGGTTTGGCCGCTGCACAAAGCCGCCAGCAGCAAGACCCGGTTGGAGATGCTCTTGGAGCCGGGCAGGGTGACCGTGCCTGCGGCAGACTGCAGGGCGGGCAGGTCGATGAAGGCGGTGGTCAACATGGTTTGGCGGTTTGTGTCATTTGCCACTGGGTGCGCGCGGCGCTGGCTTGTTCGATCAGGACTTCAATGCCCTGGCTGTTACCACTGCGCATCAGGGTCTCAAAGGCCTGCAGCTGGGCTTGAAAGCACTGGCTTTGTGCCAGCAGCTCGTGTCGGTTGGCCAGCAAAATGTCGCGCCAAACCTTCGGATCGCTGGCGGCAATGCGGGTGAAGTCACGAAACCCTGGCCCGGCCAATGACAAAAATTGCGCACCCTGGGTTTGTCCCTGGATGGCGTTCATCAAGGCAAAGGCCAGCAAGTGCGGCAAATGGCTCACCGCTGCAAAGGCTCCATCATGCGCTTCGGGCGACATTTGCAGCACCTCGCAGCCCAGCGCCGTCCAGACCGCTTCGGCCTGTTTGAGTTGCAGCGTCAGGGTGCGCTCGGTGGGGGTCAGAATGACTTTGCAGCCTTGGTACAAATCGGCATCGGCATGTTCAATGCCGGCCAGCTCTTTGCCGGCAATCGGATGCGCCGGCACAAAAGAGCCAAGCTGTTCTTTGAGCGCACGTCGGGCGGCATCGGTCACATCGCCTTTGGTTGAGCCCACGTCCATGACCAGCATGTCCTGGGTCACCATGTGCTTGATGGCTTTGAGCGAGGATTCGGTGGCCGCCACCGGTACGGCCACCAGCACAATGTCGGCTCCAGACACGGCCAACAAGGCCGAGGGCGCTTCGACATCAATCACGCCCAGCTGGCGCGCACGCTCGGTGGTGGAAGGTGATTTGCTGTAACCCACCACGCGCTTGACCAGCCCGGCACGTTTGAGAGCCAGGGCAAATGAGCCGCCCATCAGGCCGCAGCCAATCAGCGCCAGTTGTTCGAACATCATGCCGCCACCGGGTACGTGCCCAGCACCTTGTAGAACGCGCACAGGCTGCGCAGCTCGGTCAGCGCCGCCTGCACGTTGGGCTGCGACGGATGCCCGGCCAGGTCAATGTAAAAGTAGTATTCCCACTGCCCGGAGCGTGCCGGGCGCGATTCAAACCGGGTCATGGAGACACCGTGTTGCTTCAAGGGCACCAGCAGGTCATGCACCGCGCCGGGGCGGTTGGTGACCGAGACGATCAGGCTGACGCAGTCGTGCCCGGTGGCTTGCGGCGCGGCCAGGGTTTGCGGCAGGCAGACCACGGCAAAGCGGGTGCGGTTGAAGGCATCGTCCTGAATGGCATAGGACGCAATGTGCAGGCCAAATTCACTGCCCGCACGCTCGCTGGCAATGGCCGCCCAAGCCGGGTTGGTGGCTGCCAGGCGCGCGCCTTCGGCGTTGCTGGCGGCGGCACGCCGGTCGGCGTGGGGCAAGTGTGTGGTGAGCCAGTCCTGGCATTGCGCCAGCGCCTGCGGGTGCGCGTAAACGGCTTCGATGTCGTGCAGCGCGGGCTCCAGCCGCAGTAGGTTGTGGCGCACCAGAAAACTGGTCTCACCAATGATGTGCAGCGGCGAGTTGAGCAGCAAATCAAGCGAGCGAGAGATCACACCCTCAGAGGAGTTTTCGATCGGCACCACGCCAAATTCGGCGCTGCCTGCGGCCGTGGCGCGAAACACTTCGTCGATGCTGACACACAACACGCGTGACATGCTGCCGCCAAAAAACTGAATCGCTGCTTGCTCGCTGAAGGTACCCGCCGGGCCCAGATAGGCCACGCGCTGCGGTGCTTCCAAGGCGCGGCAGGCTGACATGATTTCACGCCATACCAGACCCAGGCTGTGGTTCTTGAGCGGGCCGTCGTTGTGCGCTTGCAGGTTGGTAATGACCTGGGTTTCACGGTCTGGGCGAAAGACGGCGGAGCCATCGATTTTTTTCAGCTCGCCGACCTCATGCGCCAGGCTGGCGCGTTGGTTCAGCAGCGCCAGCAAGTCAAGATCAAGTGCGTCGATGGCAGTGCGCAGCTCAGCGAGGGTTTTGGCCATGGGGAGGTCGGTGTTGGATGGGTGGACAAGGCTCAGGCGTGGCGCGCTTCGAACGCGCGCATGTAGGTCACCAGGGCTTGAACGCCTTCCAGCGGCATGGCGTTGTAGATGCTGGCGCGCATGCCACCGACCGACTTGTGGCCTTTGAGCTGCAGCAGGCGGTGTTCCCGCGCACCGGTTAAAAAAGCTTCGTTCAGGCGTTCATCACGCAGGTAAAACGGCACGTTCATGCGTGAGCGACAGTGGGGGGCCACCCGGTTCAGGTACAGCGCGGAGTTGTCAATGGCTTCATACAACAACGTGGCTTTGGCGATGTTGCGGGCCTCCATGGCACCAATGCCGCCCTGGGCTTTGAGCCATTTAAAGACCAGACCCGCGATGTACAGCGAGTAGGTGGGCGGCGTGTTGAACATCGACTGGTTGTCCGCCACGGTCTTGTAGCTGAACGCGCTGGGGCAGATGGGCAGGGCACGGTCAAGCAAATCTTCACGCACCACCACCAGGGTCAAACCCGCAGGACCCAGGTTTTTTTGCGCCCCACCAAAGGCCAGGCCAACGCGCGACCAGTCCACCGGGCGCGAGGCGACGTGTGAAGAGAAGTCAATCACCAGCGGCGCGTCGCAGCCCAGCGCTTTCAGGTCGGGCAGTTCGTGGTACTCGATGCCGTTGATGGTTTCGTTGGAACAAATGTGCACGTAGGCGGGCGCTTGGCTGAGTTGCCAGCTACCCGGATCAACGAGGGTGGTGTGGCCGCTGGCCTGGGTGTTGGTAGCTTCGTGCACGGTGCAATACTTGGCTGCTTCGACGGCTGACTTCTGGCTCCAGCTCCCGGTGACGACAAAGTCGGCCGTGGCACCACGTGACAGGTTCAGCGGCACGATGGCGTTTTCAGCCAGACCACCGCCTTGCATGAACAGCAGTTTGAAGTGCTTTGGCACGGCCAGCAGTTCGCGCAGGTCGGCTTCAGCTTCGGCATAAATCTGGCCAAATTCTTGGCCGCGGTGGCTCATCTCCATGACCCCCATGCCGCTGCCGTGCCAGTCGAGCATCTCGGCGGCGGCCTGCGTCAGCACCGCTTCGGGCATGGCCGCTGGGCCGGCAGAAAAGTTATAAGGGCGGGTCATGTTTTAATTTATATTAAATCAGGCTACAGCCCTTATTAAGCAAGGGTATGTAACTATTAATTTAGTAGCAAATAATGCGCTGGTCATTCGACATCAGCTGGGGCGGAGTCGCCGCTGTCGTCGTCGGCGTTGTCCTCGCTGGCGACATTGGCATCGTTTTCGACGATGCGTTGCAAGCCGCTGAGTTGCGAGCCGTCGTCAAGCCCAATCAGGGTCACACCCTGGGTGGCACGGCCAAGTTCTCGGATTTCGGAGACCCTTGTGCGCACCAGTACGCCCTTGTCGGTGATCAGCATGATTTCGTCATCCGCGTGCACCAGCGTGGCGGCCACCACCTTGCCATTGCGCTCACTTTGCTGGATCGCGATCATGCCCTTGGTGCCACGGCCGTGGCGGGTGTATTCGGCAATGCTGGTGCGTTTGCCGTAGCCGTTTTGGGTGGCAGTCAAGACGCTTTGAGATTCGTCTTCGGCCACCAGCATGGCGATCACGCTCTGGCTTTCTTCAAGCATCATGCCGCGCACGCCACGCGCCTGGCGGCCCATGGGACGCACGTCGTTTTCGTCAAAGCGCACGGCTTTGCCGCCATCACTGAACAACATCACATCGTGCTGGCCATCGGTCAGGGCTGCGCCAATCAAAAAGTCGCCCTCATCCAGGTCAACCGCAATGATGCCGGCCTTGCGCGGGTTGCTGAACTCGTCCAGCGAGGTCTTCTTGACCGTGCCCATGCTGGTGGCCATGAACACGTAACGGTTGTCGGGAAAGCTGCGCGCCGCGCCGGTCAGCGGCAGCACCACGGTGACCTTTTCCCCCTCTTGCAGCGGGAACATGTTGACGATGGGGCGGCCGCGTGAGCCGCGCGAACCCTGCGGCACTTCCCAGACCTTGAGCCAGTACATGCGACCGCGGTTGGAGAAGCACAGGATGTAGTCGTGCGTGTTGGCAATGAAGAGCTGATCGACCCAATCGTCTTCTTTGGTGGCGGTGGCCTGCTTGCCGCGCCCACCGCGCTTTTGCGCCCGGTATTCGCTTAAAGGCTGGCTCTTGATGTAGCCGCTGTGGCTAAGTGTGACCACCATGTCGGTGGGCGTGATCAGGTCTTCGGTGGACAGGTCAAACGAGCTGTGTTCCACCAGACTGCGCCGAGCGCCGAGCTTGGTCAGGCCAAATTCGGTTTTGATGGCGCTGAGTTCATCGCCAATGATCACGGCCACCCGTTCCGGTTTGGCCAGAATGTCGAGCAAGTCGTCAATGATGGCCATGACTTCCTTGTATTCGGCCACGATCTTGTCCTGCTCCAGCCCGGTCAGGCGTTGCAGGCGCATTTGCAAAATCTCGCCGGCTTGTGTTTCGCTCAGGCGGTACAAGCCGTCTTTGCCCATGCCAAATTGCAGTTCCAGGCCGTCGGGGCGGTAGTCGTCGGCGTTGACCACACCGCCGTCGGCACGGGTGCGGGTCAGCATCTCGCGCACCAGCTGGCTGTCCCAGGGGCGGTTCATCAGTTCAATTTTGGCCACTGGCGGCGTGGGTGACTCGCGGATGATGCGGATGAACTCGTCAATATTGGCCAGCGCCACGGCCAAGCCTTCGAGCACGTGGCCACGTTCGCGCGCCTTGCGCAGCTCAAACACGGTGCGCCGCGTGACCACTTCGCGGCGGTGGTTGATGAAGACCTCAATCAGGTCTTTCAGGTTGCACAGCTTGGGCTGGCCATTGACCAGTGCCACCATGTTCATGCCAAAGGTGTCCTGCAGCTGGGTTTGTTTGTACAGGTTGTTGAGCACCACCTCGGGCACTTCGCCGCGCTTGAGCTCAATCACCAGCCGCATGCCTGATTTGTCGGATTCGTCCTGAATGTGGCTGATGCCTTCAATCTTCTTTTCGTGCACCAGCTCGGCCATGCGCTCTTGCAGCGTCTTCTTATTGACCTGGTAGGGCAACTCGTCCACGATGATGGACTGGCGCTGACCCTTGTCAATGTCCTCAAAATGGCATTTGGCGCGCATCACAACCCGGCCACGGCCGGTGCGGTAGCCGTCTTTGACACCATTGATGCCGTAAATGATGCCGGCAGTGGGGAAGTCAGGAGCCGGGATGATGTCCATCAGCTCATCAATGCTGGCTTGCGGATTTTTCAGCAGATGCAAACAGGCATCGACCACTTCATTGAGGTTGTGCGGCGGGATGTTGGTGGCCATGCCCACGGCAATCCCGGCCGAGCCATTGACCAGCAAATTGGGCAGGCGTGCGGGCAGTACCAGGGGTTCTTTTTCGGAGCCGTCATAGTTGGGGCCAAAGTCGACGGTTTCTTTGTCGATGTCGGCCAGCATCTCATGCGCAATTTTGGCCAGGCGGATTTCGGTGTACCGCATGGCGGCAGCGTTGTCGCCATCGACCGAACCAAAGTTGCCTTGGCCGTCGACCAGCATGTGGCGCAAAGAAAAATCTTGCGCCATGCGCACGATGGTGTCGTACACCGCCGAATCGCCGTGCGGGTGGTATTTACCGATCACATCGCCAACAATGCGCGCCGACTTTTTATACGCCTTGTTCCAGTCGTTGCCCAGTTCGTGCATGGCAAACAACACGCGCCGGTGCACGGGCTTCAAACCATCGCGCGCGTCGGGCAGGGCACGCCCCACAATCACGCTCATGGCGTAATCCAGGTAACTGCGGCGCATTTCCTCCGCGAGACTGGTGGGCACGGTTTCTTTGGCGAACTGGGTCATGGGGGCGGCTTGAGATTAGGCAAGTTCTAAGTTAGCTGAGCATTTTAAGCTGCTGATTCGTGGCTGCTTCGCAACGGGTTTGTCAATAAGTTCACGTCAAACCGTGTGGTTAGCATTTGTAAGTGCTGTAAACGTGGTTGTCTAAATGGACTGTGGCACAATCAATTAAACGCTCATCGTGATAGGCATCTTGGGCGTCCGTTTTATCGACGCAGCGTGGCTGCGGATTTTTCCCTTAAGGAGAACCATGAAGAAGTTAAACCAAGTGGCAATGTTGATTGCTACCGCAGCCCTCGCAACTGCAGCCAGCGCCCAATCCATCGACAACTGGCGCGCAGCCGACGGTACGGTTTGGAAAAACGGTACCAATGAACTTTGCTGGCGTGATGCCAGCTGGACACCTGCAACGGCCGCTGTCGGCTGTGACGGTGCCATCGTGGCTCCCAAGGCCGCACCGGCACCGGCACCTGTGGCTGCTACCCCTGCCCCTGTGGCTGCTCCCGCACCGGCACCGGCACCAGCACCCGTGGCTGCTGCCAAAGTGACTTATGCTGCTGATGCCTTCTTTGATTTTGACAAGGCCGTGCTGAAACCAGAAGGCAAAGCCAAGCTGGACGACCTGGTGGGTAAAGTCAAGGGCATCAACCTTGAAGTGATCATTGCCGTGGGTCACACCGACTCCGTGGGTGCTGATACATACAACCAAAAACTGTCGGTCAAGCGCTCTGAAGCAGTCAAGGCTTATCTGGTGTCCAAGGGCATCGAAAAGAACCGTGTGTACACCGAAGGCAAGGGCGAAGCGCAACCGGTTGCAGACAACAAGACCAAAGAAGGCCGCTCTAAAAACCGCCGCGTTGAGATCGAAGTGGTTGGCACACGCGCCAAATAATCGGCTGCTTCGGCAAGCTGATGCTCCAAAAAACCCGCTTCGGCGGGTTTTTTGTTGTCTGAACAAAAACGATCAAGGCTGAACAGAATTGGCAGTTTGGAACAATCGGTCTGGTTCTAGTCATGCATCCCTACTTGGTTTTTAAACCTAGGGTTTACCCTAGAATTCAAGGCATCAAAAGGACTGGCCCAAAGCGATCAACTTGAACGGCTGGATGGCGGCAAGTCCTTCATTTTCACTTGAACCTGGATACGTATGAACATCCCACTTACAGCAGAACTGATCGAGAATTACACCTTTTCAGAGATCAAGGTCGGGCAAAGTGCCCGGCTATTGCGCACGCTGTCGGTTGAAGACATTTCTGCCTTTGCGGCCGTTTCAGGTGACACCAACCCGGCTCACCTGAACCCTGAATATGCCAACGACACCCTGTTGCATGGTGTGATTGCTCATGGCATGTGGAGCGGGGCCTTGATTTCCGCCTTGTTGGGGACTCAATTTCCAGGGCCAGGCACGATCTACCAGGACCAGGCGTTGCATTTTCTGAAGCCGGTTCGTGTGGGTGACACGCTCACGGTCACGGTGACGGTGACCGGGATGAACCCCGCAGATAAAAGTCTGGAGCTGGATTGTCAGGTGATCAACCAGCGTGGGGAACAGGTGTTGCGCGGTGTTGCCAAGGTGTTGGCTCCCCGGACCAAAGTGCGGTTGCCGCGTATTGAAGCCCCCCAGATTCAATTGTTTGACCCGCAGGCGCGCTTTCGTGACCTGCTGGCCATGGGTGAGCAGCTGGAAGCGGTGCGCTGTGCCGTGGTGCATCCGTGCGACGAAGGATCCCTGAGTGGAGCTATGGATGCTGCCCGCTTTGGGCTCATTGTGCCGGTGCTGATTGGCCCTGAGTTGCGCATCCGGCACGTGGCCGCTGAAGCGCATCTTGATTTGACCGGCGTGGAAATCATCAACCAGCCGCATAGCCATGCCGCCGCAGAAAAAGCGGCTGAGATGGCGGTCAATTGGGAAGTTGAAATGGTGATGAAAGGCAGCTTGCACACCGATGAGCTGATTCGTGCCATCCTGGCCAAACCCGGCCTGCGTACCGGGCGACGCATGTCGCACGTGTTTCGTTTTGACATTCCGCTGTACCACAAGCCTTTATTGATCACCGACGCAGCCCTGAACATTCGTCCCACGCTGCAAGAAAAAATGGACATCATCCAGAATGCCATTGACTTCGCCCGCATCATGGGAGTCGCCGTGCCCAAGGTGGCGATTTTGTCTGCCGTGGAAACGGTCAACCCCAACATTCCGTCCACGCTGGATGCTGCCGCCTTGTGCAAGATGGCCGACCGGGGGCAGATCAGTGGTGGCGTGCTGGACGGCCCGCTGGCGTTTGACAATGCGATTTCGATGCAAGCGGCACACATCAAGCACATTGAATCCGAGGTGGCGGGACATGCCGACATCATGGCCGTGCCCGACCTGGAAAGTGGCAACATGCTGGCCAAACAACTGGAATACCTGGCTGGTGCCAGCGGCTCTGGCATCGTGCTCGGGGCCAGAGTGCCGATTGCGCTGACCAGCCGTGCCGATGGCCCGTCCAACCGGGTCGCCTCGGCGTTGTTGGCGCTGCTGGTGGCGCACAACGCCCGCCGCGACCAACCGCGTCCCATTTGGTAAGGCGGCGCTTCATGGCTATTTTGTCGGTCAATGCGGGTTCATCCACGCTTAAATTTGCCCTGTACCCGTTGGCTGGTGGGCAGGTGCAGCCGCAAATTCTGAGTGGTTGCATCGAAGGCCTGGAGCCCGGTGGCCAGCCAGAGATGGGATGGGTTTTTCAGGGTGTACGCCATTGCCAACGGCTGCAGTTGGCTCAGGATCACCAGTTTGCACAGGCACTGCAGAGCCTGCGTCAGTTGTTGGTCTCGTTGCCGGGTACACCCGGCTTGCAGGCAGTGGCTCATCGCGTGGTGCACGGTGGATCAACTTATCGCGCCAGCGTGGTGGTGACGGATGCGGTGCTGGCCGATTTAACGCGGCTCAATTCCCTGGCACCGCTGCACCAGCCGCACAATCTGGCGGGCGTGCGGTCGTTTACCGAGGCGTTTGCCGACGTGCCGCAGGTGGCCTGTTTTGACACCGCATTTCATGCCACGCTGCCAGAGGTCGATTACCGTTTTGCGTTGCCGCAAGCGCTTTATGAACAGGGCTTGCGGCGCTATGGATTTCATGGACTTTCGTACCAATACGTGATGGGCGTGCTGCTGGCGCACAGTCAGCGTGCCCGTGGTCGGGTGTTGATGGCGCATCTGGGCAATGGGGCCAGCCTGTGTGCTGCCCTGCAGGGCACAAGCCGGGCCACGACCATGGGTTTTTCGGCTCTGGACGGGTTGATGATGGGCACGCGCACCGGCGCACTGGATGCCGGGGTCATACTGTATTTGCTGGCGCAAGGCTGGAGTCACGACCAATTGCAAACGCTGCTGTACAAGCAAAGCGGCTTGCTCGGGGTGTCTGGCATTTCGGCCGACATGCGCCGCCTGCGTGCTGATACCTCGGCGGCGGCCAAGTTGGCGGTGGACATGTTTACGTACCGCATCCAGCGTGAAAGTGGGGCGCTGGTGGCTTGCTTGCAGGGGCTCGATGTGCTGGCTTTCAGCGGTGGCATTGGTGAGCATGATGTGACACTGCGCGCTGACATGGGGCAGCGTTTGGCCTGGTTGGGGGTGCACATTGACCCACAGCGCAACGCGCAGGCCACGGGCGACCAGGTCATGGCGATTCATGCCAGTGGCAGTGCGGTGGAAGTCTGGGTCGTGCCCACCGATGAGGGGGTGGTGGCCGCACGTGAAGCCGCCAGCCTGCTGGTCGGCTGAGGCCGCTTTGCGATACTGTGGCCATGCAACTTCAAGACATTCTGTATTCACAAGGTTTTGGCACGCGCCGCGTCTGCGCCGGTCTGATTCAACAGGGTTTGGTTCAAGTTTATGAACAAAATAACCCTTCAGCCCTTGTTAAATGTACCCAAGCAGCTACTGAATTCATAGCTGAAGGATTGCGCTTTCAGGTTCAAGGGGTGGACTGGCCTTATGCTGAAAAAGCCTATCTGATGCTGCACAAACCGGCCGCCACCGAGTGTTCGCAAAAACCGTCCACCTACCCCAGCATTTATACCCTGCTGCCCGCACCGCTGCGCCAGCGGCCACAAAAAGGCGCGGTGCAGGGTGTGCAGGCGATTGGGCGGCTCGACCAGGACACCACCGGCTTGTTGTTGCTCACCGACGACGGCAAGTTCATCCACCGTATGAGTTCGCCGCGTCACCATGTGCCCAAGGTGTACGAGGTCACCGTCAAGCACCCGATCGACGCGCGTCAGATCAGCCAGTTGCTCGCCGGTGTGGTGCTGGACGACGACCCGCAACCAGTGCGCGCTGCGGCCTGTGAGGCGGTGAGCGAGCACCATCTGCGTTTGACATTGACCGAAGGCAAATACCACCAGGTCAAGCGCATGTTGGCGGCCGTGAGCAACCGGGTTGAAGCCTTGCACCGCTCGCAAATTGGTGGCCTGAAGCTGCCAGATGACCTGGCTCCCGGGCAATGGCGCTGGCTGTCTGGCGCAGATTTGGCCCGCATTCAAGGCGTTTAAGGTTGGGTTGCAAGGGTTTTGCCCCTGATTTTTTCATGCGGTATGCTTGCCGCATGAACTTGTTTCTGGACTCTTTTTGGCGCGCGGTGCTGTATTGTTTGCGCCCGCGTGTCATTGCCTTGTCATTCCTGCCTTTGATTCTGATGGTGGCGGTGTCGCTCGGCCTGGGTTATTACTACTGGGACAACGCGCTGGAGACGGTGCGCCTGTGGCTCGAAGCGTCCACCCTGGTGGTCAGTATTTCATCCTGGCTGCAGTCCATGGGAGTGGGTAACCTGAAGGCCGTGCTGGCCCCGTTGATCGTCATTTTTGCCGTGACCCCTTTGATTGTGGTGCTCTCGCTGCTGGTGGTGTCGCTGTTGATGACCCCGGCGTTGACCCTGTTGGTGGCCGAAAAGCGCTTTCCCCAGCTTGAGCGGCGTCATGGTGGCTCCTTGCTGGTCAGCCTGGGCTGGTCTTTGCTGTCAACACTGCTGGCGCTGGTGGCACTGGTGGTGTCGGTACCGCTGTGGCTGATACCGCCCTTGATTCTGATTCTGCCGCCCCTGATCTGGGGCTGGCTCACCTACCGCGTAATGGCGTTTGATGCCTTGGCAGAACACGCCAGTGGCGAAGAGCGGCGTGAGATCTTTCGCCGTCACCGGATGTCACTGCTGGGCATTGGCGTGGTGTGTGGTTACCTGGGGGCCGCCCCCAGCCTGATCTGGGCCTCTGGTGCTTTGCTGGCGGCCGCCTTTGTGGTGCTGGTGCCACTGGCCATCTGGATTTACACCCTGGTGTTTGCCATGTCCTCACTCTGGTTTGCACACTTTTGCCTGGCTGCGCTGCAGGCCTTGCGCGCGCAGCGCTCGGCTACTGCGCCAGCATCGCCTGCTGCCGTGCCACTGCCTGCGATTGACGCACCATCCAACCTGCACCTTGAACATGACGCAACACCCTCTTCCCACCCCTTGCCCTGAAGCGCGGCCACGGTTTGGCCTGCTCATCATTGGCGATGAAATTTTGTCGGGCAAGCGTGCCGACAAACACTTGCCCCGGGTCATTGAAATGCTCAAAGCGCGTGGTTTGTCGCTCGATTACGCCGAGTACGTGGGCGATGACCCGGCACGCATCACCACCACCTTGGAGCGCGCTTTTGTCAGTGGTGATGTGGTGTTTTCCACCGGCGGCATTGGGGCCACGCCCGACGACCACACGCGCCAGTGTGCGGCCCGTGCGCTGGGCGTTGCGCTGCAATTACACCCGCAAGCCAAAGCACTGATTGAGCAGCGTATGCAAGATCTGGCACGTGAACAAGGCCGTGTCTATGACCCTGACCAGGCCGACAACCTGCATCGCCTGAACATGGGTGTGTTCCCGCAAGGCGCGCAGATCATCCCGAACCCTTACAACAAAATTCCGGGCTTCAGCCATGGACAGGTTCATTTTTTACCGGGTTTTCCGGTCATGGCCTGGCCCATGATCGAGTGGGTCTTGGACACCTATTACCGGGATTTTTTTACCGCCCATGCCTGGGTCGAACGTTCGGTGATTGTGTTTGGAGCCATGGAAGCGACCCTCACGCCGCTGATGGAAACTATTGAACAAGACCATCCGGGGGTCAAGGTATTTAGTTTGCCCAGTGTTGACCATCCGCAGTATGGCCGTCACATCGAATTGGGTGTCAAGGGCGCGCCGGTGCAGGCCGATGCAGCTTATGCCGCGCTCTTGGCAGGATTAAAGCCTTTTGGCGTTCAGCTTGGCCCCGAATTGGTGCAATCCTGAGTGTTTTATTTTGGTGCATCTAATTTGCATTAAATTGGTGCATCGGGCGATCTAAACCCCAAGTGAAAACGGCATAAATTGTGGCAGTCAGCACTGCAGACCGGTTGCACGGGCACGAACTCAAGGCAAAATACGCGCTTTGACAGGCATGCGTGCAGCCACTCGGCTTGGCACAAAAACTGCATTCTTCTCAAAAACCCCTTTCAACAACGACCCTACTGGAGTGATGAATGACTAAGACCGTCGCAGACGTGATCAAGATGGTGAAAGACAACGAAGTCAAGTTTGTTGACTTCCGCTTCACCGACACCCGTGGCAAAGAACAGCACGTGACCGTGCCGATCTCTGCTTTTGACGAAGACAAGTTCACCTCTGGTCATGCGTTTGATGGCTCGTCGGTGGCGGGTTGGAAAGGCATTGAAGCCTCAGACATGCAACTCATGCCCGACCCCAACACCGCCAACATTGACCCGTTCTTTGAAGAAACCACGCTGTTTCTGCAATGCGATGTGGTTGAGCCTGGTGACGGCAAGGCCTATGACCGCGACCCGCGCTCCATTGCCAACCGCGCTGAAGCCTTTTTGAAAGCCTCGGGTCTGGGCGACACCGCCTACTTCGGTCCTGAGCCTGAATTCTTCATTTTTGATGGCGTGCGCTGGACCAATGAACCCGGCAAAGTCAGTTTTGAAATTGACGAATACGAAGCCCCCTGGAACAGCGGTGCCAAGCTCGAAGGCGGCAACCGTGGCCACCGCCCCACCGTCAAGGGCGGCTATTTCCCCGTGCCTCCGGTGGACAGCACGCAAGACATGCGCGCTGAAATGTCGCTCATTCTTGAATCATTGGGTATCCCGGTTGAAGTGTTCCACCATGAAGTGGCCGGTGCCGGTCAAAACGAAATTGGTACCAAATTCAGCACCCTGGTGCAACGCGCCGACTGGACGCAAGTGCTGAAATATGTGGTCTGGAACGTGGCCAATGCCTATGGCAAAACCGCCACCTTCATGCCCAAACCCTATGCGGGCGACAACGGCTCTGGCATGCACGTGCACCAGTCCATCTGGAAAGACGGCAAGAACCTGTTTGCCGGCGACGGCTATGCCGGTTTGAGCGACTTTGCGCTGTACTACATTGGCGGCATCATCAAGCACGCCCGTGCCCTCAACGCCATCACCAACCCCGGTACCAACAGCTACAAACGTCTGGTGCCTGGTTTTGAAGCACCGGTCAAGCTGGCGTATTCGGCGCGTAACCGCTCGGCTTCCATCCGCATTCCACACGTGGCCAACCCCAAGGGTCGTCGCATTGAAGCGCGCTTCCCCGATCCGTCTTCCAACCCCTACCTGTGCTTCTCGGCCCTCATGATGGCGGGCCTGGACGGTGTGGAAAACAAAATCCATCCGGGTGAAGCTGCCACCAAAGACTTGTACCACCTGCCCCCTGAAGAAGACAAGTTGGTGCCGACCGTGTGCCACAGCCTGGATCAGGCGCTGGACTACCTCGACAAAGACCGCGGCT
>JAVHPS010000010.1:0-16331 GCA_036170715.1 Rhodoferax sp. | reverse complement strand
TCACGCTGCCGGCCAGCTTGAGCTTGAAATCGCTCAAGCCGTCATAACCCACACTGCGGCAAAAGCGCACCACGGTAGGCTTGCTGACGTGGGCCCGGTCGGCCAGCTCGCTGACGGCGGTCAGGGCAAACGTGCGCGGGTCGGCCAGTACCAGTTTGGCGACGCGTTGCTCGGCCGGGGCCAAAGACGGCAAAGAGGCTTTGATTCGGTCCAGCATGGTGTGGGTTCAATCGGTTGGTGGGGTCAGGCTTCTTCGCTCCAGCAAAAGCCGTCGCGGGCAATCATGGCGCTGGTGGCACTGGGCCCCCAGCTGCCTGCAGTGTACGGACGCGGCCCCTGGGTGTCGGTTTGCCAGTGCTGCAAAATTGGTTCGACCCAGCGCCAGGCTTCTTCTTGCTCGTCGCTGCGCACAAACAGGTTCAACCGCCCATCAATCACGTCCAGCAGCAAGCGCTCGTACGCGCCCACGCGCTCCTGGCCAAAGCGTTTGTCAAAGTCCAGGTCCAGCTGCACCGGTGCCAGCGTGTGCGAGTTTTTGCGGTTGTCCTGGCCTTGCGCAAGCAGGTGCAGCTCCAGCCCGTCTTTGGGTTGCAGGTTGATCACCAGCCGGTTGGCCATGCCAATTTGCGAGTTGAAAATGGCGTGCGGGGTGGGGCGGAAATTGACCACAATGCGCGCATCGCGCCCGGCCAGGCGTTTGCCGGTGCGAATGTAAAACGGCACGCCGGCCCAGCGCCAGTTGGAGATTTCGGTGCGCAAGGCGACAAAGGTTTCGGTCTGGCTGGCCGGGTTCACACCCAGCTCATCGCGGTAGCCCACTACGGCGGCACTACCGATGGCACCGGCGGCGTATTGGCCGCGGATCACGTCTTGTGCCAGGGTCTCCGCCGTCCAGGGTTTGAGTGAGCGCAGCACCTTGAGTTTTTCGTCGCGGATGGCATTGGCGTGCGAATTGATGGGGGGCTCCATGCCAATGGCGCACAGCAGTTGCAGCGCGTGGTTTTGCACCATGTCGCGCAGCGCCCCGGTGGTCTCGTAAAACGCGCCGCGCTTTTCTACACCCAGTTCTTCGGCAATGGTGATCTGGATGTTGGCAATGTGCTCACGCCGCCACAGCGGCTCAAACAAGGCGTTGCCAAAGCGCAGTGCAAACAGGTTTTGCACCGCTGGTTTGCCCAGGTAATGGTCAATGCGGTAAATCTGCTGCTCAGAAAACACCTGCCCCACGCTGTGGTTGATGGCGCGGTTGCTGGCCAGGTCGTGGCCCAGCGGTTTTTCCAGCACCACGCGGGTGTGGGGTGTGTTCAGGCCGGCGGAGGCGAGCTGCTCGACGATGGTTGCAAACAGCGTCGGCGCGGTGGCCAGGTACATCACCACCGTATCGGCCTGGCGTTGTGCCAGCTTGGTTGCCAGGTGGGCGTAGTGCTCGGGCTTGGACAAATCCATGCTGACAAATTCGAGCAGGCTGGAGAAGCGGCCAAATTCCTCGGCGTTGGGCCGTTTGGCTAAGTCCACCTCGTCAAAGCGCGCCTGGATCATGGCACGGTAACGTTCGTCACCCAGGTCGTCGCGGCCAACACCAATGATGCGTGCGCCCTCGGGCAGCGTGCCGTGTTTGAAAGCCTGAAACAGGGCCGGCATCAGTTTGCGCCAGGACAGGTCGCCGGTGCCGCCAAAAAGAACAAGATCAAAACTCATGTGAAGATGTTGGAAGTAGATTGAATCGACAAGGTCAGGAAAGAGACCGTAATGTAACTTAGTTTCATGTATTTTTAAAAAACGTGTAACTTTGTGCTGATGTTGTCCCGTGTCTGGCGTTTACCCGATGCGCCACCACGCAGTGGCATGAGCTGATTGATCGACAATGCCACGACTGTTTCGCCGTCCAACCAACTGACCTTGCCAAAACCGTTGCAGCTGCGTTGCGGTGTAAGGTTTTCACGCGGTGCTGCGACTACGCAGCACACAACCTACCCATGGAGTTTTTACCGATGAAGTTGTCCACGTTTGCCGTCGTTGCCCTTAGCTTGGGGGCCTGCACGTTGGCCCATGCCGACTGGGCGCAGATTGAAAACGAAGCCCGCGGTCAAACGCTGTATTTCAATGCCTGGGGCGGTGGTGACAGCATCAATGCCTACATTGCCTGGGCCGCTCAAGAGACCAAAAGCCGCTACGGCATTGACGTGCGCCACGTCAAAGTGACCGACACTGCCGAAGTGGTCAAACGCGTGCAAACCGAAGTGACTGCCGGGCGCACCAGCGACGGCTCGGTGGACCTGATGTGGGTCAACGGCGAGAACTTTCGCCATCTCAAAAACGCCGGGCTGCTGTTTGGCCCCTGGGCACAGAGCCTGCCGAACTGGGGGCTGGTGGACTTGAACAAACCGGTGCAGAACGACTTTTCAGTGCCCACGCAAGGCTTTGAGTCGCCTTGGGGCACGGCGCAACTCACGTTCATGGCTGACCGCACCCAAACGCCCACGCCCCCGCGCTCGGCATCCGAGCTGTTGAGCTTTGCCCAAGCCAACCCCGGGCGCGTGAGCTACCCCAAGCCACCAGATTTCCATGGCACTACTTTCATCAAGCAACTGCTGCTGGAACTAACCCCTGACAAAAACGTGTTGCAGCAACCTGTGACCAGCGCCGCCTTTGACCGGGTCACACCGCCGCTATGGGCTTACCTGGACCAGTTGCACCCCAAGCTGTGGCGCAAGGGCCAGACTTTTGCCAAGAGCGCGGCCGAAATGCACCGCATGCTGGGTGATGGCGAACTCAAGCTCTCTATCACCTTTAACCCCAATGAAGCCGCCAACCTGATTGCCAGCCAACAGCTGCCCGCCAGTGTCTACAGTTTTGGCTGGACCGGCGGCACCATTGGCAACGTGCATTTTGTGGCGATTCCCGTCAATGCCCGTGCCAAGGCCGGGGCGCAGGTGTTTGCCAACTTCTTGCTTTCGCCCGAGGCGCAGACCCGCAAGGCCGACATCAGCGTGTGGGGTGATGGCACGGTGCTGAACATCCGCCAACTACCCGCTGCGGCGCAGGCCCTGATACGCAAAACCGCACCCGGCGCACTGACAGAAGCCGTGCCCACGCTGCCCGAGCCGCACGCCAGCTGGGTTGAGGCGCTGGAGGCGCAGTGGCTCAAGCGCTACGGCGCGCGCTGATGTGAGGGGCCAGCGCACGCTGCTGGCCGTTGTGCCGGTGCTGCTGATTTTTGGCCCCTTGTTGCCGGGGCTGTATTGGGCGCTGGTGCCGGCTCTGGATGCTGCGGTTTGGCAGGGCCTGTGGCACGACCCGCAGTGGCCGCAGGCTTTGCGCGCCACGCTGGTGTCGAGCCTGCTGTCGACGCTGCTGGCATGTGGCATTGCCGCTGCCCTGGCCACGCTGCATTACCCCGGTCCAGTGTGGTTGCAGGTGCAGCGCCGATTACCGCTGCTGTTGTCCATGCCGCACGCCGCGTTTGCAGTGGGCATATTTTTTTTAATAGCACCATCGGGATGGATAGCAAGGGCTATAGCCCATTTTGTTCAATGGATCAGCCCGCCTGACTGGGTCACGGTGCAAGACCCTTTTGGTCTGAGTTTGGCGCTGGCGTTGGCCATCAAGGAGAGCTGGTTTTTGCTCTGGGTGCTGGCTGCGGTGCTGGGTGAGCAAAGCGTGTCGCGGCAAATGGTGATGGCGCGCGCACTGGGTTATGGCCGGGTGCAATCCTGGCGACTGGTTTTGTGGCCGCAGCTGCTGCCACGCATGGCCTGGCCGGTGCTGGCGGTGTTGGCCTATGGCTTGTCGGTGGTGGACATGGCCATCATTTTGGGCCCCGGCACCCCGCCCACCTTGGCGGTATTGGTGTGGCACTGGCTGATGGATCCTGACCCGGCGTTTCAGGCCCGGGGCAGTGCCGCCGCGCTGCTGTTGCTGGCGCTGCTGTGGCTCTGCGCCGCCGCCGTTCGTGGGTTGTGGCGGCTGGGGTGGCATCAGCGGCGCTACCCCAGTGGGCAACGCCAGCCCGGCGGTGACCGGCCTCGCTTCAAATGGCACCCGCTGCTGTGGTCTGTGGGGTATGCGGTGGTGGCCGTGCTGCTGCTGTGGTCGGTGGCGCAGGGCTGGTTTTTCCCGGCACTGTGGCCCGATGCCGTGTCGCTGCAGACCTGGCAACAGGCTGATTGGCGGCCCTTTTGGACCACGTTCTGGTTGGCCTTGGCATCCGCTTTGCTGTGCCTGCCCGCGGTGCTGATGTGGCTGGAGTGGGGGCCGCCGCGCTTCAATGCCGTGCTGTACCTGCCGCTGATCGTGCCCGCCTTGCCACTGGTGGCCGGGCAATACGCCGCCTTGCTGCACCTGCGCCTGGACGGCACGGCTGGAGCCTTGCTCTGGAGCCACTTGCTGTGGGTGTTGCCCTACATGGTGCTCACCCTGGTGGGGCCGTACCGGGCTTTTGATGCCCGCTTACTGACCAGCGCCCGGGCTCTCGGCTGCACGCCGTGGCAAGCTTGCCTGCGGGTCAAGTGGCCGCTCTTGCTGCGCCCGATGCTGGCCAGTTTGGCGGTGGGTTTTGCGGTGAGTGTGGCGCAATACTTGCCCACGCTGTTTGCGGGGGGCGGCCGTTTTGTGACCGTGACCACCGAGGCCGTCAACCTGAGTGCGGGCGGCAACCGGCGCGTGCTGGCGCTGCAGGCCTTGCTGCAAGTGGCCTTGCCGCTGGCAGCGTTTGCGCTGGCCACACTGGCTGGCCACGCGCTGGGACGACATCGAAAAGGCTTGCGCTGACATGCTGCACATTGACAAGCTGACGCTCACATTGGCGCAAAGGCCGCTCATCGCGGCTCTGTCACTGCGCGTGTCGCGCGCCGAGGTGGTGACCCTCACCGGGGCATCGGGCTCGGGTAAATCGACGCTGTTGAACTGGATGATTGGCGACCTGGATGCCAGCTTTTCGGCCACCGGGGCGTTGTGGTTGGACGGGGTGCGCTGCGATGTGCTGCCCACACAGGCGCGCCACATCGGCTTGCTGTTTCAGGACGATCTGCTGTTTGCGCACCTGAGCGTGGGGCAGAACCTGGCCTTTGCGCTGCCCGCTGCGATCCAAGGCAGCGCGGCGCGGCGCGAGCGGGTCGAGTTCACCCTGGCCAGCATCGGACTGGCCGGTTTCCATGACCGTGACCCGGCCACCTTGTCTGGCGGACAACGGGCGCGCGTGAGCCTGATGCGCACGCTGCTGGCCGAGCCGCTGGCGCTGTTGCTGGATGAACCATTTTCAAAGCTGGATGCCGTGCTGCGCACGCAGTTTCGCGCGTTCGTGTTCGAGCAAATTGCACAGCAGGGCATACCCACCCTGTTGGTGACCCACGACAGAGCCGATGTGCCCCCCGGCGGGCGGGTGATTGAGCTCAGCGACTGGCACGGCCAAGGATATGCCGATGTTTGACCGCGCCCTGAACCATGCCCTGCAGCGTCCGCTGAGCCGCGTGGCCACACGGCTCAAAGCACTGGGCTGGCGTGCCAACCAGGTCACCTGGGTTGGGTTTGTGCTGGGGCTCACAGCCATTGCGCTGATTGCGCTGGGGCATTCCCAGTGGGCGCTGCTGAGCATGGCGCTGAACCGGCTGGCCGATGGGCTCGATGGTGCGTTGGCGCGGCTGACGCAGCCCACCGACCGGGGCGCATTTCTGGACATTGCGCTCGATTTTTTGTTTTACGCTGCCATTCCCCTGGCGTTTGTGCTGGCTGACCCGGTGCACAACGGGTTGCCTGGTGCGCTGCTGATCTACAGCTTCATTGGCACCGGGGGCACGTTTCTGGCCTTTGCGGTGTTGGCGGCCAAACGTGGCAACACCAGCACGGCGTATCCCGACAAAGGGTTTTATTACCTGGGTGGTTTGACTGAAAGCACCGAAACCATGGCGGTGTTTGTGCTGATGTGCCTGTGGCCCCAGTGGTTTGGCGTGCTGGCTTATGGCTTTGCCGGCCTGTGCGCCATCACCACAATGATGCGACTGGCCGCTGGCATTGAGCTGTTCAGGTGAGGTCAAGCGATAAAAATCTTCAAGACCTGCGCCAGGCGTGGTAGCGCTGCAGCCAGGCCAGTAGCCGCCGCGGGGCATGGGCGCGTTTCCATTGACCAGCGGCGTATTTATTGGCCTCGGCCAACGTGGGGTAGGTATGGATGGTGCCCAGAATCTTGTTTAGACCCAGGCCGTGTTTCATGGCCAGCACAAATTCGGCCAGCAGGTCTGCGGCGTGTTCGCCGACGATGGTCACGCCCAGAATGCGGTCTTTGCCGGGCACGGTGAGCACCTTGACAAAACCATGTGCCGTGCCATCGGCAATGGCGCGGTCCAAATCGTCCATGCCGTACTGGGTCACTTCGTAAGCGATGTTTTTTGCTAGGGCTTCTTGTTCGTTCAGACCGACCCGTGCCACCTCCGGTTCAATGAAGGTGGCCCAAGGCAGCACTGAATAATCGACCTTGAATTTCTTCAAATCGCCAAACAGCGCATTCACCGCTGCATACCAGGCCATGTGCCCGGCGGCATGGGTAAATTGGTAGGGGCCAGCCACGTCACCGGCAGCAAAGATGTTGGGGTACAGGGTTTCAAGGTAATCATTGACCGTGACTGTGCGCCGGGTCTCAATGCCCAATGCTTCCAGGCCATACCCTTGCAGCCGCGCCACACGCCCCACAGCGCACAACAGGGCATCAAACTCAATGCGTTTTTCGACCCCCTGGTGCGCCACCACAACGAACTTTCGTGCGCCCTCGCGTTCACAGCGCAGCGCGTTGTGGCTGGTAAGCACCGCGATGCCGTCGCGTTCAAAGGCTTGCAGTGCCAGATCTGACACCTCTGCATCTTCGCGGCTCATGATGCGTGCGCCCCGTTCCACCTGAACAACCTGGGAGCCCAGGCGGGCAAAGCTCTGCGCCAGCTCACAGCCAATCGGCCCGCCGCCCAGCACCACCAGCCGCTGTGGGGGTGCATCCAGCTTGGCAAATTCGTCCCACAGGGTGTCGCTGGTGACGTAGCCCACGTCTTCCAGACCCGGCAGGGGCGGCACCAACGGGCTGGCTCCGGCCGCGATGACGATGCTGCGTGTGGTCAGGCGCTGTGTGCTACCGCTCTTGAGTTGGACTTCAACCGTCCAGGGGTCAAGAATGCGTGCATAGCCTTCCAGCACCTCCACCCCGAGTGCGGTGTAGCGCGCCACGCTGTCGTGCGGCTCAACACTGCGAATCACGGCATGCACCCGCGCCATCACCTGGCGGAAACTGAACTGGGGTTCTGTGGCGGTCAAGCCATAGTTGTCGGCGTGGCGCATCTGGTTGGCGATGCGTGACGACTTGATCAACGCCTTGCTGGGCACACAGCCGTAGTTCAGGCAATCGCCGCCCATCTTGTGCGCTTCCACCAACGTCACCTTGGCCTTGACTGCAGCGGCTATGTACGACGTAACCAAACCTGCTGCACCGCCACCGATGACGATCAGGTTACGGTCAAAAGTTTTGGGTTTTTTCCACTTGGCGTAGATACGACGGCGGTGCAGGATCGCCATGATTTTTTGGGCAGCAAGGGGAAAGATGCCGAGCAAGGCAAATGACAACAACAGCCCGGGCGACACAATGCCGGCCAGGCTGTTGAGCTGCGCCAGCTGCGTTCCGGCGTTGACGTAAACCAAGGTGGCTGCCAGCATCCCCAGCTGGCTGACACCGTAGTAGCGCAGGGTGCGAATCGGTGTCAGACCCATGAGCAAATTCACCAGAAAAAATGGAAAGATCGGCACCAGGCGCAGCGTAAACAAGTACAGAATCCCGTCTTTTTCCATGCTTTCGTTAATGGCTTTGAGCCGAGCGCCAAAGCGGCGTTGCACCGCGTCACGCAACACATAGCGCGAGACCAAAAAAGCCAGTGTGGCCCCGATGCTGGAGGCAAACGACACGATGACCGTGCCCAGGGTCAAACCAAACAGCGCACCAGCGGCCAGCGTCAACATCACCGCACCGGGCACCGACAAGGCAGTGGCCAGCACATACGCGGCAAAGAAAGCCAGGCCCGTTACCCAGGGCGAGGCGGCACGCTGAGCCTCAAATTGCCCCAAGCTGGCTTGCAGGCCTTGCAGCGTGAGATAGTGCTGTAAATCCAGCGCAAAAAAACCCAACACCAACAGCGCGGCCAGACCAAGAATCAGCAGTTTTTTCATGAGTTGCCCATTGTTATCGGATTTTGTTATAGGCAACACAGAATCGCCCTGTGACCGAATGGTCGTGCTGGGTGTGGCATTTCTTACACGGCCGTTGAAGTGGCTGCCTGCACGGGTGGCAAGCAGCCCACCGCGATCAGTCCACCTTGTAGGCGGCAAAGCGCTCGTCCACCGCAGTGGCAAAAAGGTGGTTGCTGAAGTTGCTCAGCGTCTTGACGGCAATGGCCAGCACGATGTACATCAGGTCGGTCTCTTTGTAGCCCGCGTCCAGAAACGCCTGCACGGTGTCGGGGCTGGGCTGGCCGTGGCTTTTGACCATGGCTACCGTGGTGGCGTACAGGGTAGCCAATTTGGCATCTGGGATAGCAGTTTGCGCCCGAATGGCCTTGAGCACGTCGGCGGGCACGCCCGACATTTTTTCGGCAATCATGCTGTGCGCAGCGGTGCAATATTTGCAGCCGTTGACCTGACTGACCGCCAGAAACACCACCTCTTGTTCGGCCGGTTTTAAACCCGATTCACTACGGAACAAGCTGTAGCCGTGCAGGTAGGTGCTGAGCACACCAGGCGCATTGGCTATGTTGGCGTACATGTTGGGGATGAAGCCGACTTGCTTGAGGGCAATGTCCAGAATTTCCTTGGACTTACCTTGGGCCGTGGCGTGGTTGATGGGTTGGAGTTGATGGATGAGTGGGGTGGCTGACATGGCGGAGTTCTCCTGAGTTTTCACGCTAAAACTGGCAACCTGCAGCGAATCTGTGGCCACCATTGCGCGTGTCTGTGCATGGTAAAAATAAGCACACTGGTTGGTAGCACCGAGCGTCTCGAATGTTTGCTTGCCCGTCTCGGAAGTGAAGCGACTCACCCCGCGCAGCAGCTCAGTTGCGTCACGTCCTTGAAAAAGGTCTGTGCGCACAGCTTCAGCCCCTCTACCATCGTCAAGTAAGGGAACAACTGGTCGGCCAGGTCTTGCACTGTCATGTTGGCCCGGATGGCAAGCGCGGCGCTCTGGACGGGCGCTGGCGGAACACAAACTGGAGCTGGTGCAGCAAAAATTGACCGATCTGACGCGTTTGGAGTCCGCCTTGAGCAGCCTGATTGAACAGTGCTGTGCGGTGCGTGGAGAAGTGGCTTGTCCGCTGATTTCAGCGTTGAGCGGTGAAGCGTAAGAATAACTGGCACGATCACGACTGATGACCAGCGCCAGCAACCTCACACTCTGGCGTTAAAGCTCAACCCCACCACCGGAGCCCCCCATGATCCAAGCCATCTGGCACAACACTGTGATTGCCCAAACCAGCACCTTTGAAACCGTCGAAGGTAACCGCTACTTTCCTGCCAGCAGTCTGCATATGCAGTATTTCCAGCCCAGCGCAACCCACAGCACCTGTCCCTGGAAAGGCGTGGCCAGCTACTACCACGTGGAAGTTGATGGGCAAACCAACAAGGACGCGGCCTGGTTTTACCCCGCGCCCAAGTCTGCAGCGGCCAACATTGCCAACCATGTGGCGTTTTGGCATGGGGTGCAGGTGGTGGAAGTACCAAAGGCCTGATGGGAGAACACGCTTTCAGGCGGCATCCCGCGCCAGCCGGATGCCGGTGAACTGCCAGCAGGCACTGGCCGCAAAAAAATTGCGATAGGTGGCGCGCGTGTGCCCGGGTGGTGTGGCCACCGAGCCGCCGCGCAACACGTATTGGTTGACCATGAACTTGCCGTTGTATTCGCCCACGGCGCCCGGCGCGGTGCGAAAGCCCGGGTACGGCGCATAACTCGATGAAGTCCATTGCCAGGCTGCATCAAACAGTTGCTCCAAGCGCGTGTCCGTGGCACGGGCGCAAGTGGCCGCGTGCTCCCACTCAAACTCGGTTGGCAAGCGCGCCTGGGCCCAGCGCGCATGCGCATCGGCTTCGAAGTAACACACGTGCTGCACTGGCTGATGCGCGTCCAGCGGGTGCAGGCCGCCCAGTGTGAATTCGTTCCACTGATGGCCCTGGCGCTGCCAATACAGTGGGTGCTGACGTTGCTGCGCCACACGCCAGTCCCAGCCTTCGGCCAGCCAATACACCGGATCAGCGTAGCCGCCTGCAACGATGAAAGCGGCAAATTCACCGTTGGTCACCAGCCGTGATGCCAGTTGATACGGCGGTAAAAAAGCCTGGTGCTGTGGCGTTTCGTTGTCAAAACAAAAACTGTCACCGCTGTGCCCGATGGCCACCAGACCGTCCTGAAACGTTTGCCAACGCAACGCCTGTGCTGGCGCGGCCAACGGCGCAGATGCACCATAGGCTGGGAACAAGGGGTTGCGTGACAACAGATGCAGGATGTCGGTCAGCATCAGCTCCTGGTGCTGCTGTTCGTGCTGCAGACCCAGCGTGACCAGCGCGAGCAGCTCAGGGTCGGTTGCCTGCGCTTGACACAACGCTTGCACGCGCAGATCGACATCGGTGCGATAGGCCAGCACCACGTCCAGACCCGGGCGCGTGAGCATGCCGCGTTGGGGGCGCGGGTGCTTGTCGCCGACGGCGTTGTAGTACGAATTGAACAGCACCCGAAAGCTGGCATCAAAGGGCTTGAAGTGCGGCTCCCAGCGTTCCAGCACAAAAGTCTCAAAAAACCAGGTGGTGTGCGCCAGATGCCACTTCACCGGGCTGGCATCGGGCATGGACTGCACGCAGCAGTCTTCGGCACTTAACGGGGCCGCCAGACGCAAGCTGTGCGCCCGCACGGCGGTGAAGTTTTGCAACAAGGAGTCGGTTGTCATGTGGATACGCTCAGGGTTGATTCACGGCCGGGCCAGCATCACGGCAAACCAGTTGTTGGCATCAGTCCAGACCTGCGTTTGCGTCAGCCCAGCCCGACGCAGCAGCGCCACAAAATCTGCCACCCGGTATTTGTAGCTGTTTTCGGTATGAATGCGCTCGGCACGGGCAAAGCTGCGCCCACCACCGGGCCATTCCACCAGGATGTCAGCCCGGGCCTCCAAGTGCATTTCAATGCGCGACTTGGCGGCGTTAAAAAAAGCCCGGTGTTGCCACTGGTCGGGCTCAAAGTTGCTGCCGATAAGCCGGTTGACGTGGTTCAGCACATTCAGGTTGAAAGCCGCCGTGATGCCTTCTTCATCGTCATAGGCGGCGTTGAGCACGGCCTCGTCTTTGACCAGATCCACGCCAATCAACAGCGCACTGTCGTTGTCGATCAAGCCGCGCATGCGTTCCAGCAAGGCCAGCGCGTGGGGCGGATCAAAGTTGCCTATGGACGAGCCGGGGTAAAACACCAGCCGCCGTGACGCTGGCACATCGGTAGGCATGGTGAATGACTGGGTCAGGTCTGCTGCTACCGCGCTCACTTGCACGCTGGGCAAAGCCGCCGCCAGGCGCGCTACCGATTGATGCAAAAAGTCTTCGGAAATATCCACGGCAACAAAATGTTTCGGATCAATCAATTTGCACAGGGCTTGCGCTTTCTCGCAGTTGCCAGCGCCCAACTCAATTACCGTACAGCCTGCGCCAATCTGCGCGGCGATGTCTGGCCCGTGTGCCGTCATGATCTGGCGTTCAACGCGGGTTGGGTAGTAAGCCGCGAGCTGGGTGATTTTTTCAAACAGGGCCGAGCCAGCCGCATCGTAAAAAAACTTGGGTGAAATACAGGCTGTGGCCTGTGTCAGGCCTGCAATGATTTCTGCCGGTGGGTTCATGCTGCGTGGGTTGGGTGGGTTTGGTTGAATTGTTGTGCCCAGGCGATGAACTCGGCCAGCGGCATGGGCTTGGCCACCACGTAGCCTTGCACCAGGTCGCACTGATTGTGGGTCAACCAGGCCAATTCTTCGGTCGTTTCTGCGCCTTCGGCCACCACCGACAGCCCCAGTTCGCGGCACAGCAAAAGGGTGGAGCGGACGATGGCGGCGTTCTTGGGGGTGTGGTCCACGTCGGTGACAAAGACGCGGTCGATCTTGAGCTCATTCACCGGCAGGGTTTTAACGTAAGCCAGCGACGATTGTCCCGTGCCGTAGTCGTCAATGGAAAGCTTGAAGCCGAAGTTCGACAGCTCCCCCAGGTGTTGCAGCGCCAGTTCGGGCTGGTTCATCAAGGCGCTTTCGGTAATTTCAAGGCACAGTTGCGATGCTGGCAATCCGGACTGCGTGACATAGTGTTGAATGTCCTGCACCAGCGCGTGGTTCAGCAAGTCCAGTGTGGACAGGTTCGCCGATGCCACCACAGCCAGGCCGCGCCGTTGCCACTGTGCGGCATCGGTGATCACCTGGCGCACCACCCAGGGTGTGATCTCGCGGATAAACCCGGTCTGCTCGGCAAAGGGAATGAACTGCATTGGCGGGATCATGCCCCTGACCGGATGCCGCCAGCGAATCAGCGCCTCGGCAGCGGTGATTTGGTGTTGCGCCAGGTTCAGTTTAGGCTGGTAGTAAATGACAAACTCACCCTGCGCCAGTGCGTCACGCATTTCGCCAATCAGCGAGAGTTGCTCGTGCGGTGCTTCGCCCTGCATGTCAGCCACAAAGGCGATCGGGTCGTGACGCTGCTTGGCCATGGTTAACGCCTGGCTGGCGCAGCGCAGCAGGTCATGCAGCTTGGCACTGCCGGGCGCGTACAAGGCCACGCCGACGCTCGCCTCAATATCCAGCCGCTGGCCTTCGAGCATGATGGGCGCGCGCACCGCGTCCAGAATGTGTTGCACTTGCTGGGTGGCCTGGTCGCGATCGACACCCGGCAGCAGCAAGGCGTATTGATCGGCCCAAAAGTGCGCCACCAGATCAGATGCGCCCAGCACCTGCTGCATGCGCCTGGCAATCTGGCACAGCAACTGGTCACCCACGGCATGGCCTAGCGCATTGTTGATGGCGGCAAAGCGGTTGATGTCAAGCAGCACCAGCGCACCGCTTTGTTGCGCGGGGCGTGCGTCAAACAGCTCCGTAAAGCGCGTGCGGTTGGGCAAATCGGTCAAGGGGTCTACGTAAGCCAGTCGCAAAATTTTGGCTTCCCGGGTGGCGATGCTGTCGCGCATGACGCGCAGTGCCTGCAGCAATGCACCCATCTCACCGCGCTGGCCCACGGGCACGTCTGCGGCGTAGTTGCCCCCGGCAATGCCCTGCGCCACAGCAACTGCCGAGCGCACCGGGATGACAATGCCGCGCGCAATCACCCAAGCCAGCAAGGCTCCAATCACCAAGGCGGCAACGGCCAGCCAGATGACGCGTTGCCGCGCCAAGTCGGTAGCCAGTTTGAGCTGCTCTAAATCGTTCTGCATCATCTGTTGCAGGTGTTCGTCAAGTGCCTTGGTATCAAACAGCAGCGTGCGCAACACCTTGTGCGTGCGGTCTTCAAAGTAGGCCCGCGCCCGGGGTGTGCCTTCGATTTCAATCATCTCAACGGTTTCCTGCAGCAGCACACCATAGCGCTGGCGCAAGTCGCTGATGTGGTCGATCTCGGCTTGCAACTTGGCACTGAGCATGGTCATGTCAAGGTCGCTGACGGCCTTGCTCGAGGCTGCAATTTCTGCGTCCAGCGCGGTGTAGAGTTTGACCCGCTCCCCACGCACATTGGTCTGCAACAAGTTGAGCAAAATGATGGCCTCGGCCTGCGCGTGCTGGTTGATGCGCTGCGCCAGCAGCGCGCGGCGCGCCTGGAAGTTGACAATGTCTTGCGTGGTGGCGGTCAGGTTCTCCAGTCGCTGCATCGACACGGTGGCCACTGCCAACAGCAGTGCCAGCAAGATAGAAAAAGCCAGGATCAGACGGGTACGAATGGAGAGGACTTTGATCATGGGTTACCTTTTCAGAGTAGTCGTCAATGGCATGGCAATGCTTACAGACCGCTTTTTGTGGCCATCATGCACCAGAAGCTCACCTGATCTGCCCAAGTGCGCCCAAAGTGCCGTGCGCATCCGATTGCGGCGGTGCTTTCAAATGGTGGACTGAAATGGCATCGGGTGTTGATGCAAAAAGGTAAGAACACTTTTTCGCCTCTAGACCTTATAAAACAAGGGATAACAGCTATTATTTTTGATGTCAACAATTTTCTCGCCAAGGTGCTGTAATAAAACCGCTGCTGCTTCGACCAATCCAGCAGCAGTGCAACAACCTGTGGCATTTGCTAGAGAGAAATCACTTTTTATCCACCCCTCACACCTTGAAGGACATCCTCATGACAACCGCATCCCAATCCCCCGTGACCCGTCGCACCGCCACAGCCGCTGGCCTGGCCTTGGCCATGAGTGCCGCCTTGGGCATTGCCGCAGCCCCCATCGCCGCGCAGGCCGCTGACACCGAAAAATGCTTTGGTGTCGCGCTCAAAGGCAAGAACGACTGCAAAGCCGGTGCTGGCACCACCTGCGCGGGCACGTCCAAGGTGGACTACCAAGGCAACGCCTGGTCGATGGTACCCAAGGGCACATGTGAAAAAACCGTGTCCAAAACATCGCCCACCGGCCACGGCCAAATGAAAGAGTTCAAGGAAATCAAGGCCTGACCAGCGCGCTGAATCAGAACCAGAACCAGGAAGCACCCGGCATGTCTCAATGCGTTCCCTCGCCAACACAGACCCCGGGTGCGGCCCTGTCCACACTACTCACCCTGCCCGAACGGGCCGGGGTGGGGCTCAAGCCTGAGCACTTTCAAGACATTCTGGCCACCCTGCCCGACATCGGCTTTTTTGAAGTCCATGCAGAAAACTACCTGGTGGCAGGCGGCCCGTTTCACCATTACCTGGGCCGCATCCGCGAACACTACCCACTCTCCATTCACGGCGTGGGTCTGTCCATCGGGGCCGACGCACCGCTGGATGTGAGCCACCTCAACGCCCTGCAGCGCTTGCTGCACCGCTACCAGCCGCAATCTTTTTCAGAGCACTTAGCGTGGTCCACCCATGGCCCGACGTTTTTGAACGACTTGCTGCCCTTGCCTTACAACACCGCCACCCTGCAGCGTGTGTGTGCACACATTGACCAAGTGCAAGCGCATTTGCAGCGGCGCATGCTGTTGGAGAACCCCGCAACCTATGTTGAGTTTGCTGCCTCCACCTGGGATGAGGGTGACTTCATCACCGAAGTGCTGCGCCGCACCGGTTGCGGCCTGCTGCTGGACGTGAACAACGTTCATGTGAGCTGCATCAACCACCACCGCGATGCCCACGCCGCCATCCGCGCACTGCCGCTGCACGCGGTGGGCGAAATCCATTTGGCCGGGTTTGCCGAGCAGGTGGATGGCAATGGCGACGCTTTGCTGATCGACAGCCACGGCGCACCGGTGGCGCAAGCGGTGTGGGATTTGTACATCTATACGCTGGGCTTGACCGGGGCACAACCCACGCTACTGGAACGCGACAACGACATTCCCGCTTGGCCTGTACTGCTGGCCGAGGCCCACCTGGCCGAGCGCCAACTGTGCACGTTGGCCGCATGACCATGCAAACCGCGTTCGCCCTGCCGCTGCTGAACCCCGAGTTGCCGTGCCCCCCTGGCCTGACCACCTGGAACCAGTCCGACCCGGCGCTGCGCTACGCGGTGTACCGCAACAACGTCACCGTGTCGCTGATTGATGCGCTGGCCGACACCTACCCTGTGGTGCAGGCGTTGGTGGGTGAAGATTTTTTTCGCGCCATGGCACGCGTGTATGCCCAGGCGCACCCGCCGCAGTCGCGCATCCTGGCGTTTTACGGCCAGGGCTTCGCCGACTTCATTGCTGACTTTGCCCCAGCCGCATCGGTGCCGTATCTGGCCGACGTGGCGCGGCTGGAAATAGCTTACGTTTTGGCCTACCACGCGGCCGATGCCGTGGCGCTGGATGCCGCGCAGTGGCAAGCCTTGTTGGCCGACCCGCAGCAACTGGCAACGTTGCGTGTGGCCTTGCACCCCAGCGTGCACATGGTGCGTGCGCCCTATGCCGTGGTCGACATCTGGGCGGCGCACCAAACCGATGCCGAGGCATCCGATTGGGATGCCAACGTGCCGCAAAACGCCTGCGTGTTTAGAAGCGGCCTGTCGGTTCATGTGCAAGCCATCGCCAACGGCCTGGCGTTTTTCTTTGAAGCCTTGCAAAGTGGCTCCACCCTGCTGCGTGCAGCGGACGATGCCGCTGCGCACGACCCCACGTTTGACCTCACCGATGCCTTGGCCACGCTGC
>JAVHPS010000009.1:0-16367 GCA_036170715.1 Rhodoferax sp. | reverse complement strand
CATTGACGTGATGCTGGTGCTGTTGATCATTTTCATGGTCACCGCCCCCTTGATCGCCCCCAGCGTAATTAACCTGCCCAGCGTCGGCAAAGCCGCCCAGCAGCCTGACCAGGTGGTGCAGGTCATCATTGGCAAAGACGAGGCGCTGCAACTCAAACAAAGCGACCAGTCAGTCAGCGTCACCCTCAAAGAAGTTGCCAACGCCGTCAAACAAGCGCAACGGGGTGCGAGTAACCCAGCGGTGGTGATCAGCGCTGACAAGGCCGTCAAGTACGAAGCGGTGGTTAAGGTTATGGACACCCTGCAGCGTGCCGGTGTGGCGCGGGTCGGGTTGTCGGTGCAACTGGCCCCCTGACCCTTGCCACACTGTTTTCTGCTGCCATGAACGCTGCTGCTGATCGTCTGGAATTTGCGCCCCCGCCCACCGCCGGGCTGCTGCGTGCCCTGCTGCTGGCCGTGCTGGCGCATGGCTTGCTCGTGGCGGCGCTGACTTGGGGGGTGCACTGGCGCAGAGATGCCGAGGTAATCAGCGCCGAGGCCGAGCTGTGGGCCAGTGTGCCCGTGGCTGCGGCACCCAAGCTGCAAGAGCCACCACCGCAGCCGCCTGTCGTTGATACCCCCAAGCCCAAACCTTTGCCCGAGCCGGAACCTGTCGTCCAACCACCGAAAGTAGACATTGCGTTGGAAAAAGAAAAACAACGCAAACTGAAGCAACGTGAGCTAGAACAGCAGCAGGAAAAACTCAAGGCAGAGAAAGCCCAACTAGACAAAGCCAAGCTGGACAAAATCAAGGCCGACAAACTCAAGCAGCAACAGGCCGACCAAGCCAAGAAACAAGAAGCCATGCAAGTCAAGCAGCTGGAAGCCCAGCGGCAAAAAAATCTGCAGCGCATGACCGGTTTGGCCGGAGCCACGGGCGGCCCCAGCGCCAGCGGCACAGCGATCCAATCCGCCGGGCCATCGGCCAGCTACGCCGGACGCATCAAGGCGCGCATCAAACCTAACATTGTGTTCACCGAAGACATCAGCGGCAACCCCATCGCCGAGGTTGAGGTGCGCACCGCACCAGAGGGCAGCATCATCGGCCGCAAGCTGATCAAGTCCAGCGGCGACAAAGCCTGGGACGATGCCGTGCTCAAAGCCATCGACAAAACCGCGGTGCTGCCGCGTGACACCGATGGCCGCGTACCGCCGCTGCTGGTGATCAGCTTCAAGCCCAAAGATTAGCTCTATTAAATTTTGTGGGGCAGATCTTTAGCGCTGCCCACAACTCAATAAATATAGCTACTTACCCTTTATATATAAGGGCTAGAGGCCAATTATTCATAAATAATTTCAGCCGTTCCGGGGCTCACCTGAACCCACCAGCTGGCCAGTGCCGCATCACTGGGGTAAAAGCGGGCACGCTCCCCCAACTGCAATTCAGCCCGAGCTGCACCTTCTTCAGCCGTGCATTGCAACGCCAGCCGCACGCCCAAACCGTGCCACAGCTCACCCTGCTCAGTGGCTTCTTTTTGTGCCGGAAAGTCTTTCAAGAGCCGTGACAGGTCAAGCCGCAAGGGTTTGGTGTCAGCCGTTACGCGCAGGTATTTGCCAAAGCGACAACGCGCCTGCTCTAGGTTCCAGACCTGCGTCACGGTCAGCTGCATCCCGCCGGAGAAGCGATCGGGCTGCTGCTTGCCCATCACCACCACCAGTTCATCGTCCTTGAACAGCTCTTTGTGGGCGCTGATCAGGGCCTCATCGGCGCGTGCTTCAATCACCCCTGATTTGTCGTCCAGCTTGAACAGCGCCAGCTTGCCGCGTTGGCCATTGATGACGCGGTAGTCGGTGATGATGCCTGCCAGCAACTGTGGCTCGCGGGTGTCAATCAGCTCGGCAATCGGACGTTTGGCAAAGCGGCGCACCTCGGTGGCCACTTCATCAAACAGGTGGCCAGAGAGGTAAAACCCGAGTGCCGTCTTCTCAAACGTCAGGCGCTCCTTCACGCCCCAGGGCGTGGCCTGGACCAAGTCCGGTTCCTGGGTGCTGGAGCCATGGTCGTCATCCCCACCCATGTCAAACAGGCTGCACTGGTTGGCGTTGGCCAGCGCCGCCGCACCAAACTCAAACGCCAAATCCACACTGGCCAGCAAACTGGCGCGGTTAAGTTCAATGGCATCGAACGCACCGGCTTTGATCAAGGCCTCAACGGTGCGTTTGTTGATGCGGCTGCGGTCAACCCGGGCACAAAAATCAAACAGGCTCTTGAACGGGCCACGGGTGTCGGCCTTGGGCCCCACGCCATGCCCGTCACGCGCGGCCACAATCGCCTCAATGGCTTGCTGACCACTGCCTTTGACGGCGCTCAAGCCATAGCGAATGACCTTGTCAGAGACCGGCTCAAAGCGGCCCACGCCCCGGTTCACATCCGGCGGCTCAAAGCTCAAGCCCATTTTGAGGGCATCTTCCAACAGCACTTTGAGCTTGTCGGTGTCGTCCATTTCCACCGTCATGTTGGCGCAGAAAAACTCGGCGCAGTAATGCACCTTGAGCCAGGCGGTGTGGTAAGCCAAGAGCGAGTACGCTGCGGCGTGGCTCTTGTTGAAACCGTAGCCGGCAAATTTTTCCATCAGGTCAAAAACTTCATCAGCCTTGTCCTGGTTGATGTTGTTTTTGGCCGCACCATCGCGAAAGATCTGGCGGTGCTTGGCCATCTCAGTAGCATCTTTTTTACCCATGGCGCGGCGCAGCATGTCAGCCCCGCCCAAGCTGTAGCCACCCAGAATTTGCGCCGTTTGCATCACCTGTTCCTGGTACACCATGATGCCGTAGGTTTCACTGAGCATGTTGGCCACCAGCGGGTGCGGGTACTCCACCACCTCGCGGCCGTGCTTGCGTGCCACAAAGCTCGGAATCAAATCCATGGGGCCGGGGCGGTACAAGGCGTTCAGGGCAATCAGGTCTTCCAGGCGCGTCGGTTTAGCATCGCGCAACATGCCTTGCATGCCACGACTTTCGAACTGGAACACGGCCTCGGTCTTGCCGTCCTGGAACAATTTATAAACCGCCTTGTCGTCCAGCGGCAGGTTCTCAAAGGCAAAGTTTTCCTGGCCCGGATGGCGCTTGATGATAAATTCGCGCGCAATCTCCAAAATGGTCAGCGTGGCCAGACCCAAAAAGTCAAACTTCACCAGGCCGACCGACTCCACGTCGTATTTGTCGTACTGGCTCACCGCCGAGTCACTGCCGGGCTGCTGGTACAGCGGACAAAAGTCGGTGAGTTTGCCCGGTGCAATCAGCACGCCACCGGCGTGCATGCCGATGTTGCGCGTCAAGCCCTCGAGCTTGCGGGCCAGCTCCAGCAGCGTGCGCACATCTTCTTCTTTGGCTTCGCGCTCGGCCAGAATCGGCTCGGCTTCGCTGGCGTAGACCAGTTTGTCGTCTTTCTTTTTGTCCGCCGGTGGCAGTTGCAAGGTGACGGCCACACCGGGCTTGTTGGGAATGAGTTTGCTGATGCCATCACAAAAGGTGTAGCTCATGTCCAGCACCCGGCCCACGTCGCGAATCGCCGCGCGTGCGGCCATGGTGCCAAAGGTGGCAATCTGGCTCACCGCGTCTTTGCCGTATTTGCTCTTGACGTAATCAATCACCAGGTTGCGGTTGGTCTGGCAAAAGTCGATGTCAAAGTCGGGCATCGAGACCCGCTCGGGGTTCAAGAAGCGCTCAAACAGCAGGTTGTAGCGCAGCGGATCCAGGTCGGTGATCTTGAGCGCATAAGCCACCAGCGAGCCGGCACCGGAACCCCGGCCGGGCCCGACCGGGCAGCCGTTGTTTTTAGCCCAGTTGATGAAGTCGCCCACAATCAAAAAGTAGCCCGGAAAACCCATGCCCAAAATCGTTACCAGCTCAAATTCAAGCCGCTCCAGATAGCGTGGCATCTCGACTTCTCGCTGCGCCGGGTCGGGGTACAAATGCGCCATGCGCACTTTCAGGCCTTCATGCGCAGCGTAGCGAAAGTAATCATTGGCTTGCATCACCACGCCGTCCACCGCTGGAATCGGAAAGTCAGGCAACTGCGGTTTGCCCAGCACCAAGCTGAGGTTGCAGCGTTTGGCAATTTCGACGCTGTTGGCCAGGGCGCTGGGCAGGTCGGCAAACAAGGCGCACATCTGGGCACGGGTCTTGAAATACTGCTCGCGGGTGAAGCGGCGCACCCGGCGCGGATTGGCCAAAATCTCGCCTTCGGCAATGCACACGCGGGCTTCATGCGCCTCAAAATCATCCGGGCTTTGAAACTGCACCGGATGCGTGGCCACCACCGGCAACTGCAGGCGCTGCGCCAGTTGCACCGCTGCCGCTACATGGGTGTCATCGTCGGGGCGACCGGCGCGCTGCAACTCCAGGTAAAAACGGTGCGGAAACACCTGCGCCAATTGCAGCGCGGCATCCAGCGCCCGGGCTTCGTCACCCTGCAGCAGGGCTTGCCCCACTGGCCCGGCTTGCGCGCCGGCCAGACAAATCAGCCCGGCATTCAACTCGGTCAACCACGCCAGTGACAGCGTGGCCTGCGCCTTGCCCCCGGCCTGGGTCCAGGCCCGCGCCAGCAACTCTGACAAGTTCAGATAGCCCTGGTGGTTTTGCACCAGCAACAGCACGCGTGACAACTGCCCCGGCGCTTGCGCCAATCCTTCAAGCCAGACTTCAGCACCCAGCACCGGTTTGACACCGCGTTTGCGCCCTTCACGGTAAAACTTGATGCCACCAAACAGGTTGCTCAGGTCGGTGATGGCCAGGGCTGGCTGCGCATCGGCGGCAGCGGCTTTGACCAGCTCGTCAATGCGGGTGGTGCCGTCAATAACGGAAAATTCGGTGTGCAGGCGTAAGTGAACGAACATGGGCTTGAAGTAAGATGTCTGCCCCAGCCTGCTGGTGCGCAAGCGGCATCAGGGCGGTGGTTCGTTGGATTGTAAGAAGGCCACAAGGCATTTATCTTGAAGATTTTGGTTGTCGATGATCACGCGCTGGTGCGTGAAGGCCTGAGCCAGGTGCTCAAAGGGCTGGAAGCTGAACAAGCCGTGGAGGTGTTGCAAGCGCCTGACTGCACGCAGGCTTTTGCCTTGGCCAATACCCACCCCGACCTGGATCTGGTGCTGCTGGACTACCATCTGCCCGACATGAATGGCTTGGCCGCCCTGGCCATCTTTGGCAAACGCCACCCTGAGCTGCCCGTGGTCATTTTGTCGGGCTCGGCCAACCCCAGCGTCATGCAACAAGCCCTGAGCCAGGGTGCGGCTGGTTTCATCACCAAATCCGGGCGCAGCGACGAACTGCTCAACGCCTTGCGGCACGTGCTCGAGGGCAATATTTACTGTCCCAGCAGTTTCGCAGCGTTTCCCGAGGCACAAAACCAAACCACTGACCGCAGCGCACACGCACCAGTGTTTAGCCCACGCCAGTTGGAGGTGTTGCAGCTGCTGCTCGATGGTTGCACCAACCGTGAGATCAGTGCGCAGTTGTTTCTGGGTGAAGAAACCATCAAAACCCATGTGGCCACAATCATGCGGGCTTTCCATGCCAAGACACGCACCCAGGCGGCCACCGAGGCCACCCGTTGGGGTTACCGCAAGTCTTCATCAACCGGGTGATCCTGCAGCAAATGGCGCAGCAAGCTGCGCAGCTTGGCTGGGCGCACCGGCTTGTGCAACAAGGTCAATTCAGCCAGCTGGGCGCGCTTCATCAGCGCACCGTCGGTGTCGCCACTCATCAAACACGCCGGCACGGGGCGTTGCCACTGGTGGCGCAGGGTCTGAACCACGTCAATGCCGTTTTGTCCCTGCGGCAAACGGTAATCGCTGATGATCACGTTGGGCTGCAGCCCCGCTGCCAACAAACTTAGTGCATCCTCCAGGGTCTGCGCCTGATGCACCAACATGCCCCACCCTTGCAACACGCCCACCAGGGCCGATCGCGCCAGTGCATCGTCTTCAATCACCAGCACCAGGGCTGCTGCCAACGCATCCTGCTGGGTACTGGGACTGCCGGTGTCAACTGCGCATTGATCCGGTGGCGCAACCACTGGCACAGTCAAGCTAAAGCGGCTGCCCACGCCAGGACGGGAAGTCAGCTGCAAGGGATGCCCGAGCAGCTCGGCCGTGCGCTGCACAATGCTCAAGCCCAGCCCCATGCCTTTGTTGCGGTCACGCGCGCTGTTGTCGAGCTGGAAAAACTCTTTGAACACATCCTGTTGGTGTTCAGGTGCAATGCCAATGCCACTGTCCCAGACCTGAATCTGTACCTGCCGCCCCGCATCCACCCGCCGGCAAGCCACCAACACCCCGCCCCGGTTGGTGTAACGCAAGGCGTTGGCAACCAGGTTGAGCACCATGCGGTAGAGCAAAGTGGCATCACTCAAAACCCACAGCGGACAGCCCCGGATGCGCAGCTGCAGGCCTTTTTCTTGCGCCGTGGCATCCAAATCATGCTGCAACTGCTGCAGCAAACCCGCCAGTGCTACCGGCTCGTGTTTGAACCTGACCGCACCGGCCTCCAGCCTGGAAATGTCCAGCAAACCATCCAGCAAATTTTGCATGGCCTGCACCGAGGCATCCAGCTGACCGATCAAGGCGCGCGTGGTGTCGTCATGCGGGAGCTGTGACAAGCGGGCCACAAACATGCCCAGGGCGTGCGTGGGTTGACGCAAATCATGACTGGCAGCGGCTAAAAATCGGGACTTGGCAAGTGTGGCCTGCTCGGCCTCTTCCTTTTTTTCGCGCAGGGCCTGGGTGGCGCTGCTGATCTGCTGCTCCAGGTCGTCACGGCTTGAACTCAGACGCGCAGCCATGTGCTGCAAATTGATGCGCAAATGGCGCAGTGGATCATTCGACTTGACCGGTGGGGTGCTGACCTCGGTGGCGGCGGCAAAATCGCCCTGCCCAATGCGCTCAATCAGTTGCGTGATGCGCATGATCGGACGAGTCACACCCCGCCCCAACACCAGCGCCAGCGCCACCCCAAACAGCAGGCCCAGCAAACTGATCAGACCACCCAACAGCCCCATGCGCTGCCGTTGCAAATCGACCGATTGGCGTGAAAAAACCACCACCACTTGTCCCAATTGCACCGGTTTTGACGTGCCTCGGGTGTCCAATGGCTGATACAAATCATCCAGCCCCACTCCACTGGAGGAAACTGGCTGCACCAGCACATCGATACGCCGACGGGCATCCAACGTTTGTCCCTCTGGTGTCAGCCATGGGCTGCTGACGGCCGCCTCAGCGCCACCGGCACTGGCCAGCAGCTGGCCGCGCTGATCAAACACCGCCGCCCAACGCACGTCGGGCTCGCGCAACGCGCCCTGCACCAGCACTTGCAGTTGCGCCTGGTTGGCCGAAAACAAGCCATATTCACTGGCCAGGGCCAGCTGGCGCACAACCGAACGGGCGCGTTGCTGGTAGGTTTCCTGCAAGTCATCAAAACGTGCCAGCAGAAACACCCCGGTCAGCAACACGCTCACCAGCACCACGGGTAACAAAGCCGCAAGCAACATGCGGGCACGGATGTCAAGTTGCCTCATGGTTTTTGCTCCCATGCACGCAATTGCAGCCGCAACGCCTGGGCATCCAGATTCAAGTTCAGCGCCCGGGCGACATGCGCATTGACACTGACTTCAAAATCGTCTGACTCCACCGGCTGCTCCGGCAAGTTCCCGCCTTGCAGCACGGTTTGCACCAGTCGTGCCGCCTGCAACCCCACTTGCTCGGGGGTGACGTGCAACGCCCACAAGGCCCCGGCACGCACGTAGGCCGGTGAAAATGCCACCATGGGCAACTTGGCACGAAACGTGGTGAGCAGCATATTCTGAATGCTGGTGCTGTTAAACACCAGGGGATCAGCCAGGGCCAGCAGCACATCGCTGCCCAACAACACCTGCTGCAGCGGCGCAAACAAATTGAGATCGTCTGCGTGCACTACAGCCTCGTGCAACGTCAACCCTTGGCTACTGGCCAGGGCCCGCAAGCGCTCTGCCTGGTAGACCGAATCCGGCCCGAACAACACCCCGACCCGCTGTGCCTCGGGCAAGGCCAATCGAATCAAAGCCAGTTGACGCAACAGTGGCTGATCGAGGTAAATGGCCGACAACCGGGCCGAAGCGCGGCGCGCACTGTGGTGCAAGATTTGCTCAAAACTGCGGCGCGGAAGCAGTGCGGCCAAGACCGGTGTCGGCCCCTGACTGATAACCAATGCATCAGCCGCCGCAGTGCCCAGCGCCACATACACCCGTGGCCGGGGCAGCCAGGCCGATTGCACCGACCACTCGGACACACTGAGCAGTTGAATGTCGGAGGCAGACAGCCCGCTGCGCACCAATTGACCGCTCAAGGCTTGGGCGGCTTGCGTGTAAGCCGGTGAGTGGTCGCTGGCCACCAGCAGCACCTTGGCTTGGGCATGCACCATACTGCCCCACAGGCACAGCACCAGGCCTGATAAAAGGGCACGCAGCAGGCGCGTCATGGTGGCTTCAGTTGTCCAGCCGCAGCGTCACAAAAGCACGGCGCTGGAACAGGAAGGTGCGGTCAAAATCAAGGTAAGGCGCACCCAGGTTTTGCAACACCAAGGCCACTTCGCCACGATGCGCACCCCATTGCAACGTTTTGCTCAAGCGCATGTCGGTGCGGGTCAGCGCTTGCTTGTCTTTGCCCGAGCCTTGCAAGGACATCGTGCCACTGTCCTGATGCGTCAAGGTGAAACTCAAGCCCGCTGGCAATTGCTGCGACACAAACAGCGTGCTGGCCAGATTCGGCAGCACAGAAGCCAAGTCGGGGTCGGACGGTGGTTGCAGAAAGTTGAGGTGGCTGTAGGACTGGTTGAAACCTGCCTGTGCGCCCGGCCAGGGATGCCACTTGAGTTGGTACTCGATGCCCTGAATGGCGAAATGCTCCGAGTTGACAAAGTCCCACGGGGTCGATGGCAACAGCGAGGTACCTGCGGGCAGCGTGTATTGTTTGCGTGTCACAAAACCACTGATCCGTTCATCAAAAGCACGCACATCCAAGCTGGCTCCCCAGGCTGGAAAATTGCCCAAATAGCCCAGTTCCCGCACCAGCACTTGTTCTGGGGCAATGTTGCCGCGTGCCAGGGTGCTGACCTGCAACAGCGTGTTGTTGTACGTATACCGAATGTCTCCGCGCTGCTCCAGCGCACTGGGTGGGCGGTAGGCACGCGCGGCCCCGGCACGCAAGGTATGGCCTGGCAGCACATGCCAGTTCAACATCAGGCGCGGGGCCAGGCTGGAGCCACTGTCCGAACTGTGCTCAGCCATCAGACCCGCATTCAACAACACGCTCGGGGTCATGCGCCATTCGGCATTGGTAAACAAGCGTTTGAAATCGGTCACCAGCGCGGCACGGGTGTTATAGACCGGCAACGATGTCACTTGCTCACGCCGCCATTCGCCACCCCAGACCACGCGCAGCTGCGGGCCCGCGCGAAACGTGTGTTGCAGGGTCACCGAATCATTGCTGGTGCGGCCACTTACATCCAGCAGAATGCTGTCATTGACCCCCAGCGGTAGCAACGAATACGGAGCCGAGTCTTGGTACGCCTCCTGGTTATGCGCCAGCGTCAGGGCCAGGTCTTGGTCCGTTCCCAGGGTGCGGTGCCAGTCCAGTTGGGCGTAGTCCGAGTCATAGCGGCGGTCATGCGCAGGGTTGCTGGCATTGCCCACAAATCCACGCCCTGAATCGATGCGCATCGTGCCCAGGCGCAACTGCACCTCGTCAGTGCTGGAGACCGACCAGTCAGACCGAAACAGTGCGCGCTGCACCTGATTTTGGCCACGCGCTCCCAACAACCCGTCATCGGCACGCGTGTCCAGGCTGAAGCGGTAACTGGCACGTTCACCGGCTCCGCCAAAGGCGGCGTACGCATCGCGGATGCCATTCTCACCCGCACTCAAACTGGCTTGTGCGCCGGGGGCATCGGCACTGTGCCGCGTCACAATGTTGATCACGCCCAACATCGCCCGTGCCCCATAGGCGGCCGAATTGGACCCCCGCAACACCTCAATACGCTCAATGTCTGGCAGCGCCACCGACATCAGCCCCGGGGCCACACTGCCAAAGAAATACGTGGAATACACCGAGCGCCCATCCACCAGCACCTGCACCCGTGCCGAGTAGTTGCCAAATGCGCCGTGGTAACTGGCCTGTGGCGCATCCGGCTCAAACGACGTGCTGCTCTGAAACCCTGGCACCAGACGAAGCAAATCTGCCACGTCACGGGCACCACTGAGGCGGATGAAATCACGATCCAGCACGGTCACAGCACCCGGTGTCTCATCGAGCCGCTGCGGCAACCGCGACACCGACAACACCACCGGCATATCGTCCAGAAAATCTTTCTCAGACAGGCCCAGCACAGCTTGCGCCAAGGTCACCTCGACACTGGCCAACAGGGTAAGCAACAGAAACAGTTTGTTCATTGGGTGGCAAAAAAAATAGGGACTCCCCGTCCCTATTTTGCACGCCCCGCCAGCAGCGCCAGTGCCAGCGCGCCCGAGCAACCACCACAGGCTACGCGGCCAGGGCAGTCACTCCGGCCAGGCTCAGGCCTTGAACTGCGTCGTGATGGCCGCCACACGCTGGCCAAACAGGCGCGCGGTTTCCAGATCGCCCGGCAGCATCTCGGCCGGTGAGGCATCCGACGGCGACTGCGCCATGGCTCCAGCAAACGAGCCCACGTAGTTGACATCGTTGCGCTGCGCGGCCTTGGCGTTGCTGGGCATCATGCCGGTGCCGACCCAGATGCCGCTGTGCTGCATGGCCAGGGTGAACAGGTAATGCAGCGTGCTGTGCTTGTCACCGTTCATGGTGGCGCTGTTGGTAAAGCCGGCAAACACCTTGTCTTTCCAGGCCTGGCCAAACCAGGGTTTGCTGGAGGCATCGGCAAATTTCTTGAACTGCCAACTCACCGATCCCATGTAGGTTGGGCTGCCCATGATGATGGCATCCGCCGCCGCCAGAGTGGCCCAGCCTGCATCAGACACATTGCCATCTGCATCAATGGCCACCAAATCGGCCTGCGCACCTTCGGCCACCGATTGCGCCATGCGCAGGGTGTGACCGTAACCCGAATGAAAAACAACTGCTACTTTTGCCATGATGAAACTCCTGTTGAAAAAAATTGAAAATCAAACGCCCTGATTGCTTGACGCACTCACGCACTCAAATCAAACACCAGCACCTCGGCCGCTTGCGCCTGGTCCAGCTGCAGCTCAGACGCATCGGACAGCAGCGCGGCATCGCCCGTTTGCAGGGCCACACCGTTCACACGCAAGCCACCGCGCACCAGATGCACATAGGCTTTGCGCCCGGCTGCCAGCGCCAGGTGTGCAGTTTGCCCGGCCTCAAACAACCCAGCGTAAAGCCGGGCATCGGCATGCATCCTGACCGAGCCCTGCGCGCCGTCCGGTGAGGCCACCAGACACAGCCGCCCTTGCTTGGCACTGGCCGCAAACGTGGTTTGCTCGTAGCTGGGGGTCACACCCAACACATTGGGCTCGATCCAGATTTGCAACAAATGCGTGGTGTCATGGGGTGCGTGGTTGAACTCGCTGTGCTGCACACCGCTGCCGGCGCTCATGCGCTGCACGTCGCCCGGCGGAATGCCCTTGACGTTGCCCATGCTGTCCTGGTGCGCCAAATTGCCCGCCAGCACATAGGTGATGATTTCCATGTCGCGGTGGCCATGCGTACCAAAACCTTTGCCGGGCGCAATCCAGTCTTCATTGATCACACGCAAATTGCCCCAGCCCATGTGTTGCGGATCGTAGTAGCCGGCAAACGAAAAACTGTGAAACGACTTGAGCCAGCCATGGTCGGCAAAGCCGCGCTCTTGCGAAGGTCTCAGGGTCAACATGAACAACTCCTAAACAGGCTGTGGTGATGGCCTGAATTTTGACCCCCAGGCCGGCAACTGCGGCGGCAGTGATTTGATGGCATCATTCAATTTATTTGAACAAACTACCCGCCATGCAAACCGTCAGCCAAGTTCTAACCCCCGATGCGCTGGCCATGCTGCAGAGCATTTCGCGCAGCGGCAGTTTTGCCGCCGCCGCCCGCGAACTGGGCATGGTGCCCAGTGCCCTGACCTACCGGGTGCGACAAATGGAAGACGCGCTGGACGTGCTGCTGTTTGACCGCAGTGCCCGGCGTGCCGTACCCACCCAGGCCGGGCTGGAGCTGTTGCGCGAAAGCGCGCGTCTGTTGCAAGACCTGGAGGCCGTGGCCAACCGCGTCAAACGCGTCGCCACCGGGTGGGAACCCTTGTTCACCATTGCCGTGGACAGCATCATCGCCAAAGCCACGGTGATGGAACTGTGCGACCGTTTTCTGGCGCAGAACCCGCCCACCCGCATCCGCCTGCGCGATGAAACCCTGTCAGGCACGCTGGAGGCCCTGACCAGCGGCCTGGCTGACCTGGCCCTGGGTGTGGCAGATCTGATCCCCACCACCACGCTGCAAGCCAAGCCGCTGGGCGACGTGCGCTTTGTCTATGCCGTGGCCCCGCACCACCCGCTGGCCAACGCACCTGAGCCACTGTCCGATGAACAAATGCGCGCGCACCGCGCCGTGGCCGTGGCCGACACCATCAGCCGCGGGCACGGCATCACCATTGGCCTGCTGGGCGGGCAAGACGTGTTCACCGTGGCCACCATGCACGACAAGCTCGACGCCCACCTGCGTGGCCTGGGCTGCGGCTCCGTGCCCGAATGCATGGCCGGCCCCTACATTGATGCCGGGCGCCTGGTGGTCAAAACCACACAAGGCCCAGCGCGCTCGGTGCGCGTCAACTACGCCTGGCGCACCGCCCACAGTGGCCCCCAGGGCAAGGCCTTGCAATGGTGGCTGGCGCAACTGGAAAGTGCCACCACACGCGCTGCTTTGCTGGAGCGCCACCGGGGCGTGTAAAGTCGGTCACAACCAACGGAGAAAACCATGAGCAAAACCCCCAGCCCCCCCCAACACTTTGCCATCATCGGCGCTGGCATGGCCGGCATAACTTGCGCGCGCACCCTGGTACAAGCCGGACACCGCGTCACCGTGTTCGAAAAAAGCCGAGGCCTGGGCGGCCGCATGGCCACACGCGCCAGCGCCTTTGGCTCGTTTGACCACGGCACACAATATTTCACCGCCCGCGATGCCCGTTTTATCCGGGCTCTGGAAACCACCCCCAAACTGTGCAAACGCTGGAGCGCCAACAGCGTACAACTGCTGGACGCACTGGGCCACGTCACCGCACCGGGTCCGGCCACGCGTGAAGCGCATTGGGTCGGCGTGCCGGGCATGAAATCGCTGGTCACCGGTTGGGCCGAGCCGCTGCAGGCCGCCGGCTGCATTCAAATGCAAACCCGGGTGATGCAGATCGAGCCCGATGCCCTGAACGCCAAACACTGGCAGTTGCGCACCGAAAGCCTGGAGGGCACGCAACACGTGTTCTCTGGCTTTGATGCAGTGTTGTTGGCCATTCCCAGCGCACAAGCGCATGACTTGCTACAACATTCAAAGCAAGCTGCAGCCTGGGTGAAACAAATCGAACCAGTCAAGGTGGCTCCGTGCTGGACTCTGATGCTGGCGTTTCCGCAAGCCATGCAACCCGGCATGCACGCTTTTGGGCCGCAGTGGAACGCCGCGCGCAGCACCCACCACCGCATCGCCTGGCTGGCGCGTGAATCCAGCAAACCGGGGCGTGAACCGATTGAGCGCTGGACCGTGCAAGCCAGTGCCGCCTGGTCGCAGGAACACCTGCACGACGACCCCGCGCGCGCCCAGGCCAAGCTGCTCAAAGCGTTCACCGAAGTCACCGGCATTCGCGCTGAACCGGCCCATGTGGACAGCCAGCGCTGGCTGTATGCCAAAACCCTGCAGCCGCTGGGTAAAACCCACCTGTGGGATGGCAAAAAAGGCCTGGGCCTGATGGGCGACTGGTGCCTGGGCCACCGCGTCGAAGATGCGTTTGTGTCGGGGCTGGAGCTGGCGCTGGCTGCCATGTGATACTGCAATGGGACGCTACGCCGGCCGGTTTGCGCCCTCACCCACCGGCGCGCTGCACGCCGGTTCGCTGGTCGCCGCACTGGCCAGCTGGCTCGATGCCAAAGCGCATGGCGGCCAATGGCTGGTGCGCATGGAAGACGTGGACCGCACCCGCTGCCTGCCCGGCATGGCGCAAGTCATCTTGCAACAGCTCGCCCGCTGCGGCCTGCACCCAGATGCCGCGCCGCTGTACCAGTCGCAGCGCAGCAGCAGCTACCAGCAGGCGCTGGACCAGCTGATCACTGCGGGCTGGGCTTACCCTTGTGCCTGCTCACGCCGTGACATTGAACTGGCTCTGGGCCGCGCCGGTGTGACCAAACCACGCCACGGCGAACTGATTTACCCCGGCTCCTGCCGCACCGGCCTGCATGGCAAAGCCCCACGCAGCTGGCGTTTCAATACCAGTTTTTATAAGCAAAATGAGCCTCTAGCCCTTGATATTAAAGGGCAATATGCTCTTACTTCAATAGCATCAGAGACACTACCAGCAACGCTGCATTGGCACGACCGCAGGCTCGGTGCACAGCAGCAAGACGTGGCCGCCGAGGTGGGGGACTTCATCCTCAAGCGCGCCGATGGCTGCTTTGCCTACCAACTGGCTGTGGTGGTGGACGATGCGGCACAAGGCATCACCGACGTGGTGCGCGGCGCAGATTTGGCTGACAACACCGCGCGCCAGGTGCTGCTACAGCGCGCCCTGCACCTGCCCACACCCCGCTACCTACACACCCCGCTGGTGCTGGGCGCGAATGGGGAAAAACTCAGCAAACAAAATGGGGCTCAGGCGCTGGACCTGCTTGAACCGCTGGCCGCGCTGAACCATGCGGCAGTGGTTCTGGGCTTGCCCCCACAGCCCCAGGCCATGCCCGTCTCAGAAGCCTTGGCGCAGTGGGTAAGGGCATGGCCTACGTGCGATACGTTTTAAATCCAGAAAGTCCATGAGTCGGAGCCTCGACGCTGCGCAGCGGCTGGGGCGCGCGGTTCAGGCGTAGCGCCCGGCCATCACATCCAGGTGGATCGGCTTGATCTTGCTGCCAAAGCCAGCGCAGCCAAAGGCTTCAAAGCGCAGTTTGCAAATGCCCGCCGCGGCCTTGCGCGCGGCAATGAGTGATTTGCGCGGGTCGAATTCGCTCGGGTTTTGGGCAAAGCTCTGGCGCATGGCACCGGTCATGGCCAAGCGGATGTCGGTGTCGATGTTGACCTTGCGCACACCGCTGGCAATGCCGCGCACAATTTCTTCCACCGGCACGCCGTAGGTTTCTTTCAGGTCGCCGCCAAACTGGCGAATGATGGCCAGCCATTCTTGCGGCACGCTGCTGGAGCCGTGCATGACCAGATGGGTGTTGGGAATTTGGGCATGGATTTGCGCCACGCGGTCGATGGCCAAAATGTCGCCTGTGGGCTTGCGGGTGAACTTGTACGCGCCGTGGCTGGTGCCAATGGCAATGGCCAGCGCGTCGACACCGGTTTTTTCAACGAAGTCTTTGGCCTGCACCGGGTCGGTCAGCATCTGGTCGTGCGTGAGCTTGCCCTCAGCCCCTACGCCATCTTCTTCACCGGCCTCACCGGTTTCCAGGCTACCCAGGCAGCCCAGTTCGCCTTCCACCGACACCCCCACAGCGTGCGCCATCTCGCATACGCGCCGCGTCACATCGACGTTGTATTCATAGCTGGCCGGGGTCTTGGCATCTTCGCGCAGAGATCCGTCCATCATGACGCTGGTAAAGCCGCTGCGAATGCTTTGCTGACACACCGCCGGGGTGGCACCATGGTCTTGGTGCAGCACCACCGGGATATCGGGATAAGACTCGACCGCCGCCAGCACCATGTGGCGCAGGTAGGCCTCACCGGCGTATTTGCGCGCACCCGCACTGGCTTGCAGAATCACCGGGCTGTCGGTGGCGGCAGCGGCTTCCATGATGGCCTGGATTTGCTCCAAGTTGTTGACGTTGAAGGCGGGCACGCCGTAGCTGTGTTCAGCGGCGTGGTCGAGCATTTGACGAAGGGAAACAAAGGCCATGGTGATCTCCTGGTAGTTTTAAGAAAAAATGAACTCTAGACCATGCAAAATATGCGTTGGTAGCTATGAATTTGATACTTATGTGTCGACTGAAACTGCAGGCCGGTTCGGGAGTTTTTGTAAGGCAGGCATTGGCCTGCAATTGCTTTGTAGGGCGGACTTCAGTCCGCCATGGTCGACTAAAGTCGACCCTACAGAAACCCTACAGCGCACAAAATACCTAGCCTGCGGCGCGTTTTTGCAAAATCTCAAAGGCCGGCAAGGTCTTGCCTTCC
>JAVHPS010000008.1:2109-3535 GCA_036170715.1 Rhodoferax sp. | reverse complement strand
GGAACCGCATTGCCAATGACTTGCTCCACATCGGATTTACATCCAGGTAGCTGAAAAGCATCTGGAAATGTTTGAATCGAAGCCCGCTCCCGGGTTGTCAGAGCGCGCATGTCTGCACTCACAGGCACAGGGTCACCCACGTGACCAGGGTAGCCCTTGGGTATGGGACGGTTCACGCCCCTGATGGTCGGGCTGGGTTCGTCAACACTGAAAACCGCGCGGCGCGCGTACGACCTGGGATGCCTGTAGTAATGTTCAAACGGTAGGCAATTTTTGAAATACTGCCGCAACGTCATGGGTTGGTCGCTTAAACCAGTGCGAAGCGCATCGTCCAAAAACCCATCTTTCCCGCCCAACTGCCCGAGCACAATGAGCCGTTTTCTCACCTGCGGCGCGCCACAGTGGGCCGCATTGAGCAACTGGATGGTCAAGCCATAGTTGGCTCGCTTAAAAATCTCCAATGCAGCTTTGAATGCCTTGGAACTTGCCGCCCGCGCCACGTTTTCCATGACAAAAAAAGCGGGTTTGTAACTTGAAATGACGTTGGCGTAATTGATGGTCAGGCTGGCTCTGCCACCACCTTCATCACGTTTGCCCGCACTTGAAAAGTCTTGGCATGGCGGCCCCCCCACCAGGACATCAGGTTGATAGTCATCCAAGACGCGCAAGGCTTCATATTCGTTGGACAAATCCAGCGCTATGGCCGCATGCGCAGGAAAGTTGGCACGATAAATTTCCAGTGCGGGTTGCCAGTTTTCAACCGCACACACCACATCGAAACCCGCCCGTTGAAACCCTAAGCTCAAGCCTCCGCCACCTGCAAAAAAATCGACCACCTTAAAGTTCACTGGTCACCTCTGAACAAGTCCGTCGAAAAATACAAAATGGCATCAAAACGTCGCTCCGGGCTCAAATACTTTTGCCCGCCACCCAAAATGATGTGCTTGATTTCATCTTTACAAATCAGCGGCTTAACCAACCTGTCACAGGCCATCAAATCCCTGGACTTGGTGCCTGATATGGCGAATTCCTTGTCGTTCTGATTGTCAAACGTCATGCCGTCGTAGATTGGCGCTTGAAATACTTTGTCTGAATTGGAGCGTTCATAAAGAAAACGTGATAGCCGAAGCGCCGCACGCGCATATCTGGAGATTGAATTGGCATCACGCGGATGCCGGGCAGAATCTAAAAACAGATGCGTTAACGCAAAGTCACTCCAGACAAAAATATCCAGGCAATGTCCTGCCAACACGGGGGACTTACCCACTGTTTTCCAAATAGGTTGCATCAGCAGTGGCGACTGCAGATGCCTAAATTCAGTTAAGAAAAGCTCTAGAGCAGCGACCGCTTGACCCACCAATTGCACCATCTCCGCTTTGGAATCCCAATTGCGAACCCGTGCAAAAACTGGCTCAAAAATCTCTCG
>JAVHPS010000008.1:0-2009 GCA_036170715.1 Rhodoferax sp. | reverse complement strand
GGGTGTTTTTCTGACCGCATGTAACAAGCCAACGCAACAGGGAAAGCCGAGTTGAATTGATTTTTCCCCCAGTAATAGGGGTCATTGAAATTTCTGTTGCTACGGCCAATACCGAATAAAGCAGGTTGGGTCAAGCTTGTCATGGTGTTATTTTAATTTGGGGGGGGCGATGGCAGCACCATACCCGCTAGCCCGTGTGCAAGGCCCGGCGGTATTGCATGGCCTCGGCCACATGCGTGACCTGGGTGTGTGTGGCACCGGCCAGGTCGGCAATGGTGCGCGCCACTTTCAAGGCCCGATGCGTGCTGCGCGCCGACCAGCCCAGTCGTGCTGCTGCCACGTTCAAAAACTTGGCGGCGGCTTCGTCCAGCAACAGATGTTGCTCCAGCGCCTGACCTTGCAGCGCCTGGTTGCTCACCCCCTGGCGTGCCAGGGCACGTGCCCGCGCGGCGGCACAGCGCGCCTGGATGTCTGCGCTGCGCTCACCCGGCGGTGCGCGCATCAGGTCAGCGGTGTTGACCGCTGGCACTTCCACATGCAAGTCAATGCGGTCAACCAGCGGCCCGCTGAGCTTGCCCTGGTAGCGTGCCACCTGGTCAGGGGTACAGCGGCAGCTGTGTTGCGTGTCCCCCAGATAGCCACAGGGGCAGGGGTTCATGGCGGCGATGAGCTGAAAGCGCGCCGGAAACTCGGCCCGCCGCGCCGCCCGCGAGATCGTGATGCGCCCGCTCTCCAGCGGCTCGCGCAGGGCCTCCAGCGCAGCGCGGGGAAACTCCGGCAACTCATCCAAAAACAAAATGCCGTTATGTGCCAGGGAGATTTCACCCGGCCGTGGTGGTGAGCCCCCGCCCACCAAGGCGACCGCGCTGGCGCTGTGGTGCGGGTGGCAGGTGGGGCGCTGGGCCCAGTGTTCAAGCGCGAAGCGTCCGCCCAGACTGGCGATGGCGGCGCTTTGCAGGGCTTCATCGGTGCTCATGGCGGGCAACAGTCCGGCAAAGCGCATCGCCAACATGGATTTGCCCGCACCCGGTGGCCCCACCAGCAGCAGGCTATGCCCACCGGCGGCGGCAATCTCCAGGGCGCGCTTGGCACCGAGCTGGCCTTTAACATCGGCCATGTCCAGACAAGGGGCGGCATGGGGCTGCAGCACCGGCTTGACACGGCTCCAGCCCGGCCCAGGCGCGGCCGTCTCAGCTGGTGTGCCCTCGGGCAAAAAGTGCTGCACCACGTCGAGCAAATGATGGGCGCGGTAGACCTGTGCGTCAGGCACCAAAGCGGCTTCTTCGGCACTGCCCGGGGGCAACACCAGTTGGGTCACCACATGGCTGGCGTGCAGCGCCAGACTCATGGCCAACGCCCCGCGCACGGCACGCAACTCGCCAGACAAAGACAGTTCACCGGCAAATTCATAGCCCGCCAATTTGGTCGCCGCTATTTGCCCACTGGCGGCCAAGATACCCAGTGCAATCGGCAAGTCAAATCGACCCGAATCTTTGGGCAAATCGGCCGGGGCTAGGTTGACGGTGATGCGTTTGTTATTGGGAAACTCCAGGCCCGAATTCTGGATGGCACTGCGCACCCGCTCGCGCGCTTCCTTGACCTCCACGTCGGCCAGCCCCACCAGCGTGAAGCTGGGCAGGCCATTGGCCAAATGCACCTCAACGGTGACAGCGGCCGCTTCCAGCCCCAGCAGGGCTCGACTTTGCACCAAAGACAGACTCATGAATCCCCCTTGACAGACAAATGCACCGACATGGTGCGTACTGATTATTTATACAGATATCTTAGCGCAATGCTAGGGAAATGTGCGCACGATTGCAGCGCAACAGCGGCTATTCAGGTTTGGCACGAACCCTGCTTTACAAGCCTGTCAACTCAAAGTTGGAGGGCTGATGAAGCCTCAAAAACCTGGAATGGCTGACGTTTACTTATTCCCAAGGAGTTCGCATGAAACTTGTTACTGCCATCATCAAACCCTTCAAGCTCGATGAGGTGCGCGAAGCGCTCTC
>JAVHPS010000007.1:0-3573 GCA_036170715.1 Rhodoferax sp. | reverse complement strand
CCGATCACCGCAAACATCATCCACACCATGAAACACACGGTGAAGGCGAAGGTGCTGGCAATCAGCACCGACAACGCCTGTCCTTTTTTGGTCATGTCATTCACTCCAGTTTTTGGGATGAGTGACTTTAGGTTGGCTACCCCCAAAAAGAAATTGCTCTGTAGAACGAGTGCGCGCCCTCATTGGAACTAGCACACTGGGGTGGCCATAGTTCCAAAGAACTAGTCGTGTTTATTTTTTCGTTCGATGGAGCAATTCCCTATATGATTCATGCAAAATGAATCTTTTAACTGTGCCTGATTTTTTAAGGAGTTTCATACAAATGAACCAGGTCAAATCCACTGGCTTTACCAAACAGATGGCGCGCAACATGTTTTATGGCGGCTCGCTGTTTTTCATCCTGATTTTTGTCGGGCTGATCTTCGACAGCGAACGCAAAATTCCGCAGCGCTCCAACGCCGAGGCGATCACCCCGGCGGTCGAACGCGGCAAGCGTCTGTGGGAAACCCGTAACTGCATCGGCTGCCATACCCTGCTGGGTGAAGGCGCTTACTACGCCCCAGAGCTGGGCAATGTCTACAAGCGCCGTGGTCCGGACTTCATCAAGGCCTGGATTGCCTCGCAACCGACGCACATCCCTGGTCGCCGTCAAATGCCCCAGTTCAACTTTACCGAGTCGCAGCTGGACGACATGGTGGAGTTTTTGCGCTGGACCAACAACGTGAACACCGAAAACTGGCCGCCCAACATTGAAGGCTAAACACCTCAAGTCCCATTCAATCTTTTCCGGAATTCAATCATGCAAGCGACCACACTCAAATACACCTCGCAGGGGGTGGCAAAGTATTACTTCATTGCCGCCCTGGCCCTTTTTACCGCTCAAATCCTGTTTGGCATCACCCTCGGCCTGCAGTACGTGATTGGCGACCTGGCCTTTCCGTACATTCCGTTCAACCAGGCGCGCATGGTGCACACCAACCTGCTGATCGTCTGGCTGTTGTTTGGCTTCATGGGAGCCGCCTACTACCTGGTGCCTGAAGAAGCAGAGACCGAGCTCTACAGCACCAAGCTGGCGCTGGTGCTGTTCTGGGTCTTTCTGACAGCTGGTGCGCTGACCATCGTCGGTTATCTGGCCGTGCCCTATGCCAAACTGGCTGAACTCACCGGCAATGATCTGCTGGCGACCATGGGGCGCGAATTTCTGGAACAACCGCTGCCCACCAAATTGGGCATCGTGGTGGTGGCGTTGGGCTTTTTGTTCAACATCAGCATGACGGTGCTCAAGGGGCGCAAAACCAGCATTTCGCTGGTGCTGTTGATGGGACTGTGGGGGCTGGCGCTGATGTTCCTGTTCAGCTTTGTCAACCCCGCCAACCTGGTGCGTGACAAGATGTACTGGTGGTTTGTGGTGCACCTGTGGGTGGAGGGCGTGTGGGAGCTTATTTTGGGCTCGCTGCTGGCCTATGTGCTGGTCAAAACCACTGGCGTGGACCGTGAGGTGATTGACAAGTGGCTCTACGTCATCATTGCTATGGCCTTGATCACTGGCATTCTGGGCACAGGCCACCACTTCTTTTTCATCGGCATGCCAGGCTACTGGCTGTGGCTGGGCAGCATTTTCTCGGCCATGGAACCAATTCCGTTTTTCATGATGACGGTGTTCGCCTTCAACATGGTGCAGCGTCGCCGTCGTGACCATGCCAATCAGGCCGCATTGCTGTGGGCCGTGGGCTGTTCGGTGGTGGGCTTTTTGGGCGCGGGCTTATGGGGCTTTATGCACACGTTGGCTCCCATCAACTATTACACCCATGGCACGCAGATCACCGCAGCGCATGGTCACCTGGCCTTTTATGGCGCGTATGTGCTGGTGGTGATTGCCATGATCAGCTACGCCATGCCCACGTTGCGGGGACGCGAGGCCAACAGCCGACGCGCGCAGAGTTTTGAGATGTGGAGTTTCTGGATCATGACCATCAGCATGGGCTTGATGGTGCTGGCCTTGACCGGTGCAGGCATTTTGCAAGTGTGGTTGCAACGCATGCCGACCGAGGGTGCGATGTCGTTCATGCAAACGCAAGACCAATTGCGCTTTTTCTATTGGCTGCGGGTGGCCGGCGGTGTCAGCTTCCTGCTCGGTCTGTTGACCTACCTGTACAGCTTCTTTGCCGCTCCCGGAGCGAATGAAGACGAGGTGCAGGTGCAGGGCGGTATGCTGCATCGCCGTGTCAAGGCAGCGTGAGCGCCAAGGACATGAGCAGCCTTCCGTTTTATGCCGAGCAGGCGGGTGAATGCAGCTTGTTCGAGCATGCGTGGCGCAAGCAGTTGCCGCTGCTCATCAAAGGGCCAACCGGCTGCGGCAAGACGCGTTTTGTCGAGCACATGGCCGCGCTCCTGAAGCGACCACTGGTCACGGTGTCGTGTCACGACGACCTCAGCGCGGCTGATCTGGTGGGGCGCTTTCTGATCGGCAACGGCAGCACGCAATGGTCGGACGGGCCCCTGGCCCGCGCCGTGCGCATGGGGGCGATCTGCTACCTGGATGAGGTGGTGGAGGCACGCAAGGACACCACGGTGGTGCTGCATCCGTTGGCTGACGACCGGCGCATTCTGCCGATTGAGCGCACCGGCGAGGAACTGGCAGCACCGCCCGAATTCATGCTGGTCATCTCGTACAACCCGGGTTACCAGAATCTGCTCAAAGGCTTGAAGCCCAGCACGCGCCAGCGTTTTGTCAGTTTGAGCATGAACTACCCGAACCCTCAGGTGGAGGCGGGCATTGTGCAAAACGAAGCCGGGGTGTCAGAGGCACAGGCGCAGCAGCTGGTGCAACTGGCCAAGGCCTTGCGCGCGCTCACCGAGCATGACCTGGAAGAAACCGCCAGCACCCGGTTGCTGGTATCAGCGGGCCGCTTGATGGCCTCTGGGCTTTCTGTTCAGACGGCGTGTCAGGCCGCCATCATTGACGCACTCACCGACGATCTGGCCACGGCCCAAGCTTTGCTTGAAGTGGCGCGCGCGCTGTTTGGCGATGCCGACTGACTCATCACGGGTCGCATTCGCTGTCCGCCAAGCGCGCCCCGGCAAGCTCACGGCAGCACACCTGCAGCAGTGGCGACTGGCCATGCAAGTCAGCTTTTTTGCGCTGTTTGTGTTGGCTCCGGCGCTGAACCTGTTGCGCTTTGACCTGACCCAGACGCAGCTTTGGTTTCTGCGGCAGCGCTGGTCGTTGGGCATCGATGCGTTGGCCAGTGGGCACATCAGTGCCGATGAAGCTGCCGTGCAGCTGGTGTGGCGCGCCTTCTTGCCCGCGCTGCTTTTGGTCGCCCTGTTCTTGGGTGGTGCCTACCGCTATGGTCGCTTGTATTGCGGCTGGCTGTGCCCGCACTTCTCGATGGTGGAGATGCTCAACACACTGTTGCACCGTGCCTGCGGCAAACTGAGCATCTGGGACAAAAGTCGCACACCCCGGGCGGGCGCTGTGCCCGATGCGCGCTGGTGGCCTTTGTTTGCCTTGAGCTGCGCCCTGATGGGTTTTGTCTGGGCCATCACACTGCTGACCTACCTGTTGCCGCC
>JAVHPS010000006.1:0-3600 GCA_036170715.1 Rhodoferax sp. | reverse complement strand
CAGTGCCGCCTGGCTGGGCACGCGGGTGAAGTGATACTGTGGCCTTGCTGGAGAACCACCATGATTGAATTAGCCGACATTGAACGCGCCGCGCAGCGCCTGCAAGCCCATGTGCTGCGGACCCCGTGCGTGGCCTCGCACACGCTGTCCGACATCACCGGCGCACAGGTGTTTTTGAAATTTGAAAACCTGCAGTTCACCGCCTCATTCAAAGAGCGTGGGGCCTGCAACAAGCTGTCTCAACTCAGTGCGCAAGAGCGTGCACGGGGCGTGATTGCCATGAGTGCCGGTAACCATGCCCAGGGCGTGGCCTACCACGCGCAGCGCCTGGGCATACGGGCGGTGATCGTCATGCCGCGGTTTACACCGGGGGTCAAGATTGAGCGCACACGGGGCTTTGGGGCCGAAGTGGTGCTGCATGGCGACACTCTGGACGAGGCCCGCAGCCACGCCATGGCGCTGGCGGCACAGCAGCAGCTGATTTTTGTTCACCCCTATGACGACCCCGACATTGTGGCCGGTCAGGGGACTGTGGCGTTGGAGATGCTGGCCGAAGTGCCGCAGCTCGACACCCTGATCGTGGCCATTGGTGGCGGCGGCCTGGTGGCCGGCATGGCCACGGCGGCCAAAGCCATCAAACCCGGCATTGAGGTCATTGGTGTGCAAAGCGCGCGCTTTCCGGCCATGGTCAATGCGATCAAGGGCACGCACCACCCGCAGGGCAGCAGCAGCATTGCCGAAGGCATTGCAGTGGGTACACCGGGCCAACTGCCGCAAGCCATCATCCGCGCCAAGGTGGACGATCTGTTGCTGGTGGACGAAGGTGACATCGAACAAGCCATCGTGATGCTGCTTGAAGTTGAAAAAACCCTGGTTGAAGGAGCCGGTGCAGCAGGACTGGCGGCGCTACTGAAATATGCTGCACGCTTCAAAGGCAAAAAAGTCGGCCTGGTGCTGTGCGGTGGCAACATTGACCCGCTGCTGCTGGCCGCCATCATCGAACGTGGCATGGTGCGTGCGGGCCGGTTGGCGCGCCTGAAGGTGAGCGCACGTGATGTGCCCGGCACGCTGGCCCTGATCACCGCCACGGTAGCCGCTGCCGGGGCCAACATCAACGAGGTGCACCACCAGCGCGCCTTCACCACACTGGCGGCGCAAAACGTCGAGGTTGAACTGGTGCTGCAAACGCGCGGCCCGCAGCACATCACCGAAGTGCTGGCGGCGCTGTCACAAGCCGGCCTGACGGCGCAACTGGTGCAAACAAGCTGACACTTTCTTGACTGCCAGCGCACCAACGTTTTGACCTTGGGTAAACTGACTCACTTCATTACTGGAGTTCACCATGAAAATTCTTCTGGCCGTTGACGGTAGCGCTTACACCAAAAAAATGCTGGCTTATCTGGCCGCACACGAGCTGTTCTCGCCCAAAAACGAATACGCTGCCTTTACCGCGCAGCTGGTGTTGCCAACCCAGGCGCGGGCCGCGTTGGGCAAGGAACTGGTGGCCAAATATTACGAGGACGAAGGCCAGCGCGTGATGACACCGGTGACCAAGTTTCTGGAACGCCATGGTGTCAGCGCCAAATGTTCCTGGAAAACCGGCAAGCCCGGTGATCTGATCGCCAAGCTGGCCGAAGACGGCAAGTTTGACCTGGTGGTGATGGGCTCACATGGCCACGGTGCGTTGATCAATCTGGTGGTGGGCTCAGTGGCCACCCAGGTGCTGGCCAGCTGCAAGGTGCCGGTGCTCATCGTTCGCTAACCAGTCGGGCTCTGCGCCCGCTCAGATGCCAGGGGCATCGACCAGCGCCTTGGCGGCTGCGGCTTTCAGGGTTTGGGTCAGGGTGTCGAGCAGGGCCGACTCCAGGTTCCAGCAGTGCCAGTACAACGCCACCGGCAGGCTGCGCCCCGGCATCAATTCAACCAAGGCACCGGTGCGCAAGTGCGCACGCACCTTCAGCTCTGGCAGCACGCTGATGCCCCATCCGGCCAGCACCGCACGCACCTGACCCTCTGAACTGGGCACATACATCTGACTCAGCGCAACGTGTTTGAGGCCACACACACTGGCCACAAACTCGCCTTGCAAGTCATCTTTGCGATTGAAGGCAATGAATGGCAAGCGGTTGAAGTTATGCGGGGTCAGACCCTGCGGACAATGTTGGGCCGCAAACGCGGGCTGCGCCACGGCTACATATTGCATCGCCCCCAGGGGCTCCACTTTGCAACTGCGCAGCGCCGCTGGCAAGGTGGTCACACAGCCCAGTACCCGGCCTTCGCGCAGCCACTCAAAGGTGAAGTCCTGGTCATCGGTGATGATCTCCAGCCCCAACCCCTGGTGTGCAATCGGGTCCAGCGCGGGCAAGGCCCAGGTGGCAATGCTGTCGGCGTTGATGGCAATCGAAATGCGTTCGTCCTCACCGGCCATACCTGCCACGCCGGGGGACATGTCTTTGAGGTCACGCTCCAGGTCGGCGCGCAACAGCCGGGTCTGCATCGCGTGCTTGAGCAGCAAGCGCCCGGCAGCGGTGGCTTTCAGGGGGCGGCTGCGCACGATCAGCACCGTGCCCACCTGCACTTCAAGCGAGCGCAAACGCTGCGACACGGCAGATTGGGTGATCGACAAACGCACCGCTGCACGCTCAAACCCCCCTTCTTCCACGATCGCCGCCAGACATTCGAGTGCATCGGGGTCAAAGGTGCTCATGGGTGGTTCAATCAGAGTTGCTAATGTTGATGGGCTAAATTTATTCTATTACTGATACTACCGCGCTCTGTGCGCAGGTTTCAGGGTGCTTTTCTGGCTTTAACCACTACTGGCATCTTGCAAAATCAAACGCCCAATAAGGAGACCCACATGACACTGCAATACCAACTCAAAGAAGGCAACTACCACCTGTATGACCTGAGCACGCCGGTGAGCAAGGTCACGGGGGAGCACCGCCTGCGGCTCAAAACCGACACCGTGGCGATTGCCTTTGAGGCCAGTACCGGTGCGCTGCGCGAGCATGGCAGCCCGCTGCGCATCCACTCCTGGGCCAACAACACGCGCAGGCGCTTGCGTGCCAGCGGTGCGTTGGCCAGCGCCAACGACCTGGTGGTGGTGTCGGGCCCCCTGCCGGTGGATGAGATCAACAAGTGCCTGAAAATCAACGGCTACTGCCGCGACTTGTTCACCCGGCTGCACGATCTACCACACGGCAAGCGTCTTGGGCACGCGGCAGGCGGCTGCCATCAAACCTCGCATTAGCTATAAAATATATAGCTAGATAAGCTTGTTTTAAATGGGCTGTAGGCTTATTTTAACACCACTCAGCACGGCGTTGCCCGACAGCGGGTCGCGCTGGCCATCGTCCAGCAAGGCATTCAGGTTGGCACCAGGGCGTTGCGTGGCCAGGTTGAGTTGACTGCCGGGCAAGTCGTGGCCCCAGCCATGCGGCAGGCAGACCACGCCGGGTAGCATGTCGGTGCTGAATTCCACTGGGGCTTGAATCTGCCCCGTGTTGCTGCTGATGCGCGCCAGCTGGCCGTCTTGCAAGTGCCGCCGTGCCGCGTCTGTCGGGTGCACCAGCAGCGTGCAGCGCATCGGCCCTTTGGCCA
>JAVHPS010000005.1:0-3653 GCA_036170715.1 Rhodoferax sp. | reverse complement strand
AGAATCGCCTCGCCCTGAAACGCAAACAGCAGCACCAGCGTGGCCAGCAGCGCGGTAATCGACCAAGGGCCGATGCGCTCCATCGCCGCATCAAACGCCGCTTGCCCCTTGGCTAGCAGCGACTTGCGCCACATCTGCGCAATGGCCACCGGGATGATGATGTACAGCCCGACCGAAATCAGCAGCGTGTCCCAAGGCACGGTGATGCTCGATAGCCCCAGCAAAAATGCCACCAGCGGCGCAAACGCCAGCACCATGATGCTGTCGTTCAAAGCCACCTGGCTCAGGGTGAACAATGGGTCGCCACCGGTCAGGCGGCTCCAGACAAACACCATGGCGGTGCACGGCGCGGCGGCCAGCAAGATGAGTCCGGCGATGTAGCTGTCAATCTGATCCGGCGGCAACAGCGGCGCAAACAGGTTGCGGATAAACAGCCAGGCCAAAAAAGCCATGGAAAACGGCTTGACCAGCCAGTTGACAAACAGCGTCACGCCGATGCCTTTGACGTGCTGGCGCACCTCGTGCAGAGCGCCAAAGTCCACTTTGACCAGCATCGGGATGATCATCACCCAGATCAGCATACCCACCGGCAGGTTGACCTGCGCCACTTCCATGCGGCCGATGGCCTGGAACACCCCGGGCAGCAACTGCCCCAGCAAGATGCCAACGACGATGCACAAGCCCACCCACACCGTCAGATAGCGCTCAAACACGCTCATGGGCGCACCAGCGGCGCGCTTGGCGGTAACTTCACATTGGGCGCTCATGCTTCAACTCCTTTGTTCATCCATGTTTGCAGGCGTGCTACGCCCACGGGGTCTTGTCCACCTCTGAACATGTCGAAAGTGCCGGTCATGGCAGTAGCTTGCCAATGCGATCAAGCTCGGCTTTAAGCCGCTTGGCAACCGCTGGCAGGTCTTCGAGTGGCAACGACAAAAATGCCTCAATACGCGCACGCAGTATGCGGTAGGCGCTATCAAAAGCTGCATCAATTTCAGCATCGGTGCCAGTGGCGTGCGCCGGGTCATCCACGCCCCAGTGCGTGCGCAGCACCGGGCCCAGATAAGCCGGGCAGGTTTCACCGGCGGCGTTGGCGCAGACCGTCACAACGATGTCGGGCGTGTGCGGCAAGTTGTCCCACGATTTGCTGTGGTAGCCCTTGGTGGCGATGCCTTCGCGTGCCAGCAAAGCCAACGAACGCGGGTGCACCAAGCCGCTGGGGTGGCTGCCCGCGCTCATGGCGCGCCAACCTGTGGGAGCCAGGTGGTTGAAGGTTGCTTCGGCCAGGATGGAACGGCAGGAGTTGCCGGTACACAAAAAGAAAATATTCATGGTTTCTGAGCGCAGAGATGTTGAAAATCGAAGAAGGCAGACAGTCTTTGCGAAATTTTGGGGAAACATCAGGTGCAAACAGGCGTGTGACCGATTTCGACGCACTGCTCGGGATGCCCGGCGCAGCATTCGGCGGTCAAATAGCCAATCAAGTCCTGCATCAACGCCAGATTGGCGCGGTAGCGTTGATACCGCCCTTCCTGCACGACTGAAACCAGTTGCGCGTGCGCCAAGGCCTTGAGGTGAAACGACAGATTGGTCGGCGGCACCTCAAGTGCAGTCCCGATCTCACCAGCAACCAAACCTTGCGGCCCGGTTCTGACGAGCAGCCGGTAAATGTCCAGCCGAACGCCTGAGGCGAGTGATTCAAAAATAGGAATAGCGAGTGATTTGTCCATGTATGCAATCATACAACCACTATTGAATAGTTAAATTAAAGTATTTTCATCATTGTTGACATCCAAGCAACATTGCAGGTGCGCCTCATGGATTTTCTTGGTTCAGCATGAATAAAGCGTCAGTAACTACTAGATTTGCAGCAATCAAGGCGTGCTTTTAAACACCTCTTCGGCCATTCGAATGGCGTTGTTGCTGCGAAACTGTGCGTCGGTGTAGTTCACCAGGTAGGCATACGGGCTTTGGTCAATGGCCTGTGAGGCCTCTACCGGGTCGAAGGCACCATTTTTGAAGGCCTGAGTTGCGCCATCACGCAGCAGGGTCAAGTAACCCAGGCTGTCTTTGAGTGCCTTGTCCAGACTTGAGACTTGGCCGTGACCAGGAATGACAGTGACCGGATGCAGTTCATCGCGCAGATAAGTCAGTGCCGAAATCCATTTCAGCCCCATACCAGGCATGACACCAAGCAAGCGGTCGGCAAAAACGATGTCGCCAGAGAACACAAGTTTTTCTTTGGGCAGCCAGACAAATACGTCGGCTTTGGTGTGTGCACCGCCAGACTCAATCAACTCAATGTCAACGCCTTTGACCGCCAGTGTGTGGCGCTTGCTGAAGCTGGTGTCTGGATAGGCCAGCACCGTACCGGCAAAGCGCTCGGCCAGGTTATTTTTGGCATTTTCATACTGTTGCAGCCCGCGCGCCCTCATGTCCAGCACCCCGGGCGCGGAGGCAATCACCTTGGCGCCGACCACGCGCTGAAAATAATCATTGCCAAACCAGCGGTGGTCTTGCCCGCCTGAGTTGATGACCCAGCGCACAGGTTTTTCGGTCACCGCCCGGATGGCCTCGACGATCACTTTGGCGCCTTCGGCAGAACCACCCGAATCGACCACCACCACACCGTCATCGGCAATGATAAAACCGCTGGTCATGTTGTTGCCCAGGTTTTCTTTGGCGCGTTGGGTCAATGCCCCCACCAGCGCATAGACCCGGTCGGTGACTTTCACGGTCTTGAAAATCGGCTCCGTGGCCTGCGCCTGGGCAGCAGCGACGAAAATCAACACAGCAGTGAAGGCTTGCACGAGCAAAGGGTGCAGCCGCAGGAAGAAATTGGAAGATCGCATAAATATATAGAAAAATAGCCTCTAGCCTTTTATTTATAAGCGCTAGTAGCTATTAAACAAATAGCACTGTCAAAGCCAGTTGGCCAACAGTGCCACATCCTCTGGAAACATCTGGCCGCGTTCGGCTTGCAGCACACGGCCATCCCGCCCCAACACCAAAGTCACGGGCAAGCCGCGCGGCTTGGGCAATGCCTTGTGAATCTCGGGGGTGACCCAGCCCGAAGGAAAGGTGTAGCCCTTTTTTTGCAGGTAGGTCTCGGCCTCGGCAGGTTTTTTGTCTACCGACAGCGCCAGCATGCGCAGCCCTCGAGCCTGCTGGGTGTGCCAGAGTTTTTGCATCTCGGGGCTTTGCAGTGCACAAAATGGGCAGGTGCTGGCCCACCAGTAAATCACGGTGATGTGGCCTTTGGCCTGCTCTGGCTTGAAGACCGTGCCATCAAAAAGGGGCACCTCAGGCAGCGCCAGCGTGCTGCCCACTGCGGGTAACGGCGGCGCCACTGCCTCCCTGGCTGCGGGTGTGGTTTGAGCCAGCAAACCACTGTGCCGCGTGCTTAACAGCAGCGCGCCCAGGGCGGGCAAGCTGGTGGTGAATTGGCGGCGCAGTGGGTTCATGGCAACTCCTGATCGACTGGCTACTTGTTGATGGGTGAGTCTGGCGAGACAGCGTGCACCAATCATTTGTAGACAACATTTCTAATTAAATACATAGCATCCCAAGATTATTCCATAGGCGCTAGCGGCCAATATCACCACAAGTCCTTCAACCGGTGGTACAGCATGCCCAGCACCAAGCTCGGGGTG
>JAVHPS010000004.1:0-17145 GCA_036170715.1 Rhodoferax sp. | reverse complement strand
CACCGCTGAGCACGCCGTAGCGGCCGGTCATGCGTGCGGTGGTGGTTTGGAGGTGACCCAGGCTGGTGTTCAGGCTGGAGTTGGCCGCCGTCATGGTTTCCAGGTTCTCCAGAATCGCGCGCGCGGAGGCCACCAGGCGTGGAATTTCGGCCGCCGTGTCGCCGCGCAGCAGCTCGCGCTCGGCATCGGCCGGCAGCGGCGGGTCACTCAGGATGCCACTGAAGGCGCGAATGCGGGTGTCGCCGACCATGCCGCGCTCCAGCGTAAAGATGCTGCTGGTACGCAGCCAGCGTGCATCCTGGGTGGGGACATCAATCAGCATACGGGCTTTGCCGTCATCAGCCAGCTCAATACGCCGAACCCGGCCAATGGGAAAGCCTGAGAAGGTCAAATCCATGCCGACGATCACGCCTTCGGAATCGTCCGAAATCAGCACCAGCTGTTGGGTGCGCTCGAACACGCCTCGGGCCATCATCACGTACAGCACAAAACCCAGAATGACTGCCGCCACCAGCGCCAGCAGCAGGCTGGCCTTACGTTCCAGTTTGGCCGTGGTATCGGGTGCGGAAGGGGAATCAACAGGGTGCATGAGTTAAATGTATTTCACTATCAATGCAGCGGCTTCAATCAGCAGCAGCACCAGAAACAAGCGCACCGCGCCAGGTTGTATGGAGCTGGTGGCTGGGGATGCCTCCAGGCTGGCCGCCATGGGCACCACGGCTACGGCCATGCTGAATAAAAAAACCTTGAGGGCGAAGCCCAGGCTCATGGCCATGTCAAACACCTGACCGATGGTGCGGGTAAAACCTGGCAGGCCCCAGGGTGACAAGCCATAGACCGTGAGGTAGGCCAGCACCAGCGCCACGACACTGCTGACCATGGCCAGGGTCAGCACCGAAAACGCGTCGGCCAGCACCTGGGGGGCCCATTCAGCGTGCAAACGCTCCAGGTGAAGCACGGGTTTCTGGCGTGTGGCCATGACGGGGGCGGCGGACAGTGCCCCGGCATTGAAAGCCATGCCGCTGCGCAAGGCCACAAACAGGGCCGCCGACAGGGGGATGAGTTCCAGCACCAGTACCCGCACCACCATCTGCAGGGCATACTGCGACAAGCCGTAGCTCAGGGCGGTAACGACCACGATGCGGATCAGCACCAGACTCAGCAGCGCGGCCAGGCTGGTAAACCAGGGCAGCACCTGCCAGGTGCTGATGACCAACTGACGCGCGGTGGTGGCTCGAAATAACGGCGTGTACGTGCCAGGGGTGAGCGCCAGAACCAGCACGCTGGCCCCGAGCTGCAGCATCAAGCGCCAGCTGCTCCATTGCCGCTGTACGGTGCGGCCCCAGTGGGCAAGACGCTGCGGATAGACAGGGTTCAGTGGCATGGCGTGATGATAAATCTTGACCGCTTTATCTGCCCAGGTGCGAAGCGCACGTGGGCCAATGTTTCACATCCAGCGTATTGGCTCAATCGTTACGGTGTCATTGCTGTTGCCCAGGGTCAGGCTGTCTTCTTGTACCGTGGCCTGCAGGTTCATGCTGCGTTGTGCCAGAGGTATCAGTGCTTGCGCGCCGACACTGGGAATGCGCCACACTTGCAGATTTTTCAGTCGCGTCAGTTTGCTCTCTATGCCGCGCCACCAGATGTCGGCGGCGTGGCCAAAGGCATAAAGCACCACGGCATCGGCTTTGCTGCACGCTTTGGCCAGTGGTTTTTCTTCAGGCTGACCGACCTCGATCCAGAGTCGTGTGCGCCCGGTGAAGTCGCGCAGCCAGACATCGGGCTCGTCGGGGTCAGACAGCCCGGCCCCAAAAGCCAGTGTGCCGTCACCGCCGCACACGGTTTGCAACTGGTGTGCCTGCAATGCCAGGGCACATAGGCGCACCATCATGCGTTCGTCGGCTTCGCTGGGGTGACGCGCCAGCGTGAGCGCGTGGTCGGCATAGTAGGCGTGGTCAATGTCTGCGAGTTGCAGGCTGGCTTTGAAAATGGTGGATTTGGTGGCCATCAGACGCGGCGGGCCAACTCGGCGGCCTTGCCCACATAGCTGGCTGGGGTCATGGCCAGCAGGCGGGTTTTTTCGGCTTCAGGCAAGGGCAAACCGGCAATGAAGCCTTGCATCAATTCACGCGTCATGGCTGCGCCCCGGGTGAATTTTTTCAGCTGCTCGTAGGGTTGCGGCAGGCCAAAGCGGCGCATCACGGTTTGAATCGGCTCGGCCATCACTTCCCACGAACTGTCCAGGTCGTCGGCAATGGCGGCCTGGTTGATCTCAAGCTTGCCCAGGCCAATGGCGAGTGACTGGTAGGCCAACACGGCATAGCCCAGGGCCACGCCCATGTTGCGCAGCACGGTACTGTCGGTCAGGTCACGCTGCCAGCGGGAAATGGGCAATTTGTCGCTCATGTGGCGCAACATGGCGTTGGCCAAGCCCAGGTTGCCCTCGGCATTTTCAAAATCAATCGGGTTAACCTTGTGCGGCATGGTTGATGAACCGACTTCGCCATCCTTGAGTTTTTGCTTGAAGTAGCCCAAGGAGACGTAGCCCCACACGTCGCGCGCCCAGTCCGTCAGGATGGTGTTGGTACGGGCTACTGCGTCAAACAGTTCGGCCATGTAGTCATGCGCTTCGATCTGGATGCTGTAGGGCTGGAAGGTCAGGCCCAAACCGAGCGGCTCGGGCGTTTCGATGACTTTTTGGCTGAAGGCTTCCCAGTCAAATTCAGGCCAGGCGGACAGGTGGGCGTTGTAGTTGCCCACAGCACCGTTCATTTTGGCCATGAGTTTGATGGTGGTAATTTTTTCACGCGCAGCCATCAGCCGTACCACCACGTTGGCGATCTCTTTGCCAACCGTGGTCGGACTGGCCGTCTGACCGTGGGTGCGGCTGAGCATGGACACGTCGGCAAAGGCGTGCGCCATGTCGCGCAGTTTGCTGATGATGGCATCTAGTGCGGGCAGCAGCACCTGGTCACGCCCGGCCTTGAGTTGCAAGGCGTGGCTGGTGTTGTTAATGTCTTCGCTGGTGCAGCCAAAATGCACAAATTCTTGCACGGCCACCAGTTCCGGGCGGGCTTCAAACTTGCTCTTGAGCCAGTATTCGACCGCCTTGACATCGTGGTTGGTGGTTTTTTCGATGTCCTTGATGGCCTTGCCATCGGTTTCCGAGAAGTTTTTCACCAAGCCCAGCAAGTAGGTGCGCGCACCAGGGGTCAAAGGCTTGAATTCAGTGAAGCCGCAGTCGCTCAAGGCGATGAACCAGGCCACTTCGACCTGGACACGGCGGTGCATGTAGCCCTGCTCACTCATGGCGGGGCGCAGTTTGGCAAGCTTGGCGGCGTAGCGGCCGTCCAGCGGAGAAAGGGCGGAAATGGCGGAGGTAGTCATGCGCGGCATTGTAGGCGGCGCTTGCGGGTAAACCCGAAAGCGCCAGGTCCGTGGTGGCCGCATTCGGTACAAAACCATGGTGTCAGTTTGCTGGAACCTGCCTGTATAGAATCAGCTCAACACAACAAGGCTTAGCGCAACTCTGTCACATGGCAATGAAACTCATCGGAAGCAACACCAGCCCTTACGTCCGCAAGGTACGTGTGGTCATGGCCGAGAAAAAACTCGACTACGACTACGTGCTGGAGAACGTCTGGTCTGCTGATACCCACATCACTCAGTCCAGCCCGTTGGGTAAAGTGCCCTGTCTGGTGATGGAAGGTGGCGAAGCCATTTTTGATTCGCGGGTGATCGTGGAGTACCTCGACACCCTGTCTCCGGTCGGTAAACTCATTCCAGCTGTAGGCCGGGAACGCGCTGAAGTCAAAACCTGGGAAGCCCTGGCCGATGGCGTGTTGGACGCCGCTATTTTGGCTCGGCTGGAAGCGACCTGGGATGGCCGTACCGCCAAGCAGCGCAGCCAAGCCTGGATTGACCGGCAGCTGGGCAAGGTCGATGCGGCCTTGCAGGCCATGAGCAAAGGTTTGGGAGAAAAGGCTTTTTGTGTCGGGATTCACCTCACCCTGGCCGACATCGCCGTGGGGGTGGCACTCGGCTATCTGGACTTCAGGTTCCCGCAAATCAATTGGCGCGCTTCGCATCCCAATTTACTCAAGTTGCAGGACAAACTGGTGCAGCGTGCCAGCTTTGTCGACACCTTACCCGCCTGAGGTGTACCGGTTAAAACCGATACGTGGCTTACATCGGTTTACATTTTTTTGAGACTCAAACGGCAACTGGCGCGCTACAGTAGCTCCACTATGTTGAACATCAAAAAAATCTCATACAAAACCTTGTACAAGTGCCGCGAATGCGGTGCCACCAGCTACCAGCCCGTGATCGACCGGGTGGCAAGTGGTGCTTTATTGCCAACAGGTCAATACAAATGCACTGGTTGCCGCAATATTTTTGCCTCAGTACGGGCTTGGTGGATGCCCCGTGTTACACCAGATTTTCAGGTTAGCCGCAGTTTCAGTTGAGTGCGGCCTTGGCGGCTCATAGTCAGGGCCTGGCTGTGGTGCTTTTACCAGGGGCGGTCAGAGGCCGAAGGCTTGGTCAGAGGCAGCAACCGCTCAAGGTTGTGGTTGACCTTCACGTCGCGTTGCGGCACGCTGGCCACAATCCGGAACTCAGTCAGACTGGTGTCGCGCAGCATCGGTTCAACGGTGGCCATGCCCTGGCGGTTGATCAACACCGCCACTCTGGGGGTGGTGGTGTTTTTGCCACGTTTGACCACCACGGCGATTTCATCAGTGCCCAGGCGCACATAAGTACCCGGTGAAAAAATACCCACGGCTTTGATCAATGCCGCCCCGGCTTCGTCGATTTGTTTGTTTTCATCAAAATAGCAAGCCTGCATGGCGACCGCCGGGGCTTCGGCCAGACGTGAGGCACGCGGTGACAGGCGTGCCGAAAACATGTCGGCGCGTTGTATCAGACGTGCCAGCCGTTTGCCCTCTGAGCGCAGGGACAGTGCCCCTGGCGTCGGGCTGGTGTGGAACATGACGGCTTCGAGCCAAAGCGCATTGCTTACTCCCATTTGTTGCAGCAGGTCGACCGAGCGTGCGGCATGCGAGTCAATGCGTTTGACTTGCTCTGGACTTGGCGGTGTTTTTTGCATGGCCAGACGATCCTGCATGTCGGTCATGCTTAGGTTCATGGTCAAGGCCGCGTGACACAGCGCGTGAATCTGGTCGGCGGGCCACTTCAGCACCTCGTGCGCGGCCAGATGACACATCACACACACCAGCATGGCATGGGTGGCACTGTAGTGTTGCAGCTCGCTGCTGGCCAAATGGATCAGGGCAAACAAGGTGCCGTCCGGGTTGCGCAGGGTGTGGCGCTCCAGTTCAGCTTGCAGGCGCTGCAGACGGGGCAGGAAAGTTTCGCCATGGGTGTCACGCAGCATCGCGTGGGTTTGTGTTTGCAGGTCCAGCCAGTCGGGCTCATCACTGATTTCTACCTCAACCTCACGCTTGATGTCATAGGGTGACATTTTTACGTCAGCAATTTGCCCCAGTGCGCGATTTTCCAGCACCAGGTTGTTGAGCCTGCTGACGTAGGTTTTTCTGAAGTTTTCAGACTGGTCGGCATCAATGTAAATCTGGCTGCGCTTGCCCACCATGACTTCAAGCTCCTGGCGGCTGTTGACCAGAAACCCCTGGTTGGCCAATAACACACCGTTGCTGTCACGCAGCGCACAGGGCAGCGGCTGGCTGATGACGATGGAATCAATGCTGACGGGAACCAGGTTCATAGTGGGGTGCGATTATGCCAATGCCCCTGTGCCAACAGGCACAGGCCAGGGCAGGAGCTTAGTCGAACCAGCCGGGCTGATAGCATCAAGCACATGGACAAATCCCCTTTTAATGTTGACTTAGATGGGCCGGATGCGGCTTCTGCGCTGGCCAGCAAGCTGTGTCACCCGCAGGCGTTGGCACAACGCTTGGTTGTGCTGCCGCGCCCCGTGGTATTCACCAACGGGGTGTTTGACGTGTTGCACCGCGGGCACGTGGTGTACTTGGAGCAAGCACGTGCGCTGGGGGGCAGTTTGGTGGTGGCACTCAATACCGATGCTTCTGCGCGCCGACTGGGCAAGGGTGCAGATCGGCCGCTGAACAACGAGGTTGATCGTGCCTGTGTGATTGCCGCCTTGGCCAGCAGCAGCCTGGTGACCTGGTTTGACGAGGACACGCCGCAGCAACTGATTGGCTTGGTGCGCCCTGATCTTCTGGTCAAAGGCGGTGACTACGACATGCGCCTTTTGCCAGAAACGGCTTTGGTGCAATCATGGGGCGGTCGTGCAATGGCTTTGCCCTTTGTGGCGGGTTATTCCACCACGGCTTTGGTGAAGAAAATAAGAAGCACAAAATAAGCCCCTAGCCCTTATAAAAAAAGGGCCTGTAGCTATAAAAAAATAAATTCTTTCAAAACTTCACCCGGTCAGCGTTCACTGCCCGCCAGGGGTGTCGCTGCGAAACTGGTCATGGCAGCTTTTGCAGCTTTTTTGCACTGCATCGACACCGCCCCGGATCGCTGCCATGTCGGCGCTGTCCGCGACTTTGACCAGCTCGTCCACCGCTGCCAGGTACTTGACTTGGGCTTGTTTGAATTCAGCAGCCTGGCTCCAGACTGACGGTTTGGCGCGCGTCGGGGGGTAATTACCGTCTGCACTGAAATAAGTCCAGGGTTGACTGGCGAGTTCTTGCAAGGCCAGCGCCTGGGCCATGAAGTCGGCTTTGACATAGTCTTGACGGTCACGCGCCACCAGGCCCATGGGTTCCAGCGCTTTGGTGAATTTTTTAAAAATGGCAATCCGTTTGGTCAACAGTTGTTGCGGGTGCGTGTCCTTGGCACCTGGGCCGCAGGCCGTGAGCAGGGTGGTGGTGGCAACAAGCAGGGCGATGGGGATGGTCTTCTTCATGTGGAAATCAAAGTCAAAGTTAAAAATAGGTGTCACGGGGGCGTGAACTCAAGCGCCTGGGTTGAACACATGCTGCCACAGTGCCAGGATGGCATCACGCTCGGTTTGCAATTGCTGCACCGGTACCTGCCCCGGGGCTTCATCCAGACGGGCTTTGTGCTGAACCTGGCGCAGGGTGCGGTAGGCGCTGGCAGCCGCATGGCCCACGCCATCGGGCAGCAGACCCAGAGCCTGAGCGCGTTCCAGCAAGGCAATGTTGCCGGCATTGGCCAGTAGCTCAGGGTGGGTGTGGGACTGGGACAGCACCAAAAACTGCATCACAAACTCGGCATCTATCATGCCCCCGGGGCTTTGTTTGAAGTCAAACTGATCTGGTTTGCCAGGGTGGGCCTGGGCCATGCGCTCACGCATGGCGGCAATTTCGTTGCGCAGACCGTCCTGGTCACGTGGCGCAGAGATCACGGCCAGGCGAACGGCCTCAAAACGGGCGCGCAGGCTGGCATCGCCAAGTACGCAGCGAGCCCGTGTCATGGCTTGGTGTTCCCAGGTCCATGCGGTGTTGGAGCCACGCTGTTGCTGGTAGTTGGCATACGATTCAAAACTGGTAATCAATAAGCCGGCGTTGCCATTGGGGCGCAGCGCCGTGTCAATCTCGTACAGATCACCTTCACCGGTTTTGACCGTCAGCCAGTTAATGAGTTTGCGCACCAGGGCGGCGTAAATTTCCGGGGCGTTGTCGTTGCTGTCATCAAACACGAACACCAAATCCAGGTCGCTGCCGTAGCCCAGTTCTTTGCCACCCAACTTGCCGTAGGCAATGATGCCAAACTGCGGCGTGCTGCAGTGCGCTTTCTTCAGCAGCGACCAGCACCAGCGGGTGGTGATGCGCAGCACCGCGTCGGCCAATGCACTCAGGTCGTCTGCGACCTGCTCTACGGTGAGCTTGCCTTCCACATCGCGCGCCAGGGTGCGGAACACCTCGGCATGGTGGGCACGGCGCAACAGGTTCAGCAACGACTCTTCGTCGTCTTCACCCGTGCCTTGCAGGGCGTTGCGGCGGTGATCCAGGTCGGCTTCAAAGTCGACGGCATTAAAACGTTCGTAGAAAATATCGGCGGCTGCCAATTCATCAATCACCCCCGGGTGCAACATCAAATAGCGCGCTGGCCAGCGTGCGGCATCCAACAAGCGCAGCAGGCGTTCGTGCACATTGGGGCGTTCCCACAGCAGGGCCAGGTAGCTTTCACGGCGTAGCAAGGGCTCAATCCAGTCCACCAGCCGCACCGCAGCGGTTTCGCTGGCCACACCTTCCTTGACCCATTGCGCGGTGCGTGACAACAGTCGCAGCAGTCGGCTACGGGCTTCGTCACGCAAGGCCAGCACACGCGGGTGCTCGCACCACCCCTGCAGGCGCTGGCGCAGCGTGTCACCAAACTGGGGCAATACATCTTCCAGGGTTTGGTCCGCTGTTTTGCCGGCCTGGCAGGCGCGGCATTCGGGGTGTGGGCCACCCAATAATTTGTCAAACTCCTGCGCTACCACTTCACGGTGCGCGTCGAGCTGGCTGAGCAACTGTTGCACGGTTTCAAACCCCATGGTTTGGGCGATCCAGTGCAGATCCTGGTCTTGGGTCGGCAACACGTGGGTTTGCTGGTCATCCAGGTACTGAATGCGATGCTCCAACTGGCGCAGGAACACATAGGCGGTGGTCAGCGCTTGTGCTGCTGCCGCTTGCATCAGACCGGCGCGCACCAAGCGGGGCAAGGCGCTCAAGGTGGGGCGGGTGCGCAGTTCGGGGAACTGACCGCCACGTACCACCTGCAACAGTTGCACGGTGAATTCAATCTCGCGGATGCCGCCGCGCGACAGCTTCACGTCATTGGCGCGCTCCGGATGCCCAGCACTGCGCTTGGCCGCGTGGTCGCGTATTTGCCGGTGCAGCACACGCAGGGCATCAAACACGCTGTAGTCCAGGTAGCGCCGGAACACAAACGGAATCACTACCTTGCGCAACGCTTGTGTCGCACCCTGGGTAACGCTTTGCGCTGGGGCCACGACACGGCTTTTGAGCCAGGCAAAGCGTTCCCATTCGCGCCCTTGCACATGCAGGTATTCCTCCAGTGCATCCAGTGACAGCGCCGCCGGACCGGAGTTGCCGTTGGGGCGCAGGGCCAGGTCAACACGGAACACAAAGCCATGGTCGGTGGTGTCGCCGACCAGTGCATAAACCGCACGCACCACTTTGGCGAAATACTCGTGGTTGGTGATGCGCGCGCGCCCCTGCGCGTCGCCAGCGGTGTCGCCATCTTCGTCATAGACGTAGATCAGGTCGATGTCGCTGGACACATTGAGCTCGCGCGCTCCCAGCTTGCCCATGCCCACAATCCACACTTGTGCCCGTTGCCCTTGCGCGGTCAGCGGCGCACCATGGATTTGGTCGAGCAGGGCCTGGGCCTCGGCCAGGGCCAGATTCAGGGCAAATTCAGCCAGATCGGTCATGGCCTGGGTCACTTGTGCCAAAGGCAGGTGTTGCTCGCAGTCCAGCGTGAGCAAGCGTTCGACCGTCAATTGCCGCGTGGTGCGCAAGGCCTCGGCGCAGTTGTTGCCTTGGGCTCGCAGCGCGGCGAAGGTGTGTTGAAGTTCATCCGAACCGGGGCATCCGGGGGGCAGTAGCCCCAGTATGTTTGCGTAACGACGTCGGATGCGTTGGGTGAATCGGGAATGCTGCGACAGGGGTGGGCGGGTCATAATTCTCGGGTTGTCAACTTATTTATTCAAAGTGTCGCCCATCCCCTCCAAATTGCTTAAAACCTGGTCTGCTCTGACCCGCTGGCTGCTCGGTCTGGTGGTGCTGGCCTGGGTACTACTTGGTCTGACTTGGGGCGCGCTGCACTGGTGGATTGTGCCGCGAATTGCCGATTTCCGCCCGCAGCTTGAAGCCCGTGCCTCCAAGGCGCTGGGGACGCAGGTGCGTGTGGGGGCCATTGTCGTGCGCTCCAACGGCATGGTGCCGTCGCTCGAATTGTCTGAAGTGACCCTGCTGGACGCAGAACAACGGGTGGCCTTGAGTCTGCCCAGGGTGTTGGTGGCGCTGTCGCCCAGGTCGATGTGGCGACTCGGTTTTGAGCAAATCTACATTGATGCACCCAAGCTCGATGTGCGCAGGCTGGCAGATGGCCGTATCACGGTGGCCGGGCTGGAAATGAACATCAGCGCAGGCAACGACTCGGCGCTGCTGGATTGGTTTTTTTCCCAACTTGAGTTTGTGATTCACGATGGCGTGCTGCGCTGGACCGACGAGCAACGTGCCTCTGAGCCTGTGGTGCTGCAGCACATTGATGTGGTAATGCGCAATGCGGGTCGGCATCATGACTTGCGGCTGGATGCCACTCCGCCCGACATGTGGGGTGATCGGTTTGGCGTGCGTGGGCAATTTTTACAGCCCTTGTTGTCCAGACAGCAGGGGCGTTGGCAAGACTGGGATGGCCAGTTGTACGCCCTCTTTGACCGGGTTGATTTGTCCGAGCTGCGGCGTTATGTCAACCTGGGGGTGGACGTTCGACAAGGCCGCGGTGCCTTGCGGGCTTGGCTTGATGTCACACAGGGCCGCCCCCGTGCCGCCCTGGCCGATGTCGCCTTGACAGAAGTGGATGTGACGCTGGGTGAAAATTTACCTGCGCTGGATGTGCTGCAAATCCAGGGGCGCGTCGGTGGGCGCACCTTGCCGGGCGGTTTTGAGGCCTTCAGCACCAACCTGTCCTTTGATGCCAAAGATGGTTTGCACTGGCCTGGTGGCAACGTGCGCGTGTTGTACATGGCGGGGGGGGGCGGGGCCGTACCGCATGGTGAAGTGCAGGCCGACAAGCTTGATTTAGCGGCGTTGGCACAACTGGTGCAGCGCTTGCCCCTGGCCGACACGTTGCGTGAACCCTGGCTGACCTACGCACCCAAAGGTCTGGCTGAAAAATTGACTTTGAGCTGGCAAGGCCCGGCTGCTGCGTTGCAAAGTTACACCGCCAAAGGTCGCTTGAGTCAGCTTGAAATAGCAGCAGTGGCCAGCACCCCCGGCGTGACCGGGCTGGGGCTGGACTTCGAACTTGACCAACAGTCCGGGCGCGCCAATTTACGCATTGACAACGGCAGCGTGGACGTGCCCGACCTGTTGCAGGAGCGGCTGATTGCGGTTGACAAAATGACGGCACTGGCACGTTGGCAAGTCAATGGCGAACGTCTGGCGGTGCAACTCTCTGACCTTAGTTTTTCCAATGCTGATGCCCAGGGCCAGGCGCAAATCAAGTGGGCCACCGCAGAGGCCACCAAGTCGGCCAACCACAGCCGGTTTCCCGGTGTGCTGGATCTGCAAGCCAACCTCAGCCGCGCCGATGGCACTCGCGTGCACCGCTATTTGCCGCTCGGTATTGACCAGCGGGCACGCGACTATGTGCGTGATGCCATCACGGCGGGGCAAGCCAGCAATGTGCGGTTTGACATTCGCGGTGACATCAGCCAGCTGCCCCTGATTGACCCACGTCAGGGCGCTTTTAGAATCAGCGCCGAGGTGCAAAACGCGGCGCTGGCCTTTGTGCCGCGCAGCCTGCAAGGTGCGCAAGAACTACCTTGGCCGACACTCAGTGGCATCTCCGGCCAGGTGTTGATTGACCGCATGCAATTGCATGTGAAAGGCGCACGTGCCCACTTGGCCGAAGCGCCTGGGGTAGAGGTGACGCATGCCGATGTGTCCATTGCGGATATGAACCATTCCGTGGTTAAAGTGGATGCCAACCTTAAAGGCCCGTGGTCGGATGCTTTGCGTGTCATCAAGACCTCGCCTTTGAATGCGCTCACCGGCGGTGCACTGGCGCAAACCAGCGCCAGTGGTGTGGCCGATATCAAACTCAAACTGGACTTGCCCATTGCCCAGCTGCAAAAAACCACACTGCAGGGCAGTGTGACCCTGGGGGGAAGTGATGTACAGATCACGCCTGACAGTCCCAAACTCAGCCGCGTCCGGGGCAGTCTGAGCTTTACCCAGTCAGGCTTGAGTCTGACGGGGGTGCAGGCCCGTATGTTGGGCGGGGACGTGCGCCTTGAAGGTGCTCTGGTATTGGCTCCTGATGCGGTAACCCCGCGTGGAGCACCGGCTGTGATTCGTGCCAACGGCACGGTCAGTGCCGAGGGCCTGCGCCAGGCCACCGAGTTGGGGGTTGTAGCCCGTCTGGCGCAGCATGCCAGTGGCAATGCCGCCTACACCGCCACCTTGGGGGTTCGGCGTGGCAAACCAGAAATACGGGTGCTCAGCAATTTGCAGGGGCTGGCCTTGAACCTGCCCATACCCTTGCAAAAAGCAGCCACGGCAGAGATGCCGTTTCGTCTGCAGGCAGAAGTCATCAACAACGTACCTGAAGGCGGCGAGGCGATGCCGCTGCAAGACCGGTTAAGCCTGAATTTTGGCGAAGTCGGCAGTGCGGTCTATGAGCGCGATGTGTCCAGTAACGTGCCGCGCGTGCTGCGCGGTGCCATTGCCGTAGGCCTGGATGCGATCGAATCGGCCCCGTTGCCACCAACAGGTGTCAGTGCCAACGTCAAGCTACCGGTGCTGGATGTAGATGCCTGGCAAGCGGTGTTGTCGCAGGCTACCGGGGCGGGACAGCAGCTTGCTGCGGATGGGGTTGCTGCCGAACACCTGGCTTATTTACCGACCTTGCTGGCAGTGCGCACCGAGTCGCTGCAGTGGGGCGGGCGTCAGTTTAATCAGGTGGTGGTGGGCGGCGGACGTGAAGGCCCCTTGTGGCGTGCCAACCTGGATGCGCGCGAGCTCAACGGCTACCTCGAATACCGCCAAGGCATGCCGGGCGCTGCGGCCAGTCAAGCGGGACGTTTGTACGCGCGTTTGGCCCGCTTGACCATGGCCCCGTCGCAAGCCTCTGAGGTGGAGGCCTTGCTTGATGCGCAGCCGGCCAGCATTCCGGCCCTGGACATTGTGATCGACGACTTTGAGTTGCGTGGCAAGCACTTGGGACGCCTCGAGGTAGAGGCTATCAACCGCCTGGCCTTGGGCGGCCCCGCCGCACCGGGGGTGCGTGAATGGCGACTGAACAAGTTCAACCTGAATATGCCCGAGGCGGTGTTCACGGCCAGTGGCAATTGGGCCAGGCTCAATGCCCAGGATGGGGCACTGGCAGGCACGCGGTCTGAGGCTGCAGATCGTCGCCGAACCGTGCTGAACTTCAAGCTGGATGTGGCCGATGGCGGGGCCTTGCTGGCACGTCTGGGCATGAAAGATGTGGTGCGACAAGCCAGCGGCAAGCTCGAAGGCCAGGTGGCCTGGCTGGGGTCGCCATTGAAACTGGACTACCCCACGTTGGGCGGAGCGTTTACCGTGAACATTGCTTCGGGGCAGTTTTTGAAAGCCGACCCCGGCATTGCCAAACTGTTTGGTGTGCTCAGTCTGCAATCTTTGCCGCGGCGCTTGACGCTGGATTTTCGGGATGTGTTCAGCGAGGGGTTCGCGTTTGATTTTTTGCGTGGTGATGTGCAGGTGGAATACGGCATAGCTCGCACCAACAACCTGCAGATGAAAGGTGTGAGCGCTGCGGTGCTGATGGAAGGACAGGCCGACCTGGCGCATGAAACCCAGGACTTGAAAGTGGTGGTGGTGCCCGAAATCAATGCCGGCACGGCATCGTTGATCGCCTCGGTGATCAACCCGGCGGTGGGTTTGGGCACTTTTCTGGCACAGGTGTTTTTACGCCGCCCCTTGATCGAATCCAATACCCAGGAGTTGCATGTGACCGGTAGCTGGACCGACCCCCAGGTCGCCAAAGTGCCCCATGCCACCCCAGTTCCCAAGGAGACCAAGCCGTGAAAGTTGCTGTGATCCAAATGGTGTCGGGGGCAGCGCTGGCGCACAACCTGGCGCAAGCCACCCGGTTGCTGGAGCGTGCTGCCCAGGGTGGGGCTGAACTGCTGGTGTTGCCCGAATATTTTTGCCTCATGGGTCAGCAGGATGCCGATAAGCTGGCCATTGGCGAGGCCTATGGCCAAGGGCCACTGCAGCAATTCTTGGCCGATGCTGCACAACGCCTGGGGGTTTGGCTGGTGGGTGGCACGATTCCGATCCGCAGCCAGACTGACGCGGCGCGGGTGTGTAACAGCAGCCTGGTGTTTTCGCCGCAGGGCCGGTGTGTGGCCCGCTACGACAAAATTCACCTGTTTCGTTTTGACAATGGGTGTGAGCGCTACGACGAGTCGGTGGTGCTTGAGCCGGGGCGCATGCCTGTTACTTTTGACCTGCCCTCGTGCGACGGCCACACCTGGCGTGTCGGGCTGAGCGTGTGCTACGACTTGCGGTTTCCCGAGTTGTACCGGGCTTATGCCAAGGCCGGGGCGCATCTGCTGTTGCTGCCCAGCGCCTTCACCCACACCACCGGACAAGCCCACTGGGAGGTGTTGCTGCGTGCCCGGGCGATTGAAAACCTGGCGTATGTGGCGGCAGCGGCGCAAGGCGGCTTGCATGACAACCAGCGCCGCACCTGGGGCCAGAGCATGCTGGTTGACCCTTGGGGCCAGGTACTGGCGCAGCGCGCGCAAGCGGCTGGTGTGGTGCAAGCCGAGATCGACTTTGACACCCTGTGCGCTTGCCGCAGCCGTTTGCCTGCGTTGCAGCACGGTGCGCTATGAGCCGCACCCCGATTGGCTTGCAGCGTGCCGGATGGCTGGTGTGGGTAGCGTTGTTGGCTGCGTGTGGCAGCGTGCAGCGCACCCCGTTGCCCACCACGCCGCCATTGGCCACGCCACCGGCTGTCGTGGTGACTCCGCAAGATTTCAGTGGTGCACCTCGTCTGTTGCGCGGTAACAGCCAGTGGGTGGCGGTGCCCTGGACCGATTTGCCAGGCGTTGAGACTGATGCCCTGTACGAGGCCTGGAATGCCTGGCTAAAAAGCTGTGAACGTCCCGGGCCGGTATTTGCCCCACTGTGCCCCGAGGTGCGGCGCTTGAGCATTGGGGGCGAGCCGATGCAGCGCCAGTGGCTCATGGAGCGCCTGCAACCCTACCGTGTGGAGTCGCTGCAAGGGGATAGCCAAGGCTTGCTTACCGCCTATTTTGAACCCGAGTTTGAAGCCCGGCGCAGCCGTCAGCCCGGGTTTGACGTGCCCTTGTACCAGCCACCTGCAGGCCTGTCCGCACGCCAGCCCTGGTTTAGCCGTCAGGACATGGAGACGCTGCCCGCCGCGCAGGCTGCGCTGCAAGGCCGCGAGTTGCTTTACCTGGCTGACCCGGTGCAAGCCATGCTGCTGCAAATCCAGGGCTCGGGGCGCTTGCGGGTGACCGAACCCGATGGCAGCCAGAAGCAGGTGCGTCTGGCCTATGCCGGGCACAACGGACACCCCTACCAAAGCGTTGGGCGCTGGTTGCTTGACCAGGGCGAAGTGCGCGATGCCTCCTGGCCCGGCATTCGGGCCTGGATGCTGCAAAACCCGCAGCGCGTGCGCGAGCTGCTGTGGCGCAATCCCCGGGTGGTGTTTTTTAAAGAAGAGGCCTTGGGTGAGTTTGACAGCGGTTTTGGCCCGCGCGGTGCACAGGGCGTGCCCCTGACACCCGGCCGATCGATTGCTGTAGACCCGCAAAGCATTCCGTATGGAACACCCGTCTGGCTGGTCTCTGAGGGCGCGCAGGTCAGTTTGCAACGTCTGGTGCTGGCGCAAGACACCGGCAGCGCCATCCGGGGCGCGGTGCGGGCCGACTACTTTGCCGGCTGGGGCCTGGCGGCGGGTGAATTGGCCGGTCGGCTCAAACAGCCGCTGCGCTTGTGGGTGCTGTGGCCCAGGCCCCGTTGATGGCGTTACCATTGCCGCTGGCAACCTGATGTTTTAGTTTTAACCGGACACTCTCATGAACAAAGCAAGCAGCAAATCCACCATGCGCGACATTGACGAGCGCACCAACCTGGCCGGCAACAGCATGTTTGAATTGTTGCTGTTTCGTTTGGGTGAAGCGCCCGGCACGGACAAGCGTGAGCTGTTTGGCATCAACGTGTTCAAGGTGCGTGAAATCCTGGTCATGCCCGAGATCACCGCCATGGTGAATTCGCCGCCGTCGGTGATGGGGGTGGCCAACATCCGTGGCCAAATGATCACCGTGATTAATTTGCCGCAACTGGTTGGCACCAACCCCACCAAGGGGCTGGGCATTTTGCTGGTGACCGAATTTGCCCGCACCACGCAGGCGTTTGCGGTTGAAGAAGTCAATGAAATTGTGCGTCTGGAATGGAAACAGGTGCTGTCGGCCGAAGGCCGTGGTGGTGGTCTGGTGACCAGCATTGCCCGGCTCGATGGCGATGCCGAAAACACCCGTTTGGCGCAAGTGCTGGACGTGGAGCAAATTCTGCGCGACGTGTTCCCCGAGCAGCATCAGGTTGAGATCGAGGCCACCAGCAAGCTGCATATTCCCGAGGGCACCGTGGTGCTGGCGGCAGACGACTCCGCCGTAGCGCGCATGATGATCGAGCAGGGCCTCAAAGCCATGGGCGTGCCGTTCATCATGACCAAGTCGGGCCAGGAAGCGTGGGATCGCCTCAAAGCCATGGCCTCTGAAGCGGAAGCGCATGGACAAACCATCAAGGACAAAGTGGCCCTGGTGTTGACCGACCTGGAAATGCCCGAGATGGACGGTTTTACCTTGACGCGCAACATCAAACAGGATGCGCGTTACAGCGGCATTCCGGTCGTCATCCACTCCTCTTTGACCGGCTCCACCAACGAAGACCACGTCAAAAAAGTCGGGGCTGATGCCTATGTGGCCAAGTTTGTGGCCGAAGAGCTGGCCGAAACCATTCGCAAGGTGCTGACCCGCTGAACCTTGATTGCTACTAAATGCATAGCTATTAGTGTATGTTTTATTGGGCCATAGGCTTAAAACACCAATCATTTAAAACAAGCATTTAAGTGCCGGATAGAGGGCCCGGTAGCGCTCGTAACGCTCGACCAGCAGCTGCCTTTGAGCGCTATCGGGCGCAAAGCCCTGTGCCAGTGGCAAGTGCTGGCAAACCGTTTGTTGGCTGCCGCCATCGGCCAGCCAAGCCAGCCGGGCCGCACCCAGCGCGGCGGCTGCAGGGGCTCCTTGCGGGCGTTGCAGCGGGCAGTTCAGCCCACTGGCCAGCAGCTGCGCCCAGACATCGCTGCGCGCACCACCGCCTACCAGCGCCAAGGGTGTGTTGGACGGTGCGCTGTGCCCCA
>JAVHPS010000003.1:0-3692 GCA_036170715.1 Rhodoferax sp. | reverse complement strand
CTGCAAAAAAACGCCTACTTTCTGGACTTCAACTCGGCCTCCCCCGGAGCCAAGCAACGCGCCGCCGCGCTGATTGATGCCGCAGGCGGGCGCTATGTGGAAGGCGCGGTCATGACCAGCGTGCCGCCGTACCGCATCAAGGTGCCGCTGCTGCTGGGCGGTGCTTTTGCGGCAGAACTCTCGCCGCTGATCAACACCCTGGGCTTTGCCAGCAAGGTTGCAAGCGACAAGTTGGGCGTGGCCAGTGCCACCAAAATGTGCCGCAGCGTCATGATCAAGGGGTTGGAGGCGATGGTCATCGAGAGCTTCACCACCGCACGCCACTACGGCGTGGAAGACGCGGTGATTGCCAGCCTGGTTGAGACCTTCCCCAGCATCGACTGGGAAAAACAGGCCGCTTACTTTTTCCAGCGCGTCATTGAGCATGGCCGGCGCCGCAGCGAAGAAGTGCGCGAAGTGGCCGAGACCGTGCGCGACGCGGGTCTGACCCCGTGGTCAGCCCAAGGCACGGCAGAGCGCCAAGCCTGGGTGGCTGACGGTGCTGACGCCGGTTGGTTTGGTGACAAAGCCACGCCTGGCTTTGCCCGCAGCTTAGATTGGCGCACAGAGGCAGATCGCATGCTGGCGCGGCTGCGCACCAGCCCTTGACAGCGTGGCCAGCCTTGCCGATGCGGCACAGCTGGGCAGCACGAAACCTCACAAAACTGCCATCAAATGTAAGTCGCGTTGACCGTGGCGTGGCGGTGGCGCATGTGCAGTGACAAGCCCAAAGCGCCCATGTGGTTGGCGTTGCGGCTCAAAATGAGCTGTGACAACGGCAAAAACTGTGCCTCTTCAAACTCGGCGTGTGCGCGGTAATGCGTGACCAGGTGGTTCACATCAGCCACAGCGACATCGCCCGCCTGACCTTTGGCCATTTTTTTTAAACCCGGCTCCAAGCGCTTCCACACTGCTTCCAGCGCGCGGTGTTCGTCAGTAAGCTGTTTGACCAGCGCCTTGACCTGCGCCAACTCCGCCCCTGCCTGCGCGCTGGCCAACACCGCTGGAAAAAGTTCACGCTCTTCGTCTTGGTGGTGTTCAAAAATGGCTTCTCGAAAAAAGTCAACTGCTTTTTCTGCCACCTCTCTGGCGCGTAGAGCGGGTTCCAACAAGGCCGGCAGTTCACCCAGCATGTCAAGCTTTTTCAAAATGCCTTCGTGGCAATGAGAAAAGTCGGCCATCGGCTCAGCTTTTGGCACGTGCGTCACAGAAGTGTTCATGGGCAACCTTTAAAAATGAAGATGGGATGGCGTTACTTGCCACTGGTCAACGCAGGCAGCCAGGTGGACAGGGCAGGCACGGCGGCAATCAGCACCATCACCACCATCACCGCCGCCAAAAACGGCACCGTGGCCTTGAACAGCGGCCCCATACGGATGTCAGCCTGCACCATGGCAATGTAGAGCCCAGGCCCCACCGGTGGTGTGACCAGGCCAATGACCGTGGCCAGGGTGCACACCACAACAAAGTGAATGGGGTCGATGCCCAGCGTGGTCACCACCGGCATCAACAGCGGCACGGTCACGATCAGCACGCTGATGCTTTCCAAAAACATCCCCAACACCAGCATCATGCCCATCACCAGCAGTAAAAACACAAAGGGCGACTGCGTCAGCCCCTGCATGTAGGCCACCACCAGATCAGGCACCCCCTGAAACGCCAGTACCCAGCTCAGCACCGAAGCGGCGGCGATCAGTCCGGTGATGGTGGCGGTGTTGGTGGCCACATCGGCAAATATCTTGCCCAGATCAACCAGTTTGATTTCGCGGTAGGCCAAGCCCAGTGCCAGCGAGATCATGGCCGCCACCGCGCCAGACTCGGTGGGCGTCATGACCCCCAGCATGATGCCGGCAATCACCACCAGCGGGATCACCGCCGGCACCAAGCCTTCAAGCAGCACCTTGATGGACGCGGCACGGCCACTGCGCGTGCCAGCTGGCAAGCCGTCACCGACAAAGTTGTGCGCAAAAATCACCACCGCCAGCGCCACCACAATCAACAGCCCCGGCACAATGCCGGCAATGAACAGCGGCGCAATCGGCTGCACCGCCACCACGCCATAGATGATCATCAACATTGACGGCGGGATGATCGGCCCGAGCAAACCGGCCGAAACGGTGACCGCGCCAGAAAACTCACGCCTGTAGCCCATGCGCTCCATGGCTGGAATCATCACTTTGCTCATGACCCCGATCTGCGCCACCGCAGACCCCAGAATAGAAGCGGCCATGGCGTTGGTGAACAAGTTGGCATAGGCCAACCCGCCTTTGAGGCTACCCACCAGTACCTCAGCCACAGCAATCAGACGTTGCGTCAGACCGGCCTTGTTCATGATCTCGCCCACCAGCAAAAACAGGGGAATCGCCAGCAAGCTGTTGATCTCCAGCGCGCCATAAAACTGGATGGGAATCGAGTCAAACAGCACCGCCAGATCGTTACTGACCATGAAGGTCAATGCGCCCGCCAAAATGGCACCGGCAATGGGCAACCCCGCAAACAGCAGGCCAAAGAAGACGATCAAAGTGATCATGTATTTGCTCCTGAAAATGCAGCACGCAGCGCACGCAGCACGCCTGCAAACTGATGCCAGGCCATCAAAGCAAAGGCCAGCGGCAAGAGCGTGAAGTTGTACCAGCGCGGCAGCTGTGTGGTGGCACCCAGTTCAAGGCGCACGTCAGGCCGGGTGACCCACTCCCAGCCCAGCTTGGCCATGTAGGCAAACAAGGCCAGCATCACCAACCCCAGCAGCGCCAATAACCCTTGACACGCCCGCGGCGGCAAGGCGCGGGGCAGAAAGTCGATGCTGACCAGCTGGCCGCGCTGCACCAGCAGCGACAAGCCAAACAGCGTGGCAAACACCAGCAATTGCACCGCCACTTCTTCCGCCCAGAAAATGGGCGCGCTGAAAAAATAACGCATGACAACTTGCAGCATCATGATCAGTGCAATGCCTGCGGTTAAAAAGATCACCAGCCCATGCTCTGCTTTGGCCAGGAACTGGTCGACTTGTTGAATGCGCTGGTACATCTTTCGGTGCTCCGGTAGGGCTGGCCTGAGACCGCTCAGAGGTCTTTGGCCTGCTTGTAAAAGTCGGCAATCAGCGGGTTCTTAGCGGTGTATTTGTCACGCACTTTGCCACCTACCGCCTGGAACGACTTGATGTCAAAGGAAATCACTTTGGCGCCATCCGCGGTCGCTTTTTTCAGGTTATTCACATCGGCATCGATGGCGGTCTGATAACCCCATTTTTCAGCCTCGGCCACCACTTTGGTGATCATGGCGCGCTCGGCCTCTGTGCGGCTGGCAAACCATTTTTTGGACACCACAATCACCGCCGGAAAGGCCATGTGGTTGGTCAAAGTCAGGTTGGGCGCTTGCTGGTGAAACTTCAGGCCCACCAGCGCGTCCAGGTCCACGTCTACCGCGTCAAGCAACTTGGTGGTCAAAGAGGGAGCCACTTCAGACAAGGGCATGGCGGTGGGGGCAGCACCATTGGCCAACCACCAGTCGTTGTAGATCGGGCTGGGGAAAGAACGCACTTTTTTGTTGGCCAGGTCTTTGGCGCTGGTCACCGGTTGCAGCGACAGCACATGGCGCATGCCGGCAAAGGCATAGCCCAGACCCACCAGGCCATGCGCATCCAGGCGTTTGAG
>JAVHPS010000002.1:0-17260 GCA_036170715.1 Rhodoferax sp. | reverse complement strand
CGGGCGTTGCCCGCGTCCTGGGAAAGAATCCAGCTACGGGCCCAAAAGCCATAGCCGACGGCGATCAAGCCGCAGATAAGCGCCAAGATCAGCGCTGAGTTGCCTGTCATAGAAAAATCTCCTGTGTGTTGATTCGCGAGGTGGTGGTGCAACGCATTGGGCCCCACCGCTGCGTTGCTTCCTCGTCAAATGGCACCTGGCGGTGCCACAAGAGCGATTGGCCAACAGGCGAACTGTAGCGCCTAAATATGACATTTCAGCGTGGCGTAAGTGGCAGTTAAGTAAAATCAGGGTTAATCCTACTGTTCCTGATTTAACTCAAACCAAAGAAACTGATATGTCATTAGATAACGTCACACCCGGCCCCAAAGCACCTGAAGAATTCAACGTCATTATCGAAATTCCGATGAACGCCGACCCGGTCAAGTACGAGGTGGATCACGACACCCACGCCATTTTTGTCGACCGCTTCATGAGCACCGCCATGCATTACCCGAGCAACTACGGCTATGTGCCCAAAACACTCAGCGGCGATGGCGACCCGGTGGACGTGCTGGTGATTACCCCCGTGCCACTGATCCCCGGTGTGGTGGTCACCTGCCGTGTGATTGGCATGATGAAAATGGAAGACGAAGCCGGCATTGACAATAAAGTGCTGGCCGTGCCGATTGACAAAATCTTGTCGCTTTACAGCCGTTGGCAAAAACCTGAAGATTTGAGCCCGGTGCGTTTGAAGACCATTGCCCACTTTTTTGAGCACTACAAAGACCTGGAAGCCAACAAATGGGTCAAGGTGCTGGGCTGGGAAGGCCCTGAAGCTGCCAAGAAGGAAATCATGGACGGCATTGCCAGCTACAACGCCACTGAAACTCATTAAGCCTGTTTTTGCCTCCTAGCCCTTTTAATTAAAGGGTTTATAGCTATAAAAAACAAAGCGCCTGCGGTGTCAAAACCGGCAGGCGCTGTGCGTTGTGCTGGCGCTAAACTCAGGCCCAGTTTTTGACTGGAGAAGCATCGATGAAGCTGTTGCGCTATGGGCCTGTCGGCCTGGAAAAGCCGGGCATCCTGGACGCACAAGGCCGGGTGCGGGATCTGAGTGCCGTGGTAGCTGACATTGCCGGTGATGTCTTGCTGCCTGCAAGTTTGAATCAGTTGCGTCAAATCGACTTGGCCAGCTTGCCTCTGGTGTCGGGTGTGCCGCAGCAAGACCTGCGCCTGGGCGCTTGCGTGGCACAGGTGGGCAAATGCATTTGCATTGGCCTGAACTATGCCGACCACGCAGCCGAGTCCGGTATGCCAGTGCCGCCTGAGCCGGTGGTGTTCAACAAGTGGACCAGCGCCCTGTGTGGCCCCGATGATGCGGTGCAGATTCCACGCGGCTCGCTCAAGACCGACTGGGAAGTCGAACTGGCGGTGGTTATTGGTCAAGGTGGTCGCTATATTTCTGAGAGCGAAGCCATGAGCCATGTGGCGGGCTACTGTGTGATGAACGACGTGTCTGAGCGCGACTTTCAGCTCAACCGCAGCGGCACTTGGGACAAGGGCAAAGGCCATGACACGTTTGGCCCACTGGGTCCCTGGTTGGTAACGGCCGATGAAGTGCCCGACCCGCAGCATCTGGCCTTGTGGCTGGAGCTGGACGGGCAGCGCATGCAACACGGCAGCACCGCCACCATGGTGTATCAGGTGTCGTTTTTAGTCAGTTACCTGAGCCAGTTCATGAGTCTGCAGCCGGGCGACGTGATCTCCACCGGCACGCCACCGGGGGTTGGCATGGGGCACAAGCCGCCGATTTACTTGCGTGCCGGCCAAACCATGCGTCTGGGGGTGCAGGGCCTGGGTGTGCAGACGCAACAGGTACGTCAAGCATGAGTTTGAATATTTGTGTGGCGCAACTCAACCTGACGGTGGGTGACCTGGCTGGTAATGCGCAAAAAATTATCACCGCAGCCCAAGCCGCCTACCAGGAAGGCGCACGGCTGGTGCTGACCCCCGAATTGTCGATTTGCGGTTATGCGGCCGAAGACTTGTTTTTGCGTGCAGCCTTCGTGACTGCTTGTAAAGATGCTGTTAAAACAGTAGCGCAGGCGCTGGCTGACTTGCCTGATCTGTGCGTGGTGGTGGGGCATCCCAGCGGGGGTGATGAGCGCAGCCGTTCAGTGGCCGTGCCGCATCGCTTCAATGCCGCTAGCGTGTTGCGCGAAGGGCAGGTGCTGGCCACCTATGCCAAGCGTGAGTTGCCCAACTACCAGGTGTTTGACGAACGGCGTTATTTCACCCCTGGCCATGCGGTGTGCGTGTTCGAGGCCGGTGTGGCGGGGGCGCGGATCAAGGTGGGGTTGCTGATTTGTGAAGATGCCTGGTTTGAGGCTCCGGCACGTGAAACCGCGCAAGCTGGCGCGCAAGTGCTGGCCGTCATCAATGCCTCACCGTTTCACGTGGGCAAGGGCTTGGAGCGTGAACAGATGATGCGCCAGCGCGTACTGGACTGCGGGCTGCCACTGGTGTACGCGCACCTGGTGGGTGGGCAGGATGAGGTGGTGTTTGAGGGCCATTCGTTCATCTTGCATGCCGACGGCAGTTTGGCTGGTCGTGCCCCAAGTTTTATAGAAAATAGCCTTCTAGCCCAGGTAGAACAAGCGCGAGGTGCTATAAAAATTAGTGCGCCTGTTGCCCCTGAACGCAGTCCTGATGCAGATTTGTGGGATGCCCTGGTGCTGGGCGTGCGGGACTACATCGGCAAAAATGGCTTTCCGGGCGTGCTGCTGGGTTTGTCGGGTGGCATTGATTCGGCCCTGGTGCTTGCCATTGCAGTGGATGCGCTGGGCCGGGATCGGGTACGGGCAGTGATGATGCCGTCACCCTACACCGCTGACATCAGCTGGATTGACGCGCGCGACATGGCGGCGCGCCTGGGCGTGCGCTACGACGAGCTGTCGATCGTGCCCGAATTTGAAGCTTTCAAAGCCACGCTGGCAGACGAATTCAAGGGGCTGCCCGAGGATGCCACCGAGGAAAATATTCAGGCGCGTATTCGCGGCACGTTGCTGATGGCGCTGTCTAATAAATTTGGCTCGATTGTGCTCACCACGGGCAACAAATCCGAAATGGCGACCGGCTATTGCACCCTGTATGGCGACATGGCGGGCGGCTTTGCGGTGATCAAGGATTTGGTGAAAACCACGGTGTTTCGGCTGGCGCGTTGGCGTAACCAGCATGACCCGTATGGCACCGGCGCGGCACCGATTCCTGAGCGCATCATCACCCGTCCACCGAGCGCCGAGTTGCGCCCGGATCAAACCGACCAGGACAGTTTGCCGCCTTATGAGGTGTTGGATGGCATCCTGCAGCGCTACATGGAAAATGACGAAAGCATGGAGCAGATCGTGGCGGCGGGTTTTTCACCGGCTGATGTGGAGCGTGTCACCCGGCTGATCAAGATCAATGAATACAAACGCCGCCAGTCGCCGGTAGGGATTCGCGTGACGCACCGCAGTTTTGGCAAGGATTGGCGTTATCCTATTACCAATCGTTTTCGGGCCTGAATCCTGAAACTTGCGGGTCAGACCACTCGCGCAGCGATGTGCTCTGACCCCAACCATTTAGGATAAACCCGCTTCGTGCACAATCACCGGCAATTGTCAATTGTCAATTTCCAAGAGGATCATTAAACCCATGAAACAAATCACTGCCGTTATCAAACCGTTCAAACTCGAAGAAGTGCGTGAAGGTCTGGCTGAATGCGGTGTGACCGGCCTGACGGTGACCGAAGTCAAAGGCTTTGGCCGTCAAAAAGGCCATACCGAGCTGTACCGTGGTGCGGAATACGTGGTTGATTTTTTGCCCAAGGTGAAGATTGAAGTGGTGGTAAAAACCGACGACGTAGAGCGCTGTGTGGATGCCATCGTGAAGGCGGCGCACACCGGGAAAATTGGTGATGGCAAGATTTTTGTGACGGCCGTGGAACGCGTGGTGCGCATTCGCACCGGTGAACTTGACGAAGCTGCGATTTGATCAGGCTTGGCGCGGTCTGACATCCACCAATTGGGTGCCCGCTAATGCGTCGTGCCAGAACTGCTGGCGCGGGTGAAAGCGGCTCAGCAGCGCCCACACGGCCACCCAGCCGAGAAAAATCACCATGACTTCACCGCTTTTAAGTTCGCCCAGCCACGAGCCCAGTAACGGCGGCAGAAACCACAACCAACTGCACAGGTAGCGCAGCAAAGCCTGCGGCTGGGTCAAGGCCGTGCCGCGCAAGTTCAGTACCCGGATGTGCCAGGTTTTCATGGCCAGAGTTTGCCCCTTGAACCAGAACCAGACAAAGTAAATGCCAAACACCACAAATAAGAATGCTTGCAGGGCGTGGCGGTTATTCATGGCGTTTTTGGTTTGACTCAAGGCACCAAACAAATAGCCCGCAATAAAAACTACGCCAAACAGCAGCAGGCCTTCATATAGCCAGCAGGCCATGCGGCGCATCAAGCCAGGGGGGGCAAGCGAAGCGACGGAGCTACAGGGCATCAGATCAGGGCGGGCACAGTTCATCGACCTCAGTGCGCCGGTGTTTTGGGGACTTTGACGTGGGGTGCCAGGGGCATCTTGGGGGCAGATGCCGCCAACGCCCGTTTTTGCTCAGGGGTGAAGGTTTGGTAGACCTCCCAGCGCTCGGCCTTGTCCTCGGGGGACACGCGTTGCGTTTGGTTGTAGTTCAGGCGTGCCAGCGTGCGCTGCTTGGGGGTCAAGGCGGCCCACTGCGCCATGCGTGCGTGCAGGCGCTCTTTGGCAGGCGGGGTCAAGGTGTTGAAGTTGGCACTCAGGGCAATCCATTTTTTTTTCTGGACTTCACTTAACTGTGACCAGGAAGCAGACAGGGGTTGCAACGCTTGCTGTTGCGCTGGCGTTAAGCTGAGCCAACTCAGGTGGGTGGTGGCGGCCGGTGTGGCCGGGATTTTGCCGCTGACAGAGGCCTTGCCTGCTGGAACCGGGGCGGCTGCCAGGGTTTGAGCCTGGGCCTGCACCGTCATCAAGCCGGCGCAGGCCAGACCCAGCAGCATGATGGCATTGGTTAAGTGACTTTGAAAGCGCTTCGTCATGGCATCAATGTGGATCTGTTGGGTAGCTCAGCTTCAGAAAGTGTTTGAACCCAGGATCAAGATAAGCCGCCGGCGGCAAGTCGTCGGTGAGCAGGAAACGGTCAATCTCGGCTGCATCTTGCGTCGAATCTTCGGTTTGAATGGCATCAATCAGCCACAAACCTAACAGCAAAGCCAGCAACATGCCAATGCCACTGAGTTGTGGCCATTTGGAGGGGTGCGTTGCATGGTTGTCTGCGCCGTTGCCGGCGTGGCCAGCAAAGGATAAGCTCGTTTGTGCCTGACGCACCAGTACCAGACGGCGATGTTCCACCGCTTGTTCTCTTGCTGCGCGCAGGCGTTGCAAGGTAGTGGCATCGATGTCATCCACACGGCTCAACAAACGTTCAGCCAAATGTTCACCGACAGCGTCAAGTGCTGGATTGAAATGGTCTTGGCGGTGATGTGTGGTGGTGTTTTTCATAGCCGAATTCCCTTGGCTGAAAGCGATTTGATCAGACTGTGTATGGCCCTTGAACAATGTGTTTTGACACTTCCCTGTGAGCATCCCATGGCGGTGGCTGTTTCTGCAACATCCATATCCTCCCAGTAACGCATCAAGAATGCTTCTCGTTGACGGCCTGGCAGCAATAAGAGTTCTGCCTCAATTGCCAGCAGGGTTTGAGCGCGCTGGTTTTGGGTTTCTGGGTTTTCAAAATCAGCTGGGGGCTCTGCGGTGGTGATGCTGCCCAGAATGTCAAAGTCATCATCTTCATCGGTAGATTGGAAGTCGCTGAACGATGAAAAATGTGCATTCTGAACTTTCTGGCGGCGGAACCAGTCCAGCGTGCAGTTGGAGAGGATGCGCTGGAACAGCATGGGCAACTCGGCGGGGGGCTTGTCGCCGTAATGCTCGGCCAGTTTCATCATGCTGTCTTGCACAATGTCCAGGGCAGATTCGTCGTTGCGCACATGGTACGCAGTGCGTTTGAATGCGCGTTTTTCGACAGCTTTCAAAAACTCAGTAAGTTCAGCGGGGGTAGCCAAGGGTGTGACTTTGAAAAAGGTCGGAAAAATGCAGAGCCCATGCCCACAATGGACAGATGGAACGAAGGCGAATTATTGCATTCCACAACTGGCTACCAAAATGGCTGGCGGACAGTGCGATAATTCGACTGCTAACTAATGCAAACGGGTCAAGGTTCGGCGCAAAAATCAGTGCGTCCATGGTTTTGGCCTTAAGTTTCAATGCAGCATCACAAGTGTTTGCAAAGAAGCACCCAAGGTTTTTCGTTAGAGAAATTCACAAAGGTTCATCATGACTATTTCAAAAGCCGAAACACTGGCATCAGACGCTTCAAAATCGCAAAACACCAGCAAAGTCAACCAGGCAGCGGCTGGCTCCGAGCATGAGCTGCGGGGTGCAGAAATCCTGATCAAAGCCTTGCAGGCTGAACATGTCAAATACGTCTGGGGTTATCCGGGCGGCGCAGTGCTGCACATTTATGACGCTTTTTTCAAACAGGACACCATTCAACATGTGCTGGTACGGCATGAGCAAGCGGCAGTGCACGCCGCCGACGGTTACGCCCGTGCGACTGGCGATGTAGGGGTGGCCTTAGTCACTTCCGGTCCAGGTGTGACCAATGCGGTCACTGGCATCGCTACGGCGTACATGGACAGCATTCCCATGGTGATCATCAGTGGACAGGTGCCTACACATGCTATTGGCATGGATGCTTTTCAGGAGTGTGATGCTGTAGGGATCACGCGTCCCGTTGTCAAGCACAATTTTTTGGTGAAGGACGCGCATGACTTGGCAGACATCCTGAAAAAAGCTTTTCATATTGCACGCAGCGGACGTCCCGGACCGGTGTTGGTGGACATCCCCAAAGATGTGTCGTTTAAAAAAGTGCCTTACCACGGTTATCCGCAGTCGGTTGATATGCGTTCTTACAACCCGGTACGCAAGGGGCACGGAGGTCAAATTCGCAAAGCATTGCAATTGCTCCTGGCTGCCAAGCGTCCGTACATTTACACCGGTGGTGGTGTGTTGCTCAGCAATGCATCCAAAGAACTGCGCGAGTTGGTTGATCTGTTGGGCTACCCCGTGACCCATACCCTGATGGGGTTGGGGGCTTATCCGGCAAGTGACCGCAAGTTCCTTGGCATGCTCGGTATGCATGGCACGGTGGAAGCCAACAACGCCATGCAAAATTGTGATGTGTTGCTGGCGGTTGGGGCGCGTTTTGACGACCGTGTCATTGGCAATCCGAAACACTTTGCACAGAACGAACGCAAGATCATTCACATTGACATTGACCCGTCCAGCATTTCCAAGCGTGTCAGGGTGGACATTCCAATTGTGGGTGATGTCAAAGACGTGCTGTCAGAAATGCTGGCCATGATCAAGGAAGGTACGGTCAAGCCTGATACCCATGCGCTCGGTGCGTGGTGGGACACCATTGAAGGCTGGCGCAAGACCCAATGTCTGAAATATGACCACGGCAAAAATGACATCATCAAACCTCAGTATGTAGTGGAGACGCTTTGGAACATGACCAAAGATGCCGACACCTACATCACCTCGGATGTTGGTCAACATCAAATGTGGGCTGCACAGTATTACCGCTTTGACGAGCCACGGCGCTGGATCAACTCGGGCGGTTTGGGTACCATGGGAGTGGGCATTCCCTATGCCATGGGCATCAAGTTGGCTAAACCTGACAGTGAAGTGTTTTGCGTCACTGGCGAAGGTTCGGTGCAGATGTGCATTCAAGAGCTGTCCACTTGTCTGCAGTACAACACCCCGATCAAAATTGTCGCTCTTAACAACCGTTACCTGGGTATGGTGCGTCAGTGGCAGGAGGTCGAATATGAAGGCCGTTACAGCCACAGCTACATGGATGCATTGCCCAATTTTGTGAAATTGGCCGAAGCTTATGGTCATGTGGGTATGTTGATTGAACGTGCTTCTGATGTGGAACCTGCATTGCGCGAAGCACGCAAGTTGAAGGATCGCACCGTGTTCATGGACTTTCGCACGGATCCCACAGAAAACGTGTTCCCGATGGTGCAGGCTGGGAAAGGCATTACTGAAATGCTGTTGAGCTCGGAGGATCTTTGATCATGAAACACATCATTGCAGTTTTGCTTGAAAATGAGGCGGGAGCTTTGTCTCGGGTGGTTGGTTTGTTTTCTGCGCGTGGCTATAACATCGAGTCCTTGACCGTAGCACCTACCGAAGACCCCAGTTTGTCACGCATGACGATTCAGACACACGGTTCGGATGAGGTGATTGAGCAAATCACCAAGCACTTAAATCGTTTGATCGAAGTGGTCAAGGTGGTTGACCTGACGGAAGGCTCTTACACCGAGCGTGAGTTGATGATGGTCAAGGTGCGTGCAGTGGGCAAAGAGCGCGAGGAAATGAAACGCATGGCAGACATTTTCAGAGGGCGCATCATTGATGTGACTGAGAAAAGTTACACCATTGAGTTGACCGGTGACCAGTCCAAGAATGATGCGTTCTTGGATGCGATTGAGCGTGGCGCAATTTTGGAAACCGTGCGTACCGGCTCCAGTGGCATTGGTCGTGGTGAGCGGATTTTGCGCGTTTAATCAGTTGGGGACAGAGCTAAAGATCTGTCCCGCAAGGTTATTAGTTTATTTTTTACAACGGAGTCAGCGATGAAAGTTTTTTACGATAAAGATTGTGATTTGAGCCTGATCAAAGGCAAGACCGTAGCCATCATCGGCTACGGTAGCCAAGGCCATGCACATGCACAAAACTTGAATGACAGCGGGGTCAAGGTGGTCGTGGGTTTGCGCAAAGGTGGTGCTTCCTGGGACAAAGTGGGCAAAGCCGGTTTGAATGTCATGGAAGTCAATGACGCAGTCAAAATCGCTGATGTCGTCATGATTTTGTTGCCTGACGAGCAGATTGCAGAGGTATATAGCAACAACGTGGCTCCGAACATCAAGCAAGGTGCGTCATTGGTGTTTGCCCACGGTTTTAATGTGCATTACAACCAAGTCATTCCACGCGCTGATCTAGATGTCTGGATGGTGGCTCCCAAAGCCCCGGGTCATACCGTGCGCAATACTTACACGCAAGGTGGTGGCGTGCCGCACCTGATTGCCATTCATCAAGACAAGAGCGGCAAAGCCCGTGAGTTGGCTCTTTCTTACGCCATGGCCAACGGCGGTGGCAAGGCTGGCATTATTGAAACCTCTTTCAAAGAAGAAACCGAAACCGACTTGTTTGGTGAACAAGCAGTGTTGTGCGGTGGTGCTGTTGAACTGGTCAAGATGGGGTTCGAAACCTTGGTGGAAGCTGGTTATGCGCCCGAGATGGCCTATTTTGAGTGTCTGCACGAGCTGAAACTTATTGTCGATCTGATTTATGAAGGCGGCATCGCCAACATGAATTATTCGATCTCCAACAACGCTGAATATGGCGAATACGTGACGGGCCCAGAAGTCATCAACGCGCAGAGCCGTGAAGCCATGCGCAATGCCCTCAAACGCATTCAGAATGGTGACTACGCCAAGTCATTCATCCTGGAAGGGCGCACCAATTACCCCAGCATGACGGCGCGTCGTCGCAATACGGCTGACCACCAGATTGAAATCGTGGGTGGCAAGCTGCGTTCCATGATGCCCTGGATTGCCAAGAACAAACTGGTTGATCAAACACGCAATTGATTGTCGTGTCATACAAAGCAAAGGCCACTTCGGTGGCCTTTGCTATTATGAAGCTCTCTCTGAGGCCAAACGAATGGATGATGTGAACACACAAGATGTTGCTGGCATGGTGGTAAAAAAACGCCGCAAGGGCATTTATGTTCTGCCTAATTTATTCACTTTGGCGGCGTTGTTTGGTGGGTTTTATGCCATTGTGATGGCCATCAATGGTCGTTTTGATCTGGCTGCTGTGGGTGTCTTTTGTGCCATGGTGCTCGACAGTCTGGATGGGCGTGTGGCGCGCATGACCAATACACAAAGTGCATTTGGCGAGCAAATGGATTCGCTGTCCGATATGGTTTCTTTTGGCGCTGCTCCGGCATTGATTGCTTATGTATGGGCGCTGAAAGGTTTGGGGCGTTGGGGCTGGATTGCAGCGTTTGTTTATTGTGCCTGTGCGGCCTTGCGGTTGGCACGATTCAATGTCAATACGGCAGTGGTTGACAAGCGTTATTTCCAGGGCCTGCCATCGCCTGCGGCTGCAGCTTTGGTTGCTGGTTTTATCTGGGTCATGACAGATTTGGGATTTGAAGGAAAAATTTGGGCTTGGCCGATGTTCGCCTTGGCGTTATACGCAGGGTTGACCATGGTGACCAATGTGCCGTTTTACAGTTTCAAAGACATCCATATGAAACGTAGCGTTCCGTTTGTGGTGATTGTGATGATTGCTATGGGCATTGCAGTGATCAACATCGATCCGCCCATCGTGATGTTTGGCCTGTTTGTGTTGTACGGTTTAAGCGGCTATGTCTTGTATTTCTGGCGCAAGACCAAAGGCATTCCAACCAGCGTGATCAGCACTTCAACGGACGAACCAGAAGAACGCGGACTGCACAAGTGAAGGCTTGTGGTATATTGAACCTATGCATTCATTCGCACTACTGCTAATCCTGTCGTCCTTCGGGCGGAGTGGTTAGCACGTGATTGCATCAACCCCAAAAGCCCGTCAGCATCTGCTACGGGCTTTTTTGTTGGCTCAAGCAAACCTGGTTATTTTTCAAGCACTTTCGGAGAAGAAACATGTCAGATAAATTGGTCATTTTTGATACGACATTGCGTGATGGCGAGCAATCGCCTGGCGCTTCCATGACACGTGATGAAAAATTGCGCATTGCACGTCAGCTGGAACGCCTGAAAGTGGATGTCATTGAAGCCGGTTTTGCCGCCAGTTCCAATGGCGACTTTGAAGCCATCAAGGCCATTGCCAACGTCATCAAGGATTCAACGGTTTGTTCGCTGTCCAGAGCCAATGACCGTGATATCACCTTGGCAGCTGATGCGCTTGCAGGGGCCGATCGCGCACGTATCCACACGTTTATTGCGACCTCTCCAATCCATATGGAGAAAAAGCTGCGCATGACACCTGAACAGGTGCTGGAGCAGGCGAAGCAGGCGGTGCGTTTTGCCCGTAACCGGGTGGCTGATATTGAATTTAGTGCTGAAGATGCCTATCGCAGTGAAGAGGATTTTTTGTGCCGTGTGATCGAGGCTGCAATCGCTGAAGGTGCTGGTACGATCAATGTGCCCGACACGGTGGGCTATGCCGTTCCCGAACTGTATGGCAACTTTATTAAACGCTTGCGAGAACGTGTGCCCAATTCGGACAAGGCGATCTGGTCGGTGCACTGCCATAACGATCTGGGCATGGCGGTTGCCAATTCTTTGGCTGGCATCAAGTTAGGTGGTGCACGGCAGGTAGAGTGCACCATTAACGGGTTGGGGGAGCGCGCCGGCAATTGCAGCCTTGAAGAGGTAGTGATGGCGATGCGCACCCGGCATGATTACTTTGACCTTGAAGTGGGCATTGATGCGACCCAAATACTGGCAGCCAGCCGTATGGTCAGTCAGACCACTGGTTTTGTGGTGCAGCCGAACAAGGCCATTGTGGGCGCGAACGCCTTTGCGCATACCGCTGGTATTCATCAGGACGGAATCATGAAGGCTCGCGACACCTATGAAATCATGCGTGCCGAAGATGTAGGATGGTCGGCCAACAAAATGATTCTGGGCAAACTTAGCGGCCGCAATGCCTTCAAGCAAAGGCTGCAGGAGCTTGGTGTGCAAATGGAGAGTGAGGCCGATGTGAACCTGGCGTTTGCCAAATTCAAAGATCTGGCTGATCGCAAGAGTGAAATTTTTGACGAAGATATTTTGGCGCTGGTGAGCGAAGAAAACATCGCTCAGAGTCATGAACAGTATGGGTTGGTGTCTCTGTCCCAGCACAGTGAAACGGGTGAATTGCCGCAGGCTAAGGTGGTCATGACCATCGCGGGGAAAGAAGTGACGGGCAGTGCCCACGGCAACGGCCCTGTGGATGCGTCACTGAAAGCCATAGAGGCGAACGTGCACAGTGGCGCAGAGATGGTGCTGTATTCTGTTAATGCAATCAGTGGCTCAACCGAAAGCCAGGGTGAAGTGACGGTGCGCTTGCAGCAAAGTGGGCGTGTGGTCAATGGTGTGGGGGCCGATCCTGACATTGTGGTTGCCTCAGCCAAGGCATACCTTAGCGCACTGAACAAGTTACAGAGTCAATCGGAACGGGTGGCGGCCCAAGGCTGAAAGCATCAAATCAGTTTAAGAAAGTCTTGCAAGTACTTGTCACTGCGAGACTTTCTGTCTTAAACTTCGACCATGCTTCATTCATGTTCAGGAGTCCAGTCAATGTCAAAGTGTCCTCAAAGTGTCTTGGGCCGGTGGATTCGCGATGGCGTTGGACTTCTGACGCTCTTGGGCATCCTGGTTGCTGCGCCCACAGTGTTGGCAGACACGGTGAAGGTCGGTTCTGTCAAGCACAAGAAAGTTGTTCAAACTAAAAACGCACGAGTCAGTCATACTTTTACGACAAAAAAGAAATTCGCCGCTGCGCCAGTGCTAAGACAGAAAGCGCAGTCTCCTTCGTTGGGGCAGTCCACTGGGCTGCATGCGGTTCAAGACAGCCTGAATTTAAAGTCCAGTGTCGCCTTGGTGGTCGATCAGGATACCAATGAAGTGTTGTTCAAAAAAAATGAACAAGCTGTGCTCCCCATTGCTTCATTGACAAAATTAATGACAGGTTTGGTCATCAGTGAGGCCAACTTGCCAGCCGATGAAAAAATCACCATCAGTCAAGAAGATGTGGATACTGAAAAAGGAAGTTCCTCTCGGCTCCGGGTGGGGACGGTCTTGAGCCGTGGTGAATTGTTGCACTTGGCACTGATGTCCAGTGAGAACAGGGCGGCACATGCGTTGGGGCGTACCTATCCCGGGGGCCTTGCGACTTTCACCGGTTTGATGAATGCCAAAGCGCAATTGTTGGGCATGAAAGATACGCGTTATGTAGAACCCACGGGCCTGTCGAGCGAAAACCGGTCAAGTGCAAGCGATCTTGTCAAGTTGGTCGATACGGCCCATAAACATCCGCTGTTGCGGGAGTTGACCACTTCGCCAGGTTTTCAAGTCGCCGTCGGTAAGCGTGTGCTGCAGTACAACAATACCAATCGACTCGTCAAAAATTCATCTTGGGAAATTGGACTGCAAAAAACAGGTTACATCGCTGAGGCTGGACGTTGTCTGGTGATGCAAACCAAAATTGCAGGTCGTCAACTCATCATGGTGTTTTTGGATTCGGCCGGTTCGCTTACCCGCATAGCGGATGCGCAACGTGTCAGACACTGGCTCGAATCTGCTCCCCATGCGGCGGCGCTGATATCGCAGTCTGAAAATCGGCTGGGTGTGTAAAACTCCCTGCGTTCATGCCGGTTGATTTTGGAATCCCAGGTTTTGTGAAATTTCGTTGGCTGTGGTTTTGAGCTTGTTGATCCAGGTGTCATCCATCCGGGCTGCAGGTGCGGAAATGGACAGCCCAGCCACCAGTTTTCCCTGGTCATCGTAGATACCCGCTGCCATGCAGCGCACACCCAATTCCAGTTCTTCGTTGTCGTTGGCGTAGGCATCACGCCGCACTTTGGTCAATTCACGCTCCAGCGCAGGTAACTGGGTCAAGCTGTTTTTGGTATGGCCACTCAGCCCGGTTCGTGTTGCATAGGCACGAACTCTGGGGGTGTCGTCTGCGGCCAGAAACAGTTTACCGACAGAGGTCAGGTGCAAGGGAGCTCGTCCACCAATAGCGCGAATCACCTGCATGCCGGAGCGCTCGCTGTAGGCGCGCTCTACATAAACGATCTCATCGCCTTGACGAACGCTTAAATTCACAGGCTGCTGGGTCAATCGGTGCAGCTCATGCATCGGTGCTAAGGCAGCATCGCGCACGTTGAGCCTGTTTTTGACCAAATTGCCCAGCTCCAGCAAACGCATGCCAAGCCGGTAACTGCCAGACTGGGGGCGATCCACAAAGCGGCCAATGGCCAAATCATTCAGGATGCGGTGGGTGGTGGAGGGGTGAAGGCCGGTTTTTTCACTGATCTCTTTGAGCGAAATTGCGTCTTCTCGGGATGCCAGCACATCCATCACGGCGAACAAGCGTTCAATCACTTGTACGGTGGGGGTTTCGGGTATCCCTGGGTCTGACTTGCGCATGAAAACTCCTGTGTACCGGGTCATTTTATCTGGCGAAAAATGAACGCCCCTGTATGGTTACGAGGGATGGCAAAGCCATTGGCCGTTCAAAAGCAACTCATGCGGTTTGAATCTGGTTTTATAAGACATCTTCTGGCAGTTTTCAATCCAGTAACCCAAGTAGAGATAGCGCAGACCGATGGCGCGGGCATGCTCAATTTGCCACAGCACGTTGAAGGTGCCATAACTCTGACAGGGCAGCGGCTCATAAAAGGTATACACAGCCGACAAGCCATCATCGAGCAGATCAACGATGGACACCATCCGCAGGTCGTGGGACGAATCGGCCTCTCTAAATTCGATCAGGTACGAATCCCTTGGCGAATCAACCAGAAACTCCCGGTATTGCGCCACATCATCCACATCCATGCCGCCGTGTTCATGTTTGGCGTGCTGGTAGCGTTGGTACAGGGCGTAATGTTCTTCTGAAAAGAACGGTTTTGTGATGTGGATGTGCAGTTGACCGTGCTGTCTGGCCGCACGTCGCTGGCTGCGATCTGGATGGAACGCGTTGACAGCGATGCGAATGGAGGTGCAGGCTTGACAGTGGTCACAGCAGGGGCGATAAACAAAACTGCCACTGCGGCGAAAACCTTGACGAACCAGTTCGCTGTAAAGTTTGTTTCCAACCGACATACCAGGTTCGGCGACCTGGGCGCGTGCAATCCGGCCTTCCATATAGCTGCATGCATACGCCGCAGTGGCGTAGTACTTCAGGGGTGACGATGAAATGGCAGTGTGCTGGATCACGTGTAGTCTGTGCCAGATAGGGCAAGGTTGTTCCAGTAAGTGGATGCAAATGTCCAGTCAAATGCTGGCATTTTGGCAAGACTTTGAACACGGCTGACAAATTCATCCCTTGGCATTTCAGCCGCACCTAGCGAGGCCATGTGCCTGGTATTTTGTTGGCAGTCAATTTGCATGACTTGGTGTTGTCGGCACAGTGCCACCAGTGCGGCCAAGGCGATTTTTGAACTATCTGTGGCGCGGTGGAACATCGATTCGCCAAACACAGCATGCCCCATGCCGACACCATACAACCCGCCCATCAGTTGTCCGTTGACCCATGTTTCAACGCTGTGCGCCATACCGGCTTGATGCAGTTCTGTGTAGGCATTGATCATTTCCGGCAGTATCCAGGTGCCAGACTGTCCGTGCCTTGGGCTGCTGCTGCACGCTCGCATGACCTCGGTAAACGCGCAATCGACGCGAATTTCGCACGCCGGTGACCGGATGAATTTCTTGAGCGTTTTTTGAAACGATTGGGACATGCGAAAGTGATCGACCTGCAGCACCATGCGTGGCTCAGGACACCACCACAGCAGTGGCTGGCCAGCGCTGTACCAAGGGAAAATACCGCAGGCGTAAGCCTGTTGCAGCGTCGTCACTGCCAGATCATTACCAGCGCACAACAAGCCCGGGGCAGGGCTACTCTCCCCCCACGCTTGTCGCCAATTCGGGAAAGGCTGGCCGGCTTCGAGCCACGGCAAAGGAGGGGTCATTTGGGTGGTCATGCGAAAAAGTTGTGTGTGCAGCATCGCCTCAAAGTCGGAAACCAATCACTGAGCCATTACAATAGCAGAGTCGGGGCGTAGCGCAGCCTGGTAGCGCATCTGGTTTGGGACCAGAGGGTCGAAGGTTCGAATCCTTTCGCCCCGACCATTCAATTCTCGTGATCTCTGCCCGTAGCTCAGTTGGATAGAGCAACAGCCTTCTAAGCTGTGGGTCGGGGGTTCGATCCCCTCCGGGCAGACCAGCTTCTTGCCCCCCCATCTCTTTGCCATCTCTCTATCTGCTTTAGAGCCTTAAACAGCGGCTTCAAGTCCGTTGGCAAAGTGCTCTTGCATGCGCTTTTGGCACATCTGGCTGTCTCTGGCCACCAAGGCTTGTATCAGCGCCCGGTGTTCCTTCAAAGACTCTTGAATGCGGCCAGACTTCAGCAACGAGTTGTGGCGGTTGAGCTTCATCACCTTGCGCAAATCTGCCACCATTTGGTCGCGCCAGCGGTTGTTGGCTATTTCAAGCAGGCGCATGTGAAAGCGCTCATTGATCTCGAAAAAACGTTCACGGTCTGGACTTTCTGGCGAGCCGGCCAGCTCTAACTCTTGGTGCAACTGCTGCAATTCACGCAACTGGCCTTCGGTGGCGGTGTTGGCCACCACGCCTGCGGCATCTGATTCGAGCAGGCTAAGCAGGTGGTACACATCGGTCAAATCGCGCTCTGAAACCTCTGTGACATAGGCGCCACGACGCACCTTCATGGTCACCAACCCTTCAGCGGCCAGCACTTTCAGTGCTTCACGCATGGGCGTGCGGCTGATGCCGTAGTCTTGCGCAATTTTGAGTTCATCAATCCAGCTCCCAGGCTCCAACTCGCGGTTGAAAATGCGCTGACGCAGCAGTTCTGCCACTTCTTCGTAAAGTGCGCGAGGGGCTAAGGAAAGGGCTGCCATGGTCAGGATTGTAAGCTGGAAGGAATTTTTTGCATCAATAATTATAAATAACGTAAACTCATTGACCTGTTCCGACATGACCCGTCACAAGCAAGTCATGCCCTTGTCCAACCCCATTTGCCGCGCCACCATGACTCAAAAAACACCAGAATTTCAGCCCAGTACCCTTGAAGCCTGGACCAAAGCAGCCGCCAAATCGGCACCCGGTGGCGATGTCAACGCGCTCAACTGGCAAACACCAGACGGGATTAGCGTCAAACCGCTGTACACGTCCGAAGATACCAAAGACCTAGCTTATACCGATACCTTGCCTGGTTTTGAGCCCTACCTGCGCGGCCCGCAGGCCACCATGTACGCCGTTCGCCCGTGGACGATTCGCCAATACGCCGGGTTCTCCACCGCTGAAGAATCCAACGCCTTCTACCGCAAGGCGCT
>JAVHPS010000001.1:0-3746 GCA_036170715.1 Rhodoferax sp. | reverse complement strand
TCAACCTCAACACCTTGACCAAGGAAGAAGTGGCAAGCTGGAAGCCGGGCGACACCCTGCTGCTCAACGGCAAAATGCTCACCGGCCGCGATGCCGCGCACAAACGCATCAAGGACATGTTGGCCAAGGGCGAAAAACTGCCAGTGGACTTCACCAACCGCGTCATTTATTACGTGGGCCCGGTGGACCCAGTGGGCAATGAAGCAGTCGGCCCGGCCGGCCCGACCACGGCCACGCGCATGGACGGTTTCACCGAGATGATGTTGGCCGAAACCGGTCTGATCGCCATGGTCGGCAAAGCCGAGCGCGGCCCGGTCGCCATCGAAGCCATCAAGAAGCACAAATCAGCCTACCTGATGGCCGTGGGCGGTGCCGCCTACCTGGTGAGTAAAGCCATCAAGACCTCCAAAGTGCTCGGCTTTGCCGATCTGGGCATGGAAGCCATTTATGAATTTGATGTGGTCGACATGCCCGTGACCGTGGCCGTGGATGCCGGTGGCACCAGCGCCCACATCACCGGCCCGGCCGAATGGCAGCAACGCATTGCCACCGGTGAGTTCAAAGGCATCACCGTTGCCGCAGCCTGAACCGGCAACGGATGTCAAGCGCCCCATCGGGGTATTTGACAGTGGCGTGGGTGGCCTGAGCGTGCTCAAAGCCCTGCGTGCCGAGCTGCCGTTTGAAGATTTTGTGTATGTGGCTGACAGCGGGTTTGCACCCTACGGCGAGCGTGAGGCCTCCTTTGTGGTGGCACGTTCACGCACCATCACCGAACAGTTGCTGAAGCATGAACACCTGCCGGTCAAGGCACTGGTCATTGCCTGCAACACCGCCACGGCCGCCGCCGTCCACCTGTTGCGTCAGGACTACCCCACCCTGCCCATCGTCGGGGTGGAACCGGCCCTGAAGCCCGCCGTGGCAGTCACACAGACCCGGCGCATTGGCGTGCTGGCTACGCGCGGCACGCTGGCCAGCCAGAAGTTCAAGGCCTTGCTGAGCTCGCTGGCGAGTCAGGCTGAGTTTGTATGCACCCCGTGCGATGGTCTGGCGGATGCCATCGAACGCAATAACGCTCCTGAAATTGAAGCGCTATGCTCAGAATATACAAGGGCTACAGGCCAATTTGGCATACAAAGTGGACAGATTGACACCTTGGTACTGGGCTGCACCCATTACCCGTTTGCCGGTCACTTCTTTCGCACCTTGATTGGCCCTCAAGTGCAGCTGATCGACAACGGCGACCCCGTGGCGCGCCAAACCCGACGCGTGTTGCCTAGCCTTGCCCCCACCACGCACCCGGGCCAATTAACACTGTTAACCACCGGTGAGCCCAGCGGTTTGGCTCAAGCCGCACGGCGCTGGCTGAACGTGACCCAACCGGTGCAACGCCTGGACCTCTGCGCCCATTAGAGTCACCCCCCTCCAGATCAACCGGCCCGTGCCTGCCGGGTGAGGGATACTGGTGGCTTCATTTTCCACTGTTGCAAGTTAGGGTTTTGCCATGACCATTTGTCCAATTGCCATTGCCGTGGGCTGCCAAAAATGCCCGGCCCTCAAAATTTGTCCGCTGAAGTCGGTGCTGGGCGATGCGCCCCCCGCCGCAGCCAGCCCCGCGCCTTCCAAAAAGGCAAAGGCACGTAAAAAAACAAGTTAAACAACACCGACTGCCCCCACATCGGGCCACCAGGGCTGGCCGGGACACGCAATCCCGGATAATCGCCGCCCATGAATCAACTTCTCTCGCTCTTGCAGCCCTACCCGTTTGAGCGGCTGCGTCAACTCTTTTCCGATATCACCCCAAACCCGGCCTTTCAACCCATCAGCTTGGGGCTAGGCGAACCGCGCCACGCCACGCCAGCACTGATCCAGGAGGCCATGACCCGTGCCATCACCCGCACACCCAGTGGTCTGGCCAGCTACCCGGCTACTGCCGGTGAACCGGCGCTGCGCGAGGCCTTTGCCCAATGGTTGCTGCGCCGCTATGGCCTGCACGTAGACCCCACCACGCAAATGCTGCCGGTATTGGGCTCGCGTGAGGCCTTGTTTGCCCTGGCGCAAACCGTGGTTAACCGCCCGGCCAACGCCGCTGACCCCAAGCCGCTGGTGGTGTGCCCGAACCCGTTCTACCAAATCTACGAAGGCGCGGCGCTGTTAGCCGGGGCTGAACCCTACTTTGTCGCCAGCGACCCGGCGCGCAACTTTGCCCCCGACTGGGCCAGCGTGCCCGATGCGGTGTGGGCACGCACCCAGCTGCTCATCGTCTGCTCGCCCGGCAACCCCACCGGTGCGGTGATGCCCTTGTCAGAGTGGCAAATGCTGTTTGAACTCAGTGACAAGTTTGGCTTTGTGATTGGCTCGGACGAGTGTTACAGCGAGATTTACTTCCGCGACGAGCCACCACTGGGGGGTATGGAAGCGGCCGCCAAGCTGGGGCGCGCTGATTTTAAAAACCTGATCTCGCTCACCAGCCTGTCCAAACGCAGCAATGTGCCGGGTATGCGCAGCGGCTTTGTGGCCGGTGATGCGGCGCTGATCAAACCCTTTTTGCTCTACCGCACTTACCATGGCAGCGCCATGAGCCCAGTGGTGCAAGCCGCCAGCATCGCCGCCTGGCAGGACGAAGCGCATGTGGTGGACAACCGCGCCCTGTACCGCGCCAAATTTGCCCAGGTCACCCCCTTGCTGAGTTCAGTGCTCAAGGTGGCGCTGCCCGACGCGGGCTTTTACCTGTGGGCCGATGTGGCAGGCGACGACACCCAGTTCGCCCGCGCGTTGTACGCTAACTACAATGTCACGGTGCTGCCGGGCAGCTTTCTGGCACGTGCCGCCGATGGAAACAACCCAGGCTTGGGGCGCATCCGGATGGCTCTGGTGGCCGATACGGCAGAATGCCTTGAAGCCGCCGAGCGCATCGTCAAATTTATTAAAACTGGCCATTGCGCTAGTCGCTTGTAAATCGACCCCTTTATCACCACTCCATCCATTCCTACCACCATGACCCAACAACTGCAAACCATTCTTGACAACGCCTGGGACAACCGCTCCAACATTTCTGCCGCCTCTGCCCCCAAGGAAGTGGTCGATGCGGTCGAGCATGTCCTCAGCGGCTTGAATGCTGGCGACCTGCGCGTCGCCACCCGTGACGGCGTGGGTCAATGGACCACCCACCAGTGGATCAAAAAGGCGGTGTTGCTGAGCTTTCGCCTGAACGACAACGCCATCATGCACGCCGGTGACCTGGCTTTTTATGACAAAGTGCCCACCAAATTCGCCCACATGACCGCCTCTGGCCTGCAAGCCACCGGCGTACGCATCGTGCCGCCGGCCGTGGCACGCCGTGGCAGCTATTTGGCCAAGGGCGTGATCTTGATGCCCTCGTTTGTCAACATTGGCGCGTTTGTGGACGAAGGCACCATGGTGGACACCTGGGCGGCAGTCGGTTCCTGTGCCCAGATTGGGAAAAACGTGCACCTGAGCGGCGGTGTTGGCATTGGCGGCGTACTGGAGCCGATGCAAGCCAACCCGACCATCATCGAAGACAACTGCTTCATTGGCGCGCGCTCCGAAATTGTGGAGGGCGTGATCGTGGAAGAAAACTCGGTCATCTCAATGGGTGTCTACATTGGCCAAAGCACTCCTATTTATGACCGCACCAGTGACACCGTGAGTTACGGCCGCATTCCGGCCGGCTCGGTGGTGATCAGCGGCAACCTGCCCAAAGACGGTGGCAAATACAGCCTGTATGC